>JBFEUI010000068.1:0-14877 GCA_041547565.1 Thiohalomonadaceae bacterium
ACGCCGAAATTGTAGGTGGTCGTTGTGTCGTCATTATCAGCGGCGAGCACGACGGTACTGACCAGTCCCAGAACCACACCACAAAGGAGTTTTCGCAGAGTCATGTGCTGTTCCCCTCGTAAAGAACTTATTCGTTTAATTGTAGACCCAATCAGTCAAACTGATCGAATTTCACAGAAGCCCTACTTAATGGGCTTGTAATTGAATTTCTGGCCGCCGACACTGGCCTCGTACATCAGTCCGCCCCGGCTCATGGTGAAGATGGCCACCCCGTCCGAGTATTCGGCATTGGCTGCGGCGCCGGCAGTTGCGGCAACAGCCGAGGCCTGCGCCCCCAGCTCGAAATTGCCACCGGTAAAGTCATCGAGGGCCGCCTTGTCCTTGAAGAAGATGATTTCACTGTATACCTGGGCACCAAACTGCAGACCAAACGTGACCTGGGTCAGACTGGTGGTGCCGATGAGCCTGCCTTTTTCAAACACCTTACCCTTGCCGTGTGCACCGCCAAATCCCATTCCCGCCTTGCCCACCGTCGGGAACACCGCATAGCCGTGCGCCTTGTCGAAGAAGACCTTCATCTTCGCATCCTTCTGGCGGAACAGGCGAATGGTTTCCTCGGCGGTACGCTCCTGCTCGGGCTCCTGTGCCTGTGGTTTGGCCGCATCGCGGGTCGGATCCCAGCCGGCTGGCACATCAGGTGACACGAGTAGTGTCAGGAGAAGAAACGGCAGGGCGCATTTTGTCTTCAGCAGCATATAAGAGCTCGGATACATTCACTGGCAATCGAGCAAGTGCTCGTTGGTATAGCGTAATTCAGCTAATGAACTTGTGGGGCCGTATGCCCCATTGTGCCTCATTTTCGTAGGAGACAATTTTATCATCGCCGCTTTTGCTTGTCGGGTTTGACAGGTCGATATCGACAGGTGTGATGTAACGTTTGTGTTTAATGTCAAAAACAGCCCGCACAATAGGGTACAGAGGGCCCTTTTCGCCTGACTCTACCACCACCGCAAGCCGACCGCTTTGCAGTCGTACCAGGGTGCCGACCGGATAGATCCCGACGCAGCGGATAAACTGGTGTACCAGTACCTCGTTGAAGTGATACTTGCTCCACTCCACCAGTTTTTTCAGCACCGCTGTGGGTTCCTGGCCCTTGTGGTATACGCGATCGGAGGAGATGGCGTCGTAGACATCGACGATCGCCGCCATCTGGCCGAAGTGGTTGATCTGTTCGCCGGACAGACCGCGGGGATAGCCGCTGCCGTCGTAGCGCTCGTGGTGCTGTGCGGCCACCGCCAGCGCATCGGCGCCGATGCTGGAGGTGGCGCGAAGAATCTCGTCACTGAAGACCACGTGTTTGCGCATCTCGTTGAACTCGTCGTCGGAGAGTTTGCCGGGTTTGTTGAGAATCTGCAGCGGTGTTTTCATCTTGCCGATATCGTGCAGCAGGGCGCCGGTGCCGATCTCCATCACCTTGGCGTGATCGTTGCCCTGGTCCTTGGCAAAGGCGATCATCAGCGCCGCGACGCTGACTGAGTGCTGGAAGGTGTATTCATCGGCGCTGCGGATGCGTCCCAGGCTCAACATGGCATCCTTGTTGCGCAGGATTGAAGAGACCATGGCGTCGACCACACCGTCGACCCGTTCGATGTCGACCTGCCTGCCGAGGCGTACATCATCCATGATATCCGTGACGACACGGGAGGCCTCGCTGGCGGCCGTTTGGGCATGTGCCAGTTCCTCTTCAAACGATGTGTTGATGAACTCGGGTGGCGCATGCTCCATGACATGGTCGATGGTCTCCTCCAGCGCCTGGTCTACCTCTTTTTTGCTGGGTGCATCCGGGATATCCTGCCCCCGGGCCGTATCGATATAGACCTCACGGATGCCCTGCTTGGCGATCTTGGTCACCACTGACATGGAGTCGATCATGAACTGGTTGCGGACAAAGGGGTGATCCAGCCAGCCGCAGTTCAGGTCATGGATGAACATGCCCGGGGTGAGTTGCTGGACGGTGACCTTTTTGATTGTCATGGCGTGCTGTTGTTGACTCGATGCGGCTGGGAGCTAATCGGCAGCCATCTGACCTTTTAACAGGCGGGGCAGGCGGGTCAGTATATCATCGACCCCCATCTGAACAAGCGAACTGATGGAGACAAAGGTCTGCAGTGCATTGACCGTGGCATCCTCGCTGGAGGCCTCGCGCATGCGGCGCATCAGGTGGATGTTGACCTCTTTCAGGCTGCTGTAGAGTTCGGCGACGCCCTTGAGATCCCAGTCCGGTTCCGCAGTCGAGGCACGGTATTGCAGGTACTGGTTGATAAGGTAGGTGCCTACCAGCCGGTGCACGGTCTCATCCAGCGTGGCGAAGGGGAGGTGAATCTGCGCCAGTGGTTTGAGCTGTGATAACAGGGGACAGCCGCCGCTGGCCAGTATCAGGCCGAACAGGGAGTTAATCCATGTCTGGGCATCGCAGTTCTTGAAGTAGCTGCGTGTGTCGGTATGCACCCACACATCGGCCCGCTCGATTGATAGCGTACCGCCAAACTGCCGTGCAATTTGTTCGATATCCACGGCCGCGGGGCAAAACCGGTGCTGCTCGGGGGGCAGTGGACAGTTGGGGCAGCGGTTGTTACCAAGGCGTGTCCAGGCGGCGTGATCGTCGGTCACTGATGAGTCGGGGCGATAGCGTCGCTCGGTATCGATATCGATGCTGTAGGCGCTGCCGTCATCGCGTTTGAGTTCGTAACTGATTATCGCCATCGCTGTTCAGCTCACTATTATTGTTTTTGTTCCATATCGGTTATCACCTGCTTCATCCTTAGCACGCTGTCCGGGTTCAGAGAGATTGAGTCGATATGCTGCTCAACCAGCCATTCGGTGATTTCCGGAAAATCCGATGGGGCCTGGCCGCATATGCCGACATACTTATTATTACGGTTACAGGCCTCAATGGCCATCTTCATCAACATCAGCACGGCCTCATTGCGTTCGTCCAGGCCCCCGATCAGGCCTGAATCACGATCCACGCCCAGGGTAAGCTGTGTGAGGTCGTTGGAGCCGATGGAAAAGCCGTCGAAGTGGCGCAGGAACTGATCGGCCAGCAGGGCATTGACCGGAATTTCACACATCAGGTAGACCTTGAGTCCGGTCTCACCGCGCCGCAGTCCCTGGGTGTCCATCATCTCGAGGACGCGCACACCCTCCTCGACGCTGCGTACAAAGGGAATCATCACTGCCAGGTTATCCAGCCCCATCTCCTCGCGCACCATTCGCAGCGCGCGGCACTCCAACGCGAAACTTTTGGCAAACTCCGGTGAGGGATAACGGTAGGCGCCACGAAAGCCTATCATCGGATTCTCTTCTTCCGGCTCGAAGTGTTCTCCGCCAATCAGCGAAGCATATTCGTTGGACTTGAAATCACTCAGCCTGACAATCACCGGCTTGGGGTAGAAGGCGGCGGCAATGGTGGCGACCCCCTCGGACAGTCGCTCGACAAAGAAACGTTCGCGGTCGCCATAACCGGCCGTGATGCGGTCGATCTGCTGCTGCTCGTCCTGGTTCAGCCGTTCATATTCCAGCAAAGCGCGTGGGTGGATGCGGATCGAGTTGTTGATGATAAATTCAAGCCGTGCCAGACCGACGCCATCGACCGGCAGGCGCGCCGCCTCAAACGCCTGCTCGGGATTGGCGAGGTTGAGCATAATGCGGGTGCGGGTGTGCCCGGTGCCGCCCATCTCGATATAGTCGATGTCAAACGCCTGCCGTCCGGCGTAGACATTGCCGGTATCGCCCTCGGCGCAGGAGACGGTCACCGCCTGTCCCGATTCGAGTGCCTGTGTGGCCTCACCGGTACCGACAATGGCGGGAATGCCCAGTTCGCGGGCGATGATGGCGGCGTGACAGGTCCGTCCCCCACGGTTGGTGACGATGGCCGATGCGATTTTCATCACCGGTTCCCAGTCCGGATCGGTGATGTCGGTCACCAGCACCTCGCCGGCCTGCAACTGGTGCATGTCGGCGGCCTTGAGGATCACGCGTGTATTGCCGACGGCGATCTTCTGGCCGACGCTCTTGCCGCTGATAAGCACCTCGCCGCGGCTTTTCAGCGTATACACCTCCTGTTTACTGGCATCGGCCTGCGACTTGACCGTTTCCGGTCGCGCCTGAACGATGAACAACTCACCACTGCGTCCGTCCTTGGCCCACTCTATATCCATCGGCCGCCCGTAGTGCCTCTCGATGGCAACGGCGTAGCGGGCCAGTTCAAGCACCTCTTCGTCGGTAATGGAAAACCGTTGCTGCTGCTCAGGGCTGACTTCGATATTGCGGGTGGACGAGCCGCCTTGCGGCGAATCGGCATAGACCATCTTCAGCGCCTTGTCGCCCAGATGGCGTTTGAGTATGGGGCGCTTGCCGGCGGCCAGTGTGGGTTTGAAGACATAGAACTCGTCGGGCGTGACCGCCCCCTGCACCACGTTCTCCCCCAGGCCGTAGGCGGAGGTGATGAAGACGACATCATTAAAACCGCTTTCGGTATCAATGGAGAACATCACCCCGGAGGCGGCCTGGTCGGCTCGTACCATCTGCTGCACGCCGATGGAGAGGGCGACCTCCATGTGGTCGAAGCCCTGATCGACGCGGTAGGAGATGGCCCGGTCGGTAAACAGGGAGGCAAATACCCGCTTGCAGGCATCCAGGATGCCGTCACTGCCGCGGATATTGAGATAGGTCTCCTGTTGACCGGCAAAGGAGGCGGTGGGCAGGTCTTCCGCTGTGGCCGAGCTGCGCACCGCCACATCGGTGTTGTCGCCATACTCGGCCTCCAGGGTGCGATAGGCCTGTGTGATTTCCTCGGTCAGCTGTTGGGGCAGCTGCCCGGCGAGAATCCACTGGCGGATTTGCGTGCCGGTTTTTGCCAGTGCCCTGACATCGTGGGTATCCAGACCGTCCAGTGCAGCGGCAATACGCTGGTTGAGGTGGTTTTGTTCGATAAACAGGCGGAAGGCCTCTGCCGTGGTGGCAAAACCGTTCGGCACCTTGATGCCCTCACCGCTCAGCGCGCTGTACATCTCTCCCAGTGAGGCGTTTTTTCCTCCGACAATGGGCACATCACCAATGCCAAGTTCCGAGAAGGGTTTGACGTATTGCATGGCCGGTGCCCCCTGTGTGCTATGACGTTGTGCGCTTACCTGTAAATCTAGTACCTGCCTGTGAATGTGTAATGTTCAGGTGATGACGGTAGGGTGGTCGCGTCCGGTGCGCTGGGGCAGCTCGGCCAATGCAGCGGCCGCTTCAATCAGTGCGGCCAGTGCCTGCTGGGTCTCCTGCGACTGCCTGGCCGGATCCGTTTCGATGCTCTCGATATAGATGCGCAGGGTGGCGCCCACCGTGCCCGTACCTGACAGGCGATAGACAATCCGTGAGCCGTCCTCGAAACCGATACGCAGTCCCTGGTTTTCGCTGGTGCTGCCGTCGATGGGATCGGTGTAGCTGAAGTTGTCGGCATAACGCACGGTGCGATCCGCGATAGTGCTGCCGGGGAGGGTGGCGAACTGCATCTCTACATGCTCCATTAGCGCTTTGGCCGCCTCGGCATCGATCCCTTCGTAGTCGTGGCGGGTGTAGTAGTTGCGTCCGTATTGTGCCCAGTGCTCCCGGACGATGTCGGCCACCGCCTCGCGGCGACTGGCCAGGATATTCAGCCAGAACAGTACCGCCCACAGTCCGTCCTTCTCGCGCACGTGATCGGAGCCGGTGCCGAAACTCTCCTCACCACAGAAGGTGATGCGCCCGGCATCGAGCAGGTTGCCGAAAAATTTCCAGCCGGTCGGTGTCTCGAACGATTCGATGCCGAGCGCCTCGGCCACCGTGTCAGCTGCGGCACTGGTCGGCATGGAACGGGCCACCCCGCTGAGTCGACCCCGGTAGCCCGGAACGTGATCGGCGTGGGCGGTGATTACCGCAAGGCTGTCCGAGGGGGTGACAAAAAAATTGTTGCCCAGGATCATGTTGCGGTCACCGTCACCGTCAGAGGCGGCACCGAAGTCCGGTGCGTCGGCGCCGAACAGCTCGGCGACCAGCTCCTCGGCGTGGGCGAGATTGGGATCCGGGTGGCCGCCGCCGAAATCGGGCAGCGGCACGCCGTTTATTACCGTGCCCGGTGCGGCGCCGAGGCGTTGTTCCAGCAGTTCAATGGCATAAGGGCCGGTGATGGCGTGCATGGCATCGAAGCGCATGCGAAAACCGCTGTCGAACAGCGCGCGTATCGCCGCAAAATCGAACAGTGACTCCATCAGTTCGGCATAGTCGGCCACCGGGTCGATGATCTCGACGGCCATGCCGCCGAGCTGCAGGCTGCAGCAGCGCTCCAGAGGGATCGCCTCGGCCTCGGCGATGAAGTATCGGTCAATCTCCAGGCTGCGGCGGTAGATGGCCTCGGTGAGCTGCTCCGGCGCCGGACCGCCGTTGCTGCCGTTGAACTTGATGCCGAAGTCGCCGTGCGGGCCACCGGGGTTGTGGCTGGCCGAGAGGATGAACCCTCCGCCCAGGCTGTATTTGCGAATCACGGCGGAGGCGGCCGGGGTGGAGAGCAGGCCGTCGCGCCCGACCAGCACCCGCTCGATACCGTTGGCGGCGGCCATCTTGAGGATGGTCTGTATCGCCTCGCGGTTGTAGTAGCGTCCATCACCGCCCAGGGCGAGGGTGCGGCCCTTCAGCTCCGGCAGGGTATCGAAAATGGCCTGAACGAAATTCTCCAGGTAGCCGGGTTGTTTGAATACATCGACCCGCTTGCGCAGTCCGGAGGTACCGGGGCGCTGGTCGTCAAAGGGGGTGGTCGCAACGGTTTTCTTTTCCATTTTCCCTGACATCATCTGTTGTTTTCACCATTCAAACACAGAGTGGAGAGTGGGGCCAGTCCTGCTCCGGATTGGTACCCATCACCCTGAAATGACTGGAAAAATGCACCCTGCGTTGGGACTGTATGCCAACAGTCAGGCCCACCATGGCTATTTGCCGCAGCCTTTGCTGCGATGATGGCTTGAAAGCCAGGTTCAATAACCCCACATTCAATCACAGTTTGCCCCTGGATAGATGTTTTAGAGGAGAGATAACAAAGATGAGCGTAGAGGCACATAAGGAGACACTGGGTTTTGAGACGGAAGTGAAGCAGTTGCTTCACCTGATGATCCACTCCCTCTACTCCAACAAGGAGATATTTCTGCGGGAGTTGGTCTCAAATGCATCCGATGCCTGCGACAAACTTCGCTTTGAGGCGCTGTCGGATGATGCCCTGTACGAGGGGGACCAGGAACTGAAGATTCATGTGGAATTCGATAAGGACGCCCGTACCATCACGGTGCGTGACAACGGTGTCGGCATGAGTCGTCAGGATGTCATTGACAATCTCGGTACCATCGCCCGCTCGGGTACCCGCCAGTTCCTCGAGTCGCTCACCGGTGACCAGGCGAAGGACGCCCACCTCATCGGCCAGTTCGGTGTCGGTTTCTACTCCTCGTTTATTGTGGCCGACAAGGTGACGGTGACCACCCGTCGTGCCGGTCTGACTGCCGAGCACGGCGTGTGCTGGGAGTCGCTGGGTGAGGGGGACTACAGCCTGGAGAACGTGGAGAAGGCCGAGCGTGGCACCGAGGTGGTACTGCACCTGCGTGAGGGCGACGATGAGTTCCTTGACGGCTGGCGCCTGCGTTCGGTTATTCGCAAATACTCCGACCACATCACCCTGCCCATCATGATGGTGAAGGAGGCGGTCCCCGGCGAGGAGGAGCAGGAGGCCCCGACCGAGCAGGAGATGGTCAACAAGGCCTCGGCGCTCTGGACCCGTGCCAAGAACGATATCTCCGAGGAGGAGTACCACGAGTTCTACAAGCACGTGGCCCATGATTTTGAAGAGCCGATGGCCTACAGCCACAACCGTGTCGAGGGCAAGCTGGAATACACCTCGCTGCTCTACATCCCCAAGCGGGCGCCCTTCGACCTGTGGGACCGGGAACGGCGCCATGGTATCAAGCTCTATGTTAAGCGCGTCTTCATTATGGATGACGCCGAGCATCTGATGCCCAACTACCTGCGTTTCGTGCGCGGTGTGATCGATTCCAGTGACCTGCCGCTGAACGTCTCGCGCGAGATTCTGCAACACAACAAGATCACCGATACCATGCGCGGTGCCTCGGTGAAGAAGGTGCTTGGACTGCTGGAGGGTATCGCCGGCAAGGAGCCGGAAAAGTACGCCGAATTCTGGCAGCAGTTCGGCCGGGTGATGAAGGAAGGCCCGGGCGAGGATTTTGCCAACAAGGAGCAGATCGGCAAGCTGCTGCGCTTTGCCTCGACCCACAACGATAGCGATGAGCAGAACGTCTCCCTGGAAGACTACATCGGCAGGATGAAAGAGGGACAGCAGGATATCTACTACATTACGGCCGACAGTTTTGCCGCGGCAAAGAATTCGCCCCACCTGGAGATCTTCCGCAAGAAGGGTATCGAGGTGCTGTTGATGTACGATCGCGTCGACGAGTGGCTCACCTCCAGCCTCACCGAGTTTGACGGCAAGGCGCTCAAGTCGATCACCAAGGGTGAACTTGACCTGGGCGAACTGGAGGACGAGCAGGAGAAGAAGCAGCAGGAAGAGGTGGCGAAGGACTTCGAGGAACTGGTCACAAAGGTGCAGGAGAGCCTGGGGGAGAAGGTCAAGGAGGTGCGCATTACCCATCGCCTGACCAACTCGCCGGCCTGCCTGGTTACCAGTGAAGGCGAGATGAGCGCCAACCTGGAGCGTATCCTCAAATCGGTAGGGCAGGATGCCCCCGATATCAAACCGATCATGGAGCTGAACCCGGAGCACCCGCTTGTGGTGAAACTCAAGGGCGAGGCGGGTGATCGTTTTGCTGACCTGACCTCCATCCTGTTCGACCAGGCCCTGCTGGCCGAGGGCGGTCAACTGGAGGACCCGGCCTCGTTTGTGCAGCGGCTCAACGCCATGCTGCTGGAGATGGGCCAATAATGAGAAGGGGGGCTGTGCCCCCCTTTATTATTTACCCAGGAAAGTGACGCAGTGCCAAATCTCGCAGCCCTTCGTTTTAATGCCCTACGCCCTTTCTGTATACTCGCTCTATGCGAGTGATGAGGATGCGATATGACAACGGGTAAGGTCTACAAGGCCTGGGGCGCCTGCCTGCGCTGCGATTTTGAGGGCTCGCTCGATTACGTCTGTCTTGCCGGTGAGCGCTATGACGAGCCGGATGCGCAAATGGTGATGCTCGAGCAGACCTGCCCCGCCTGCGGCAGTGTGGAAAACTCATTGTTGCCCTACGACTACTTTCAGGAAATCAAGCAACACTCTGAGCAGGAAGACCCTGAATCCTCCGAGTAATGGCGCACTCCCCCCAGAATGAAAAGGTCCGTCTGGACAAGTGGCTGTGGGCGGCACGTTTTTTCAAGACTCGCGCGCTGGCCAGTGAGGCGATTAACGGTGGTCATGTGCACCTTAACGGCAGCCGCATAAAACCCTCGCGTACGCTCAATGTCGGTGACACGCTGGAAATCCGCAAGGGCGAGGTCAAGTTTGTGGTCGAGGTGCAGGGCCTGTCGGCCCGACGTGGTCCGGCCAGTCAGGCTGTCCTGCTCTATGAAGAGACCGAGGCGAGCGTGGCGGCACGTGAGCACCATGCCGAGCAGCGTCGGCTGCAGGCGGCGAGTGGGCCGAAACCGGCAAAACGGCCCGACAAGCGCGATCGGCGCCGCATCATTCAATTTACCAGCAAACAGCACCGGCAGCGTTGAAACCGTGCCATCCCACACCCATGAAATAAATATTAACAACTGCTAATATAAAAAGATTGCCCCGATATTCCGGTGTACAGCACACCGCCATTGGGATGCGAGACACCCAGTAACGACGATTTAGGAGAGTACTATGGCTTCAGTGGCACTGAACAAAGACAATTTTGATGAAACGGTTGGCGGTAGTGATTTTGTCATCGTCGATTTCTGGGCGCCCTGGTGCGGTCCCTGCCAGTCGTTTGGTCCGGTGTTTGAGGAGGTTTCCGAGAAGCACGACGATATTGTCTTTGCCAAGGTCAACACCGAGGAGGAGCAGGAACTGGCCGCCCATTTCCAGGTACGCTCGATCCCGACCCTGATGATCCTGCGTGACCAGATTGTCATCTATGCCCAGCCCGGTGCGCTGATGGGGGCGCAATTCGAGCAGCTAATCACCCAGGCCCGTGAACTGGACATGGACGAGGTGCGCAAGCAGGTGGCCGAGCAGCAGGCCCAGTCGCAGGAAAGCTAAAGTCCTCAGCGCCGTTTACCGGCCGCCTCAAGCCTGGCCGACCTTGTCATCGAGGCGGCCGGCCGGGGCGGCTGAATATTCAGGACAATTCCGGGCAGGGAGGCTGTTCGCCCCGGGCCCAGGCGAAGATTGCCTCGCGAATATTCTCATAGTCCCAGGAATCGCCGGTGACAGTCAGGCGGGTCTCCCCCGCGGTGACCGTCTCGATGTTGGCAAGCACGATGTAATAACCCCCTTCAGGCATCGGCGGCCGTGCCTCCTTCTCCAGCTGCAGCACCATCTCGGCACTGCTGTCACTGATCATCCGTGTGCTTGGATGATACTTGACGGTGTTCACGATACTCCCATTCAGACCGAAGGTGGTGCGGCTGACCTCCACATTCAGGCAGCGCTCGGCATTTTTACTGATATCACGATACACATCCTGTAGCGGGCGCTTAATGACTGCAGCCCGGTCCGTCGGGGTAAACGGGTAGCGGATGATCTTGATGATCTCTTGCGTCCATGTCGATTCCTGGTCCCTTTTTCCGCGCATCTCCTCGATGCTTTTCGGCGTCGTAGCACAGGCCGAGAGGAGCGCAGCGACAAGCAGGAGTGACAGTTTTTTCATTTTTCCTCACTTGAAGGCATGAATTGGGGATGAAAATGGCTCATTCGGTTCATAACTAGAGTATATGGATGGCGTGAATGATGAAATATAGACAGGCCGGCAATCGAGATTTTTGTGATAGAAGTATCAACTCATGGCGCCGATTTTGCCAAATGCAGGCCTTGACATGTTTCGCCAAAACCCGAGTAATCTGATAAGATATTGCGTTTATCCCTGTGTCAGGAACAGCTAGAGAGAACCATGCGACCCGCTTACATATCGAATATTCTGGAACGTGAATTTATCAGTACCCGCGAGGGGCATCACACCCCGGTGATGTTGTGGGGGCCGCCGGGTGTGGGCAAGTCACAGATGGTGAGCCAGGTGGGTCAGCGCCACAATGCCGCGGTGATCGATATCCGGCTGTCGCAGATGGAGCCGAGCGACCTGCGCGGTATCCCGTTCCGTAACGGTGAGGTGGTCGAGTGGGCGGAACCGGCCATCCTGCCGCATGAGGCGGTACACGGGAATGAAGGGATACTGTTCCTCGATGAGATTACCTCGGCGCCACCCAGTGTTTCGGCTGCGGCCTATCAGTTGATCCTCGACCGCCGGCTGGGCGAGTACAAGGTGCCCGACGGCTGGGCCATCTTTGCCGCCGGCAACCGCCAGGGCGACCGCGGCGTGACCTATACCATGCCCGCGCCGCTGGCCAACCGTTTTGCCCATTTCGAGGTCGAGACCAACCTGGATGACTGGGTCAGCTGGGCCTATGCCAACGGCATCGACGAGAAGGTGATCGCCTTCCTGCGTTTCCGTCCCGAACTGTTGTTTGATTTTGACCCGGCACACAACCCTGTGGCCTTCCCCTCTCCCCGCTCCTGGGAGTTCGCGCACCGTGCGTTGCAGAAGTTCGGTGACATGCCCGACCTGCTGGTTGACTCCCTGCAGGCCTGTGTCGGGCCTGCGGCGGGAATTGAACTGGGGGCCTTTGTCGACAACCTGGACAACCTGCCCGATATCGACGCCATCCTGAACGGTGACGAGGTGGCGGTACCGAGCGAGATCGACCTGCAGTATGCGGTGGCCTCGGCCCTGGTGGGACGCTCCCTGCGGGCAAAACAGGAGGGTAACGGTGCCGATGTGTACGGCCGTATCCTCGATTACGCCGGCAAATTCAGCCAGCGCGAGATGGGTGTCATGCTGGTCTCGGACATGCACCGTGCCATCGGCCAGGAACTGTTCAACGTGCCGGAGTTCGCACCGTGGGCCCAGGCAGTGGCCGATGTCATGCTGTACGAGATGTAAGCAGGGTTGTGAGAATCAACGCAGAGAAGAGCGCAAAGACGCGGTGGCGCAAAGAGAAATGATACCCGTTAGCGTTATCTCTGCGTGCGTTGCGTTATCAACACGAAACGTGAATTGTGAGTAACGACATAGAAACAAAGCTGAGTGCGGCGCGCACGCGCCTGATCCTCGACAAGCCGTTTCTCGGTGCGCTGGTGCTGCGCCTGCCGATGGTGGCGGCCGATCCCAACTGGTGCAAAACCACGGCGACCGATGCCAAAACCTTCTACTACAACACTGACTACATCGCTGCCCTGTCGGTCGAGCAGACCCAGTTCGCCCTGGCCCACGAGGCGATGCACTGCGCCCTGTCGCATTTTGCACGCCGCCAGCACCGTGACAAACACCGCTGGGATCTGGCCTGCGACTTTGCCATTAACCCGCTGCTGATCGGTGAAGGGCTGATCCCATGCCCCGATGTGCTTTACCTGAATGAGTACGAGGGGATGACCGCCGAGGAGATCTACCCCTGCCTGGACGAGAATGAAGATCTCAATCCACACGATGATCACGTCTACGACGAGGAGAGCGACGGCGAGGGGGGCAGTGCCGGCGGTGGCGGCAACCAGGATGGCGAGCAGCAGCAGGGCGGCAGTGCCGATGAGCAGAGCGACGAACAGGAGGGGAAGGGCAGCAGCGAGTCCAGTCCCGACAGTGACAAGCAGCGTGACAACGGTGCTGGCAAACCGCAGCCGCTGAGCCAGGAAGAGAGGGAGACGCTTTCGGTGCAGTGGTCACAGCGCATGGCCGGTGCGGCGCAGCAGGCGATGCAGGCGGGCAAGATGGGCGGTGCCCTGGCGCGCATGATCGAGCACCTACTGCAGCCGCAACTGCCCTGGCGCATGCTGCTGGCCCGTTACATGACGGCCACGGCGCGGGACGACTACAACTGGTCCCGGCCCTCGCGGCGCGAGGGCGAGGCCATTTTGCCCAGCCTGAAAAGCAGTGAACTGAGGGTGGTGGTCGGCCTGGATACCAGCGGTTCGATCAGCGACGAGGAGATGCGCGAGTTTCTCTCCGAGGTCAACGCCATCAAGGGGCAGGCCCATGCGCATATCACCCTGCTGGCCTGCGATGCGACGCTGGCGGAGGATGGGCCGTGGGAATATGCACCGTGGGAGGAATTCAAGCTGCCGCGCGAGTTCAAGGGCGGCGGGGGAACCGATTTCGCCCCGGTGTTCGACTGGCTGGAACAACAGGGACAACGTCCCGACCTGCTGGTCTATTTCACCGATGCGCAGGGCAGTTTTCCCGAGTGTGAACCCAACCTGCCCGTGATCTGGTTGATTAAAGGCAAGGCGCAGGTGCCGTGGGGCCAGCGCATACAGTTAAATTAGGTAACGCAGTGTTGTAAGCGCGTAGGACGCTAAGCCGCCAAGACGCAGAGAAACTATGTTTATTTTGGCGAGTGGTACATAGCAATGATGAATATTGATGGCCTTCCAAATTCCTTTGCGTTTCTACAAACAAGCATAACGGAGCGAAGAGTTTGTGAGTTTAACGAGTGAAGACGCCCTGCGCCTGAACGTGCTTGTGGCCAATGCCGAGGCCATTCGCATCAATGAGAACACCATGGAGGTGTTTGGCCTGCAGGGCGACAAGGAGATGAAGGTGCAACTGCACCCCAATGACCGCTCCGACCGCTATCTGAAGGCGGTGCGCGAGATGCTCTCCAGTGCTGTGCTCGACTCGCCCGGCGGCTATCCGGTTTTTCTGCGCCGCTGGACGCGCATGGGGCAGATCGACAGCGAACAGCTTGACCGCCTGCTGAAACTGGGCGAGCCGGAGGCGGTGATGGCCGTGGTCTGCTCGCCGGGTCTGACCGACGAGCTGGCGCGCCGCGCCTGGTGGTGTGCCCCCTATTCCGAGTATGCCCGGCGCATGCTGGAAAATTCCAATGTGGTGGCCGGTGAGATGGGGCGTGTGCTGGCCGAGTTCCTGGTCGAACACCTGCCGTTTGAGACCGAGCACAGCGAGATGCTCGACACCGTGCGTCTAGTGCTGCAGCCGGGGTTGATCGACGAGAAGACCCGACAGCGCCTGTGGGACAGCGGCCGTTCGAAGAAGACCTACCGGGTGGGATTCCTGGAGACCCTGCCGGACGGGTTGATGGCCAATGAACCACCGCGCCACGATCTCGAACAGTATCGCGAGACACTGGAAGCACTGGCCGGGCAGGATAACCGCTACGCGCAAATGTTGCTCAAGCTGCTCGATACCCCGGGGCAGTCGTTTGCCGCCACGGTGCTGGATGCGATGCGCCGTCCCGCCGATCAGGATGTGGTCAGCGCGCTGTTCAATGCGGTTGGCAGCTATTTTTCCCGCCTGCGCCGCAACACTGGGCAGTTGCGGGAGATGGAACAGGTTACGGGTGAGGTGCAGGCGCTGTTCGATGATACCGACGAGCAGCTTGCCGTATTGCTTGCCGAGACACCCGGGCTGGAACCGGAGATCCGCGCCATGCTGTTTCTGGCCCATATCGATGAGGCGATCCTCATTCCGATCTTTGCCGTGAGTGATGCGGTCGGTTCGGTCATGCGCAAGAAGATCGAACCGATTACCACACCGTTCCTGGAACAGTTCACGATTCTTCGCGGGATGCAGCGCTGAGGCTGCGGGCGGCCGATCA
>JBFEUI010000069.1:0-14786 GCA_041547565.1 Thiohalomonadaceae bacterium
CGCGCGGTGATGCATCCGAGGGGAATGACTACCAGGGTCAGCAGCGTGGAGACCAGCACGCCGAACAACAGCGAGATTGCCATGCCCTGGAAGATGGGATCGGTCAATATCACGCTTGAACCGCCAACGAGGGCGAAGGCTGTGATCAGGATCGGGCGTGTACGGGTCTTGCAGGCCATGACCACCGAGTCGCGGATATCGACACCGCTGTTTACCATGTTGATGGAGAAGTCCACCAGCAAGATGGAGTTGCGCACGATAATGCCGGCCAGCGCGATAAAGCCGATCATGGAGGTGGCAGTAAACTCCGCGCCAAGCAACCAGTGTCCCGGTATAATTCCAATCAACGTCAAGGGTATCGGTGCCATGATCACGGCCGGCACCATAAAATTACCGAACTCCCACACCACCAGGATGTAGATCAGCACCAGAGCCACGCCGAATGCCGCACCCATGTCGCGGAAGGTCTCATAGGTCACGGTCCATTCACCGGTCCACTCAAATGCCGACTTGCCATCGTCAACCGGTGGACCGAGATACTCTCCGGACAGCAGCTGACCATCCGGTGTGGTGTACTCCTGTAGCAGATCTTCTACCTCGAACATGCCGTAGATGGGGGCGGCGAGACGCCCGACCGCTTCACCCACCACGTATTCGATAGGACGTAGATCCTTGTGGTAGATAATCGCATCCTGCTGCTGCTTGTAGAACCCTCCCAGCTCGGCCAACGGTACCGTGCTGCCGTCCGCCGCAGGTATCGGCATGTCAGCAAACCGCGATACCTGGGCACGTGTGGCGAGCGGTACCTGCAGAACTATATAGGTCGGTTCCAGCGCACTACCCTGTTTCACGTCACCGAGCTTGTACCCCCCCATGGCCATCGACAGGTTGCGGTTGATGGCATCGACAGAGATGCCTCGGCGTACCGCCTTTTCAGTATCCACCTCAAAGCGCCAGATGTCGTAGGGCTGCTGCATGTAATTGTCGACATCCGCCACGTTCTCGGCCTGCTCGAAGATCTCGGTAATTTTTGCCGCCACCTCACGCCTTGTCTGCGCATCGGGTCCGTACACCTCGGCCACCATCGCCTGCAGTACCGGCGGACCGGGCGGCATTTCTACAACGGTGATTCGTGCCCCCAGTTCCTGCGCCATCGGCTTAAGTAATTCACGGGTTATTACGGCAATCTCATGGCTGCTACGCTCGCGTTCGCTCTTGTGCAGCAACTGCACATGAAGCTCTGCCTGCCACGGTTCCTGGCGCAGGTAATAGTGGCGCACCATGCCGTTGAAATCGAACGGCTGCGCGGCACCCACGTAGCTCTGGATCGCGGTGACCTCGGGAAGTTGGCGCACCTTCTCGGCCATGCGGTGGGTCAGGTTTGCCGTGACAGGCAACGCGGTACCTTCCGGCATATTTAGCACGACGCTGTACTCCGGCTTGTTATCCAGCGGCAGCATCTTTACCGTCACAGCGGTGGTATAGAACATAATGCAGGCAAGGAAAAACGCGGCAATAATACTTGCCAGCGTTACCCAGCCCAGCTTTCTGTTGCCGATAATCGGCATCAGAACTCTGCGAAACAGCCGCTCCAGCTTTTCATTGAACTGGTGCTCCTTGGCTTCGGCCTTGCGCAGCTTTTCCATGCTGGGCCGAATGCGCATCGCCAGCCAAGGCGTAAAGATAAACGCCGCAAACAGGGAAAACAGCATCGCAACCGAACCGAGGGCCGGTATCGGCTCCATGTAGGGCCCCATCATTCCGCTAACAAACCCCATGGGCAGCAGTGCTGCAATAACGGTAAAGGTGGCCAGTATGGTGGGATTACCCACTTCACGCACCGCATCAACGGCGGTATCCGTGTCCATCTCGCCCTTCTCCAGCCAGCGGCGGTAGATGTTTTCCACTACCACGATGGCATCGTCAACCAGAATGCCTATGGAGAATATCAGTGCGAACAGGCTGACCCTGTCAATGGTGTAACCCATAACCCATGCAGAGAACACGGTCACCAGGATCACCACGGGAATAACGAACAGCACCACCACGGCGGGACGGATGCCCAGTGCGAACCAGACCAGCAGACCGACGATGGCCGTGGCCACAAACAATTTAAATATCAGTTCGTTGACCTTGTCATCCGCTGTCTCGCCATAGTTGCGCGTAATATCGATATTGACGTTGGAGGGAATCAAGCGCCCCTTCAGGGTGCCCACCTTCTCGATAATGGCATTGGCAACCGTTACGCCGTTAGTGCCCTCTTTCTTGGCCAGTGCCACAGTGACGCTGGGCAGGCCGTCCGCCTCGCTGTCACCGGCATAGGACGGACCGGTATAAAACTGCACCAGTTGCGTTGTTTCGGCGGGTGCCTGAAACACCCTGGCCACATCCCTGACGTACACCGGCACATTCCCCTGGATGGCGACCACCAGGTTTGCTATGTCATCGGGTGATTTGAGGAACGAACCGGTATTGATCGTGAAGTAGCGGTTGCCGCTCTCTATCGAACCGGCGCGTTTTTCGTTATTGGCGGTACGAATGGTGTTGGCGACCTGGTCGAGTGTAATACCGTACCCGGAAAGACGCTCCGGATAGACCTCCACCCTGACCTGCTCCGAACGCCCGCCGACAATAAAGCCCTGCCCGGTATTGGGTATCTGTTTCAGGCTTTGCAGCAAGTCGAGCGCCAGGGCTCGGAGGATGCCGTCATCGGTGCTGTCAGACCAGAGGGTAAGGGTAACAACCGGCACATCGTCGATACCCTTGGGTTTGACCAGGGGAGGAGAAACCCCCGGTGGAATCTTGTCCATGTTCGATTGCAGCTTGTCGTGAACCTTGACGATGGATGGGCCCAGGCGCTCGCCCACTTCAAACTGCACGGTCACCATTCCGTCACCGTGACGGGATGCGGAATAAACATGCTTGACCCCGGGGATCTCGCTCATGATCCGCTCCAGCGGGTCGATCGCCAGGCTGGCAACCTGACCTGCAGAGGCGCCCGGGTAACTGATGAAGATATCCACCATCGGGACGGAGATCTGCGGGTCCTCCTGGCGTGGCGTGAAGATCAACCCCAGAATCCCCATCGCCAGCATGGCAAAGAAGAGCAGCGGGGATAGCGGTGAGTGAATAAAGCTCCGTGCCATGCGGCCGGCCAGGCCCAGGGAGCTGGCCGTATCGCTGTTTTCCTGACTAACGTTGGTTTGATTTTCTGGCTTCTGCGTCATTATCAGATGCTGTGGTTATTGTTTATTCGGTAGTAGTCGACGTACAGGATGGTTCAACGCAAACCGGGACCCGGTACCGCGACGATGCGCTCACCGCCGCTTAGCCCGGAAAGAACTGTAACCATGCCTGCTCCCGTGCGCGGACCGGTGCGTACCATGCGCAATTCCGTGTTGCCGGCTTCATTCACCACGTATACGGCTGGCAGGCTGCCGCGCCTTACCAGCGCAGTTGCAGGCACTACCGGGAATGACGCCTTTGGTGCATTGACATCGGCAACCATCACCTCGGTATACATGCCCGGCGCGGCGGGTGCATCGGCAGGCAGGTTAAGCTTCACCGTTACCGTGTGCCGCTTTGGATCGGCCATCGGGAAAATCTGCACCACCCTTACCGGGATCGGAGTACTGTGCACATCGAGCCGTGCCATAAGGGTGTCGCCCTCTTCTATGCCCGACAACAAGCGTGCGGGTATTTCCACCTGGATCTGCAGCAGTTCGGCCTCGGCAAAAACAAGCAAGGGTTGGCCGGGCTGCACCGTATCACCGACCTCGACCATCTTCTTGACGATCACACCATTGAAAGGTGCGTAGCCCACCGCATCACGCAGCTTGGCATCGATCTCATCCAGCTGTGAGCGGGCCTGCATAAAGGCGTGTCGTGCCTGTTCGATATGGGTACTGCGGGAATAGAGGTCCGCGCTGCGCTCCATGCCGGGGCTCTGGTAACCCATCATGTCGGCAAAGTTGCGCGTAAACATCTGGTCAAACATGCCCGGCAGCCCCATACCGGACATGGTGTTTCTGGACTGGGGGGATACCAGCTCCCGGGTAAACTGTACGCCGGCATTGCGCAGCGCCGCATCAGCGTTGCCCATCTGTGCCAACACCGCACGGCGTTTGGCCAGCAACTCATCATCGTCCAGCGCGACCAGCGCCGTGTCGGCAGAAAAACTGTCACCCTCTGTGCCAGCGATAAACTCCACTCTGCCGGGCAGTTGCGCGGCAATGGTGACCTGCCTTGCGGGGACAACCGTTCCCCCCAGCACCACATGGCTCTGGTAGGGACTGAGCTGAACGGTTACATATTGTTCCGTGGCATGCAGCGGCTGAGACAGCAGCGCCAGTGAAAATGCGAAAAGAGCTTGTGTGAGAAAAGAGGATCTCAGCGACATAGACTACCGTCCCCGTTATTTGCGTTATTGTGTTGTGACACCCAAACACCCTTACATTGCCGTATTATGAATTCACGCACGCGCTTGTTATTGTGCGCGCAATACTAAGAGCAATTAGTATGCCATCGCGTAAGTGACTGTTTTTTCGGCTGTTTATTTAAAATGCAGCGTTGCATTTGCAACACCCCTCCCTTTCACGACCTATGAATACAGAGAGCACTGTTTTTTATCTTGTTGTTTTTGCTATTATTTTTGACGTTACCTTGCACAAGAGGGGCAGACTTGCAACACTGTTGCAACGCAACGCATACGCCTTTTATTAGGGTAACAGTTCAAAAATAGACACGATCTGGACGAATAGCCAATGTCTTCACTCGACTCGGTCCTTGCAATCATCAAAGCCATCGTAGAACACGTCGATGAGGGCATTATCGTTGCCGATGCGGGCGGCGCAGTGCTCTACCACAATCCGGCTGTCCTCGAACTGCTCGAACTGGACACCGATCACGCCGTAGAAGACTTCAGGGGACTGGGAAACATCAACCTGCAAAAGTCTTTGTTGCGTGCTGCAATAGATGCGGGTGAAGTGGATGCCGCAGGCAAACCCAGCGGAAATTTCGTCCGCTTTGAGGAGACGGTCAAACGGGGCGAAAGCACCCATTACCTGGAATTCAACAGCGGCCTGATCTCGGTTGTCGACGCAGACCGCAAGTTGCGCCTGGTGGTGATTCGCGATCGCACCCAGGAGCGCCAGTTACAGGCAGTACTGTCGGGCAGCAGCGGCATCGTATCGAATGACCCAAAACTGCTTGAGATCATCGACCGCATCAACCAAATCGCGCCGACCAACGCCTTCGTCCTGCTGCAGGGCGAATCGGGTACCGGCAAAACCCAGTTGGCGCGCCAGATCCACCGATTGAGCAACCGCGCCAGGCACCCCTTTATCGAGGTCAACTGTGCGGCCATCCCGGAGAGCCTGATCGAGTCCGAACTGTTCGGCCATATCAAAGGGGCGTTTACCGGTGCGGTACAGGATCGTCCCGGGCGCTTTCAGGCCGCTCACAAGGGAACGCTGTTTCTTGACGAGGTCAGTGAAATACCGCTCAACCTGCAGGCAAAACTTCTGAAAGTGCTGCAGGACCAGCAGTTTGAAATGGTCGGTTCCGACAAGACGGTTAAGGTTGACGTGCGTGTCATTGCCGCCTCCAACCTCAACCTGCGTGATGCTGTCGACAGCGGCGATTTTCGCGCCGACCTGTTCTACCGTCTTGCGGTCATCCCCATCAGCGTCCCTCCCCTACGTGAACGTCCGGGCGACATCCCGCTGCTCATTAAGCATTTCTGCGAATCGCTGTCTGTCAGGGGCTACCCCACCGATGTGCAGTGCAATTCCGAGGCGATGAAAATGATGATGGACTACCCGTGGCCCGGCAATGTGCGCGAACTGGCCAATGCGGTCGAGCACGGCCTGGTTTGTGCTGTCGACAAGGTGGTCACGCCACAAAGTCTGCCACAGGATATCCAGAGTTACTGTTCGGTCGGTTTTAAAAATCGCAAAACCGTGCGAAACGCCGATGAGGAACAGCAGAAACAAGCGATCGTCGAGGCCCTGGACAGTGCCAATGGCAGCCGCGCCGTGGCTGCGACCATGCTTGGGATAGACCGCACGACACTGTGGCGCCGGATGCAAAAACTTGGCATAAATCAGGGCTAGCGGGTCACCGCCGGTACCCTCTTCAGTTCACCAGTCCAATGCGCTCATGTGAGGCATCTTTTTCCGTTGGTGTTTCTCCATTGTCACCAGCACGCTGTCGAGCGCATGAACGGCCTCCACGATAAACGGCCCCTTGTTCAGCATCACACACTCGGCACGTTCCCCGACCGCCGCATCGGTAAACTCGGCGCGTGAGCGAACCCCTCTTTTTGCCATACTCTCCAGCACCTGTGTCGCCCACACCACCGGCACATGCGCCGCTTCGCACAGCCACAGAATCTCCTCCTGTATCTCGGCAAGGCGAACGCTGCCCAGTTCCACTGATAGATCACCGCGCGCTATCATCACGCCGAACAGGCGCCGGCCAATGGCGCTGAGAATCAGTTCGGGCAGGTTATTCACCGCCCGCTCCGTCTCAATCTTGGCGACAATGGGCAATTCCCCCGCCTTGCGTTTTTTCAACTCCTTCGCCAGTAACTCGATATCATCCCGGGTCTCTACAAAGGAGTAGCCGACCATGTCGGCATTGCGGCAGATAAAATCAAGGTCTGCATAATCCTTCTCACTCAGGGCGGGTAAAGAATAACGGGTATTCGGGCAATTGATGCCCTTGTCGCCACGTATACGCACGCCAGCCGGATCGGCATGTATGACACGCAGCAGTGCCCCGGCTTCACTGATGGCCTCGACTTGCAGACCGATTTTTCCATCGTCCAGCCACACCGGATCACCAACGGCAAGGTCATCAATAATCGCCGGTACGCTACACCCAATCCGCGCCGGTGCGAGTAGCCGTCCCTCATGGTCATAGCGTGCCGGCATACCGGGAAGGGTGTTCCGGCTCAGCAACAAGGGTTCGCCGGGATAGAGTCGTATGGCAAGCGGTTGTCCTGGAAAGGCCCCCAGCGAAAACTCCCCCTGGAACTGGTAGCCGCCATCCGCTTCGGCTCGATGCCAGCTGATTGTTGTGCCCGCCACCAGGTAGCTGCTCTGATGGCACTGCGCCAACCAGTAACCGTTCTCATCCTTTTTATCTATGGCAATTGAGCGGTCCTTGCCTCGGCCATCTGTAAAATCGAGGCGATCACCGGTGGCAAGCTTCCCATGCAGTGTCGTTGGCAGCGCAAAACCGGGGGCGTTATTTTCACCCTCCTCCAGCACATCCTTGCTGCTTTCATCGTAGAGCAGCAAGGAGGCTGACGAGATGATGCGGCCATAGTCATCCCTTTTGACCTTAAGGTGATGCACAGGCGCGCCCAACTGCACTTCGGTGGTCCGTATCTTATGGCCTGCCAGATCCATCAACACACGACAGTGACGGCCGCTTTTCTCCTCTGCACGACGTACATTTTCGATGATGCCACTCCATACCGACACATCGTCATGCGCACAGTTGATTCGTGCACAGTCCATCCCCTGTTTCATCAGCGACCTGACCAGTTTCATATCGTGTGCCGCTTCGGCCGGCATGGTGACCATAATACGCGTGCATCGTTTATCGGGGGGCTTGCCGAAGAGCTGGTCGGTATGTTTTTCCAGAATTTGGGGCCCCTCTGAAAAATCCGTTACCGGGCAACTCTGCTTTTTTCCCGGGGTTCTGGCCGGAATCATCTGGGCCAGCAGATCAAGCACTCTGTCAATTGTCGCGATAATGTGGGATTCACCGTGGGCGAGTGAAGACAGGCCAAGCTGGGCCAGCTGGTGCTGGAGCGGGCGAATATCCTGCTGGCGAAATGCCAGATAGGCGGCAAGATTGCATGCGCTTTTGCTGTAGCGCCCTTTGCGGTAGCAGGATTTGTATTGTGCAAGCCGCTCCTTGGCGCCCTTTACAATCTGACTGCGCATATCGAGCAATTCCGCATGCAGCGCCTTGAGCTGCCGTTTGAGCGATTTCTCCATATCAAAGAACCATGCCAGACCAGAAAACAACAGACCCCGTACACTTCAATCTTAGTTCAACCCGCACCACATCACTCACAAATATGACTATGCTAAATTATAGGCATGGATACACAAGGTACTGTGGAGACGACGATGGCAAACCACCACTGGGAAGTTGCGAGCAGGCTCGTGTTGGCTTTTAAGGAGGAACTCGACAGTGACGCCCGGGACAGTATTAGCGAGGCGCAATACAATGAGCTGGCACAAATGATCAGCGATGCAATCGCCGAAGAGGTAAGTGGTGCCGCCGACCAGGTCGAGGAACTCGCCAACAGGCTGCGCTCACTGGCGCAGAAGCGTGAGATCGGGCTGTGACGGCCGCCGCCTCCTGCTACGTATCGCCTTTCATCTTCTCCAGGCTCAGCTCCCGCATGCGGAATTTCTGCAGCTTGCCGGTAACGGTCATCGGAAACTCCTCGACGAACCAGATCAGCTTCGGCACCTTGAAATGGGCCAGCCTTGCCCGACAATAGTCGCGCATCTCCTCGACCGTGGCCAACTCGCCCTGGTGTAACTGGACCCAGGCCATCACCTCTTCGCCGTAGTAGTCATCCGGTATGCCGAATACCGCCACCTCGGACACTTTTGGATGGGCAAACAGGGTGTCTTCGATCTCGCGCGGATAGATATTCTCCCCTCCCCGGATAATCATCTCCTTGCGCCGTCCCGTTATCTTCACATAGCCGTCGGCATCCATGGTGCCGAGATCACCGGAAAACAGCCAGCCGTGCCCGTCCACCGCTTTGGCGGTCGCCTGTGCATCACCGTAGTAACCCTGCATGATGTGATAGCCCCTGAAGCAGATCTCGCCAATCTCCCCCAGCGGTACTGTCGCGCCGCTGTCCGTATCGACAACTTTCACCTCCTGGTGCGGCAGGTTACAGCCCACGGTCTCGGTACGCCGTTCGAAACTGTCCTCCCTGTCGGTCAAATGCGTCAGTGGTGAGGCCTCGGTCTCGCCATAGCCGATCAGTATCTCGCTGCAGTGCAGATCCTCAATCACGCGGCGCATCAATGCCGGGGGACAGGGTGCCCCGGCCATGATGCCCGTGCGCAGGCTGCTGAGGTCATAGTCGTCGAAGCGCGGATGCTCCAGTTCGGCGATAAACATCGTCGGCACACCGTGCACCGCCGTACAACGCTCGCTGTCGATGGCCTGTAGTACCGCGTGGGCGTCAAAATGCTCGCTCGGCAGTACCAAGCAGGCACCGACGGACAGGCACAACAGATTGGCCAGCACCATGCCGAAGCAGTGATAAAAGGGCACCGGCACACACAGCCTGTCCTGAGCCGTAAAATGCATCGCCTGGGCCGAGAACCAGGCGTTATTCAGGATATTGTGATGGGTCAGCACCACGGCCTTGGGGAATCCGGTGGTGCCTGAGGTGTACTGGATATTGATCGGGTCATCGCGGTCCAGCCTGGCGCAGGACTCATCAAGCACCTCGGCAGAAACCGTCTTCGCCGCCTGCAGCAGTTCCTGCCAGGTCATAAAACCGCTGGCCGGGCGAGGGGTTTCGCTTGCTGCGGCCGGGTCGAAAATCACCACGCGCCGCAGATGAGGAAAGGCCTCGCTGCTGAACTGCTCCGGCGTCTGCTGCGCCAGCTGCGGCAGCAGTTCCAGCAGCATCGCCACGTAATCACTGGAGCGAAACGCCGGAATGACAACCATCCCCTGCAGTTCCGAGCGCTGCATCGCATAGCTGAGTTCCTTCAGACGGTAGGCCGGATTGATATTGACCAGCACCACACCAATGCGGGCCGTCGCCATCTGCAACAACAGCCACTCGATATTATTGGTCGACCAGACACCGAGACGATCCCCCTTGCCAAAGCCTGTCGCCAACAGGCCGCGTGCCACCTCATCGACGGCCAATGCCAATTCGCGGTAGCTCAGGCGCCGCCCCTGGTGCAGACTGACCACAGCCTCCTGTTCGGGAAAATCTTCTACTATTTGTGAGAAGTGCTCCGGGATGGTGCTGCCGCGCAGCGCCACCTGTCCGCCGCGATGGAAATAACTTTTCGGGTAGCCTCTCATAACACAAACACTCAGCTCTGCTGCTTCTCTACACTTTCCCAGTACCTGTCCACCCTGGCCTGGATCTGCGCAATCAGCGCTGCATTGTAGTGCGGCTCAAACAGGTGCCGGTAGCGTCCCTGCAGCTTGAGATACTCTTCCACCGGTGTACGCTGTCGCGGGATCTTGGTGTGTACCACCCTGCCGTCGCAATACTCCTTTAACGGCCAGATACCGGTTTTCACCGCCAGTCGGCCCACATTCACGGTCTCCTGCGGATCATAGTCCCAGCCGGTGGGACAGGGGGACAGCGCGATTATCAGCCTTGGCCCCTTGGTGTTTTTGGCCTTTTCGATCTTTTTTGCCAGATCGAGCGGTTCGGCCCCGATTACGGTTGCCACATAGGCAGGCCTGTGGGCCACCCAGATGTCGAACAGGCTCTTTTTGTATCCGGCAAAGCCCGCACCGCCCATACTCGTGGCAGTCTTTGCCGCATGGGGTGTCGCACCGGAATACTGCTGTCCGGTGTTGCCGTAGCCCTCGTTGTCATAGCAGAAATAGATAAAGTCCAGATCACGCTCCATCGCGCCGGATGTGGCGGAGAGGCCCATGCCGTAGGCTGAACCGTCTCCGGTCAGGACCACCACCTGCAGGTCATCCTCCTTGCCGATGCGCTGCTGCGCCAGCAGTACATCAAGCGCATCACGTATGCCTTGCGCACCAGCCGGGGCCGATGCCATGGCCGTATAGAGCCAGGAGCCGCGAAACGGGGTAAAAGGGTAGACCGACAGCAGGGTCATGCAACCGGCGGCATTGACGAATACCGTCTTCTCACCCAGGATGTCGTAGGCCTCGTGCAGTGCCTCCAGCCCGCCGCAACCGGCGCACATCGGTGTCCCCGTCCCCAGCAGATGGCTAGACGGCAGGTCCCTGATGCGGCGGATGATCGTCTCTTTGCTACTCATGTCCGCCTCCCAGCTCTCCTCTTTCCACCTGTGCGATGGCCTGCAGCTTGCGCAGTTCCCGCAACTCGGTTTGCGTATACAGCAGTCTTGGAGGGGGAGTAGTGCCCTTCTGCGCCGACTGACGCAGGGTTTTGGCAATTTCGAAAAACTCCTCCGTACGGATATCACGACCGCCCAGACCGCCGATAAAGCTTGCCACGATGGGGGGGGCATCAGGCTGGCCGTAAAGGGCCGAACACAGCTCACCATGCAACACGCCCCCCATGCCCATTGAAATATTCTGGTCAATCACCGCAACGGCACGCTTGCCTGCCAACAGTTGATGCAGCTGCTCGCGCGGCAGAGGCCGGACGATACGCGGCCTGACCAACCCCACCGACCAGCCGGCCTCGCGCAGCCGGTCTACCGCCTCCCTTGCCTTGGTGGCAAAGGAGCCCATCATGACAAACACGTACTCGGCATCTTCACTGAAGTAGCCCTCCACCGGTGCATAATGACGCCCAAACTGCTGGTGAAATACCCGTGCGACCTCCTCGTGGACAGCCAAGGCGCCCTGTGCCGCCAGGTGGGTTTCATAACGAAAATAGGAATAGGGTCCGCCGCCCAGCACTGCCACGGCCTGGCTTTCAGGGGCAGTGGCCCGGAAGCGGACATTCTCCGGATCGTATTTACCGACAAAGTTGGCAGCCGTCTCGGCATCGGGGATCAACACCGGCTCACGGGTGAAGGAGAGATAGAAACCGTCGAGATTGACAATCACCGGCAGCCGTACCCGCTTGTCCTCGACAAGCCGATAGCCCATCAACACGCTATCGAGGACCTCCTGGCAGGTGGCGCAGTGAATCTGCAGAAAACCGCTGTCTCGTGCGGCAAGGATATCGTTGTGGTCAGGCTCGAGGGTGATCGGCGAGGCCAGGCCACGCGAAACATTCACCAGCACAAAGGGGGCACGCCAACCCGACACCGTGTAGATCATCTCCATGGCATAGAGCAGCCCCTGGCTGGAGGTTGCGCTGAATACACGCACGCCGGTTGCCGCCGCGGCACCTGCAGCGGTAATCATTGAATGCTCAGACTCCAGCGTCACCAGACGCCCGGGCATCTCACCCCGGTCGATCCAGCCGGCGAGCGACTCAATGATCTCGGTCTGTGGGGTGATGGGGAAGGCCGGTATATAGTCCACAGCGGCCAACCTGGCGCCCCAGGCCGCCGCACCGTTGCCGGTCAACAACGCACGTCTCATCCCCCACCCTCCCCGGCCGTTTCCGCAGCAACTGACAGTTGCTGTGCCAGTCGCTCCGGTATTGCCTCGATTGCATGAGGCGGACACTGTGCCACACACACCATGCAGCCCTTGCAGTGGTCATAATCGATAACCGGTTGACCGTCGACGACATCTATCGCACCGTCGGGACAATAGCTGCTGCATAGCCACCAGCAACGGTTGCAGTGGCTGTAATCGATAACCGGTCGCTGGGTACGCCACAATCCGGTTTTGACCTGTACGCTGGTGGCAGCCGCATGTATCGCCGGTGAGGAGATGCGTGCCTCGTCAAACGGCAGTTCTATCCAGTCCGGTGAACGATAGTTCTCTGCGGTGGTGCCAGTGCCCTCCTCAACTCGCCCCTTGTATGCCAGCATCTCATCGTAAGCTTGGCAGGCCCGTTCAAGGTTGCGTTCAATGACCTGTCCTCCCAGATGGCCGAGTTCACTCTTCAGCGCCTGCTCCAGTGCCTGCCGTGATATCACGCCGGTAAGCTGAGCCGCGGCACCGGCACAGACAGCGCCGATATAGGGTAGCTCTGCCCTGGCAACCGTCTTTTCGACAACCGGTAGCGTGAGGATGGTGTTTTTCAGGGCCAGCCTATGTTGCCATACCACCTCCCGCTCGGAGCTGTTGATAAGCAGCAGGGTACGGGGTTCTATACCCGTCAGCACACCTGCCGCCGGTATCGGGATCAGGGTATCGTCGGCAATGATAATCAGATCCGGGTTTTGAATGATGCCGCGCTCGTTGATCGCAGAGCTGCTCGCCCTCACGTAGGCAAAGATTGGGGCGCCGCGCCGCTCGGCACCATAGCGCGGTGCATCCTGCACCTCAAACCCCTCGATAAAGAAGGCCGACCCCAGGATGCGGCTGGCTGTTTTCATCCCCTGGCCGCCACGCCCGTGAAAACGGATGCGGTACACACAACACCTCCACTAGTAGTTGCAGCTACACCACAAGCTTAGGTCAAAGCCGGTTTAAATTCCCTTTACCTGTTGCCTTAGCAGACTCTCAAACTGTTCCGCAGGAACCGGCCGGCTATACAGGTAGCCCTGCCCCTCCCTGCAGCCCTGTTGCTGCAGAAACTCTTTCTGCACCACCGACTCGATCCCCTCTGCGATGGTGCTCAGTTGCAGGCTTGTTGCCAGTGCGATAATGGCCTTGACGATGGCTTCGTCATTGGCATCCTGGGGAATATCCCGCACAAAGGATTGATCAATTTTCAGCTTGTCGATAGGAAGGCGCTTCAGGTAACTTAGCGATGAGTAGCCGGTACCGAAATCATCAATGGCCAGTTGGAGGCCGAGCGCACGCAGGCTGTCGAGTAGAGCGATCGCGTTTTCCGCCTGACTCATGATAAATCCCTCAGTAACCTCCAGCTCCAGGTATTGTGCTTCAAGCCCCGTCTCCTCAAGCACCTTGCTCACCGTCTCGACTAAAAAACCGCGTTGAATTTGCTGGCCGGAGAGGTTCACGGCGATCGTTGTCAGTTCCAAACCGGCATCATGCCATGCCTTCACCTGGCGACAGGCGGTCTCCAGCACCCACTTGCCAATAGGAATAATCAGCCCGCTATCCTCGGCCAGCGGTATGAACTTCTGCGGCGAGACTATCCCCATTTCCGGATGCACCCAACGAATCAGCGCTTCCGCCCCGATGAGCCGGTCATCACATAGTGAGTACTGGGGCTGGTAGTAAAGCTGGAACTCACCGCGTTCGAGCGCCCGACGCAGGCTACTCTCCAGCTGCACCCGTTCGTAGGCCGAGGCGGTCAGTTCACTGGTATAAAATTGATAGGTGTTACGCCCACTCTCCTTGGCATGATACATGGCGGCATCCGCATTTTTCACCAGGGCATCCACATCCCCACCATCACCGGGAAAAATGCTGATACCGATACTCGCCGTAAGGAAAAACTCGTGCTCACCCAGAACAAAAGGCAGCTTGAAGGTTTCAAGAAGCTTTCTCGCCAACAGTCCCGCATCCTGCGATCTGGTCAGCTGTTCGATGACCACAACAAATTCATCACCGCCCAGGCGAGCTACGGTATCCTCTTCACGCACACGCACAACCAGGCGCTTGGCAACTTCCTGCAATAAGGCATCACCGGTGGGATGACCGAGACTGTCATTTATATGCTTGAAACGGTCCAGGTCGATAAACAGTACGGCAACCCGGTGCCCCTCGCGCCGGGCAATCTGAATGGCGTGTTTCAATCGTGCCTGAAACAGCAGACGATTCGGCAGTTCGGTGAGGGGATCGTGGTGGGCCAGGTAATCAAGTTTCTCCTCCGACTCCTTAACATGACTGATGTCGGTAAAGACCCCTACGTAGTTGACTGTTGCCCCCTCCTCATCTTTCACCGTGCTAACGTTGAGAAGTTCTGGATAAATTTCACCATTCTTCCTTCTGTTCCACACCTCACCCTGCCAGTATCCTGTTGTCGATATGGAATTCCAGAACGCGGCATAAAACTCGCTGCC
>JBFEUI010000070.1:0-14709 GCA_041547565.1 Thiohalomonadaceae bacterium
GCTAGCTTAGCAAGATTTGTTACAAAAGGTAACAAATTAGATATTAGATATAAGTTACAAGAGGAAAGAGGAAAGAGGAAAGAGGAAAGAGGAAAGAGGAAAGGGCGAAGCTTACCCTTAGCTTGTCGGTGAGTTTGTCCCTACCACTGCCGGTTTTCCTTTTGTATCTTTGATGAGCTTGTATCTTGCTACAGATAATCGATCAGCTTGCCGCTGGTCTGACGCAGGCGCATGCTCAGGGTCTGGCTGATGCGCATCAGTACGGTGAAGGCCAGACGCGGGTATTTCTCGCTCATGCGGAACAGGTTGTCACGGCTCAGCAGGAGCAGGGTGCTCTCTTTCGCCGTGATGACGGTGGCCGAGTGTGCCTGCTGGTCGATCAGGGCCATCTCACCGATGGCCTTTCCCCTGCGCACAGTGGCCAGCCGTTTCTGTTGTCCCTGCTCGTCCTCTTTCAATACATCGAGTTGCCCGTCGATGAGCAGGCACATGAAGCTGTTGTGCCCCCCTTCCTGGAACAGCGTAATATCGGCTCGGGCTCGAAAGGCCTGGACATAGTCGGCCAGCCGCTCGACGGCGACGCGTTCCAGACTGTGGAACATGGGCAGTTCCTCCAGCATGTCGCAGATCTGGGCGTGGGAGCAGCTGGCCTGGCCAAGCGGCTCCATCCCCTCGGGAAATGGCGTTCGACTGGGGCTGTTCACTCGCTGTTCCTCTTGGTTGCCAGGTGCTCTGCAGGTAGGGTCAGCCGCCTCGGTACATCAGCCAGCCGCCAGTTGTCGATTGCCCACTGCCAGATATCGGTCAGTTCGGCATCCAGGAGTTTAGCCGAAGGCCGCTGGCCGAGAAACAGCAGCGCCTGCCATAGTGCCGGGATCGGTCTGTCCGGATTGGCCGCCGGGGCGTGGCTCTGCTTGCTGAGTTTCTGCCCCAGTGCGTTGACGGCCACCGGCAGGTGGACGTAGTCGGGGGTGGCCAGGCCGAGGCGTTGCTGCAGGTAGATCTGGCGTGGCGTGGAGTCGAGCAGGTCGCTGCCGCGCACCACCTCCGTGATCCCCTGTTCGGCATCATCGACCACCACCGCGAGCTGATAGGCAAACAGTCCGTCGGCACGCCTGATCACAAAGTCGCCGACCTCCTGTTGCAGGTGCTGGGCAATGCGCCCCTGGAGCGCATCATCGAAGGCGATCACCTGGTCCTCCGTCAGCAGCCGTATGGCATACTGCCGGCGACTGCCCCGGGCGCCGCTGCGGCAGGTGCCGGGATAGACCGCCGAGTTGGCCCCGGCCCGTGCCTGGGCCTCGCGTATCTCCTTGCGCGAGCAGTCACAGGGATAGGCCAGCGCATCACGCCGCAGTTGTTCGATCGTTTCGCGGTAGGCCTCGTGGCGTGTGCTCTGGTAGAGCACCGGACCATGCCACTCGAAACCAAAACGCTCCAGGGTACGCAGGATGTCGTCAGCGGCACCAAGCTGCTCGCGCGGGGGATCGAGGTCCTCCATGCGCACCAGCCACGTGCCTCCGCGGGCACGGGCCTGCAGGTAGCTGCCAACCGCGGCGACCAGCGAGCCGAAGTGCAAGGGGCCGGTGGGCGAGGGGGCAAAGCGTCCCCGGTAGCGGCCTGATGTGTGGGGTGTCGTGTTCAAACCGGAGCAAACGAGTTGGGATTAAGTGATATCCTTTATATCACTTTACACTTTAATAAAATAATGTAACACAATGTAATTAAATAATATTTTTATACAATAAAACTTAAAGTGTTTTCTAGGCTTCAGGTATGCCACTGGGTAAACTCATCGACCCCCTGGCGCTCTGTGCGGTACTGGTTTACCGCCGCAGCGGTATCGGCGTAGCCCAGCGACAGGCCACCGAGCACTAGCCAGTTGTCCTCTATCTTGAGGGCCTGGCGCACAATATCGGGGTATTCGGCCAGCGAGGCCTGCGGGCAGCTTTCCAGGCCATGGGCCCGGGCGGCGAGCATGACACTCTGGATGAACATGCCCATGTCGAGCCAGGCGCCCTGGCCCAGATTCTTCTCCATAAAGAACAGCAGGCCCACCGGGGCGCCGAAAAAACGGTAGTTGTTGTACCAGGCCTCGACACGTTTTTCGGTGTCATCCCTGCCGATGCCCAGGGCACCATAGAGCGCCAGGCCGCAGGCCTTGCGTCTTTGCTTGTAGGGCCCGAACCACTCCTGGGGGTAATAGTGGTAGTCCGGGTTCTCCCGGGTGCCCGCATTGCGCGCCGCGATGATGGCATCGCCGATGGCCTGTTTGGCCGTGCCCTTGACCACGGCAACGCGCCACGGCTGGATGTTCACCCCAGAGGGTGACCAGCGCGCCGTATCGAGGATGCTGCGCACGGTCTCGTCACTCACATCACGATCGAGATAGGCGCGTATCGAACGGCGCTCACGGATTGCATCCAGTATATCCATACTATTACTCCGGTGTTGAATGTCACTGGGAGCACTATCCCATGATGCGGCGGTGACGGGCAATGCCTGGGCTGTTCCGGACGGGAACACGTTACAGTGAGGTGGACAAAGCGCGTGTGGTGATACTGACGTCAACTGTCATGTATGCTGGATTTGCACCTGTTGGAAAAGGGGGGCTTACAGTCGGGGAAACGGTTTGATGCAGGCTCCAAACGAGCGTGTACCCGCCTGGAAGGGCAACACATACCTCCGGTGATGCCGGGGTATGTGTTGCTGATGGTACGGTGAGGATTAACCGCGCTGCTTTTCCCTGATCTCGTCCAGGGTCTTGCAGTCGATGCACAGGGTGGCAGTTGGCCGTGCCTCAAGACGGCGAATACCGATTTCCACACCGCAGCTCTCGCAGTAGCCGTATTCATCTTCGTCGATTAGATCGAGTGATTCGTCAATCTTCTTGATCAGCTTGCGCTCGCGATCGCGGGTGCGCAGTTCCATGGTGAACTCCGACTCCTGGGAGGCGCGATCATTCGGATCGGGGAAGTTGGCGGCCTCATCCTGCATATGGTGCACAGTGCGGTCGACCTCTTCCATCAGCTCCTTTTTCCAGTTCAGGAGGATCTGGTTGAAGTGGGCCTTCATCTTGTCGCCCATGTACTCTTCGCCCCTCTTGGGCTGGTAGGGTTCGAAATGCGACACACCCTCCACAGCACTTTTGACTGTGGTTTTCCTGCTGCTGGCATTTTTCTTCGGTGCGGCCTTCTTTACGCTCTTTTTGGGAGCGGGTGCTTTCTTTGCCGCGGGCGCCTTTTTCTTGGCCGCTGCGGTTGTCTTCTTGACCGGTGCCTTCTTTTTGGCTGTGGTCGCCTTCTTGGTCGCTGCCTTTTTCTTTACGGGCATACGCTGGTCTCCTGCCAAAGCGCGAAAAAATTCAGCGCGCATCTATACCAGAACTGGGCTGTGGGTGCAACTAATGGCTGTCACTGACAGGTGAAAGCAGGGCCATGCTGAGGTAAGCTAAGCGCTTGTTCCGTAACTTGTAAATCGGGTCTGCAGGACATAGATAGGATGCGGCAGTCGACCCGGATCGGGTTGGGTACGATACACGGGCAGTGCGCTGCCCAGAGATTAGCGTAACGAGAGCTTGTATAGAGATCATGAAACAACTGGAAGCACTTCTTTTTGATGTTGACGGCACACTCGCCGATACCGAGCGTGACGGCCATCGTGTGGCCTTTAACCGCGCCTTTGCCGAGGCGGGGCTGGATTGGGAATGGTCGGAGGCGCTCTATGGCCAGCTGCTGGCGGTCACCGGCGGCAAGGAGCGGATCCGCTACTATCTCGACAACTTCAACACCGATTTCACCCCTCCCGAGGACCTGGACGGTTTCATCGCCGGACTGCACCAGTCAAAGACACACCACTACACCGAGATGCTGGGGCAGGGGGTGATCCCGCTGCGGCCCGGGGTGAAGCGGCTGATCAAGGAGGCGCGTGCGGCCGGTCTGCGCCTTGCCGTGGCCACCACCACTACCCCGGCCAATGTCAGCGCTCTGCTGGAGAACGCCCTGGCCCCCGATTCCATGGGCTGGTTTGAGGTGATTGCCGCGGGGGATGTGGTGCCGGCCAAAAAACCGGCACCGGATATCTACAACTACGCGATGGAGAAGATGGGATTAACCCCGGAGCAGTGCATCGCGTTTGAGGATTCGCACAACGGTATCCTCGCCTCGCACGGTGCCAGTCTGACGACCATTATCGCCGTCAACGGCTACACCCGGGATGAGGATTTCAATGGGGCCGCCATCGTGCTGGACAACTGGGGTGAACCTGACCGGCCGTTCACCGTGTTGCAGGGGAATGCGCAGGGGGCCAGCTACCTTGACCTGAACATGGTCAGACGTATCCACGCCAATGGCTGATAGCCCCCATATCGCCCGGCGCATGGCCGATATCGAGCCGTTCCACGTGATGGAACTGCTCGGCCGGGCGAGGCAGCTGGAGGCGGCTGGCCGCTCGATCGTTCACATGGAGATCGGCGAGCCCGACTTCGATACCCCCGAGCCGGTTACCCGGGCGGCCCAGCAGGCGCTGGCGGCGGGGCACACCCATTACACACCCGCTCTGGGGCTGCCTGAACTGCGCGAAGCGATTGCCGCCTTCTACCAGCGCCGTTACGGCAAGCAGCTTGACCCTGACAGGGTGGTGATTACCCCCGGCGCCTCCGGCGCCCTGCTGCTGGCACTGGGCGTGTTGCTCGATCCCGGCGACAGGGTGCTGCTGGCCGATCCGGGCTATCCGTGCAACCGCCACTTTGTCCGCTTTGTCGAGGGGGAGGCGATACCGGTCCCGGTCGACGCCTCGAGCGCTTTTCAGCTCAATGCCGGGCATATCCGGCAGTACTGGGATGAGCGGACGGTGGCGGCCATGGTGGCTACGCCCTCCAATCCGACCGGAACGGTGCTCGAGCGCGATGCACTCACGGGCTTGATGGAGGCGATATCAAACCGGGGTGGCACGCTGATTGTCGATGAGATCTACCACGGGCTCATCTACGAGGGGGATACCCCCAGCGCGCTGGAACTGAGTGATGAGCTGTTTCTCATCAACAGCTTCTCGAAATACTTTTGCATGACCGGCTGGCGGCTGGGCTGGCTGGTGGTGCCGGAGGCCTACCGGCGGGAAGTGGAGAAGCTGATGCAGAATCTCTACATCGCCGCCCCGACGCTGGCACAGTATGCCGCGCTTGCCGCCTTTCATGACGATACGCTTGGGATACTGGAGCAGCGCAGGGAGGCGTTCAGGGAACGACGTGACTACCTGCTGCCGGCACTGCGCGAGCTGGGTTTTGCGATCCCGGTCAGCCCGCAGGGGGCCTTTTATCTCTATGCCGACAGCAGCCCTGTTCATCCGGACAGCCGGCAACTGGCCCAGGCGCTGCTGGAGCAGGCCGGTGTCGCCGTGACCCCGGGCATCGATTTCGGCAGCAACGCCCCCGAGCGCCACATGCGCTTTGCCTATACCACCTCGCTGGAACAGCTGCAGCAGGGTGTGGAGCGGCTGAAGCGGCACCTCCACGGCACCTAGGGCCGGCCTAGGCCTGTTTCAGCCGTTCACTCCAGAACAGGCTCGCCCCGGCCACCGCGGTGGGCATGACCAGGAAGTTGAGGATCGGCGTCATGGTGGCGACCAGGGTCAGCCCGCCAAATCCCAGTGAAGTGAAACGCACGCTGCGCAGGCGCCGTCTCTGTTCCGCCGCTTTCAGGCCGTGATTGCCCATCGGATAGTCGGTGTATTCGACCGCCAGCATCCAGGCGCTGAACAGTGCCCAGAGAAAAGGGGCGAAGAGGTTGGCGACGGGGATCCAGAACAGGATCAGCAGCGGAATGGCCCAGACGACGTAATAGCCCAGTTTGCGCAGTTCATCCATGATCGCCGCGGGCGCGTTTTTTATCGCGCCGGCAAGACTCTCGCCCGAGGGTGGGGCCTCGCCGCCGAGGTGACATTCCACCGCCTCGGCCAACAGGCCGTTGAAGGGGGCGGCGATCAGGTTGGCGACAATGGTGAAAGAGAAAAACAGCACCAGTGCCGCCGCCAGCCCAAACACCAGCCACAGCAACCAGTAAAGCCAGGCGAGCCAGTCGGGCAGGGTGGGCAGCCAGGCATCGATCAGCGCCCCGAACTGGCCGGCCAGCACCCAGAACAGCAGGCTGAACACCAGGACGTTGATGAGCAGCGGGATGGCGACAAAGCGCTTAACCCCATGGGCGGTGAGCAACTTCAGACCGCGAATGAGGTACCCGGCACCGATAAGGGGTTGACTGAGCATTTGTTAAGGCTCCGTTAGTATTTGGACTTAACGAATAGGGTAAAGGTTGGGGCGTGTACAGAACAAGAGAAGTGAAGCGTGAAAGGTGAAAAAGGATATAGGGCGCCCCGTGGGCGCCGTGGCAGAATCGTGATGGCGGGCACGGCCCGCCCTATGGGCTGTTTTGCCGATCAGGGTAATGGTTGAAACGCGGGGTGTGAAGGGTAAGGGCTCGGGGAACAGGTGAATAGGTGAGTGGGTGAGTGGGTGAGTAGGAAGATTTAATAGAGGCCACAGAGGCCGCTCAACCATTCACCCCCTTTCTCGCCAGCAGTGCGCTGCCATAGGCCGCCTCGCCATGCCGGGCGGGCAGCATGGGTACTCCGAGCATACGTCCGCGAATCGCCGTCCATGCCGGGTTGGCCGCCCCGCCGCCGCAGCTGCGCACCGATGCGGGGTAGGGGGCTCCGAGCTGTGCCAGCAGCCGGTAGCCCTGCAGCTCGATCGCGGCGATGCCCTCGAGCATACCCTGGAAAAACAGTCTATCGTCATCCGGCCGCGGGGCGAGGCGTGGGGGCCGCTGCGGATCGTTGAACGGAAAGCGTTCACCGGGGCCTGGCAGGGGGTAGTAGTCGAGCCCGGTCGGTCTGTCGGGATCGATAAGGAGCGTCATTGCCGCCATCGCCCCGTCGCTGAAGTACTGGCGCAACACCGCACCGCCTGAATTGGATGCGCCGCCGACCAGCCACAGCCTGTCGAAGGGTTGGCTGTAGACTCCGAACTCGGGGGCACAGACAGGCGCTTCAGACAATACCTTCAGCACCAGCGTGGATCCCAGTGAGGTGACGGCTTCACCGGGAATGCGGGCGCCGGCGGCGATAAAGGCGGCGGTCGAGTCGGTGGTACCGGCGCAGATCACCAGATCCGCGGGCAGGCCCAGGCCGCTGGCCATGGCCGCATCGATGGTACCGAGCGGTGTGCCGGCGGGTACCACACCGGGCAGCAGGCCCTTGGGCAGATCCAGTCCCTGCAGCCATGCCGGCCACTCGTTGTTTATCGCATCCCACCCCAGCTTCAGGGCATTGTTGCTGTCCATGGCTGCACGGCGACCCAACAGACGGTGCAGCAGCCAGTCGCTCTGGCTGTGCACCCGCAGCTCGCCCTCATCCTCCGGTAGCAGCCGCAGGGTCTTCGCCAGTCCCGAAGCGACGCCCCGGGCCGCTGAGTCGTCGGGGGCAAGTTCGGTGATGCGTGCGGCCTCCAGGGTCGAGGCGCTGTCGCTGTACATCAGCGCCATGCCCTGCGGCACCAGCTTGCTGTCGGCCAGCAGCACCGTGCCGGAGGTGCCGTCGATGCTCAGCGCCTTAAGCGTGCTGCGTTGCACATGGCTGAGCTTTTCCAGCAGCCCCAACAGTAGCCGTTGCAGGGCGCTCCACCATAGTGTCGGGTCCTGGGACACCTCGGCTCGATGTATCCGGGGGGCGGGGAGTTCAAGGGCGTGTTCTGCCAGTATGGCCCCCGAGCCATCCACCACGCAGGCACGGCAGCCGGAGGTGCCGAAGTCGATACCGATGAAGCTCGAATTGTTCACGCGATTTACCTAAGATCTGTTTATCTGTGATCGGGAGTGAACATATGCGTTTCAAACAACTATTGCCTGTCGCCGTGGCGCTGCTCACCGCCTGCCAGCAGGCGCCGGTGAAGGACGAGAATTCCCCCCTGTCGCGCCTCCCGGTCGGGAGCAGGATAACACTTGAGCGGGAACTGGTCGTTCCGGAGGGGCACAGCCGGGTCTTTCTTCAGCGTGGCAAGGTGGTGGCCAAAACCCGCCTCAACCAGTACCGGCCACACTGCAATTTCGAGATTCAGGCGGTCAGCACCGGTGAGAGCAGGATTGAGCCCGACACCTTTACGGTGACCGGCTTCATGGAGGATGACGAGGCGATTGTGCGGCGGATGCGGCCGCAGGGTAATGCCTTGCGCCATGTCGAGTTCAGGGCCGTGGATGACAACAGCATGCCCCTGTTACTGTCGCGCTTTGTACGCTACACGCTCCATTCAGCACGCCAACCCGGTGTGATGCGCCTTACCTGCCACGGCGGTTTTGCCGATCCGGCTGAGTTGGAGGCACCGGGCATCAGCGACATCCGCCGGGCACTTCGTGGCTATGCCACCCTAAGCCTGCATGCGGCCATTTAACGGCCCAAAAGCAAGTTAGGGCAGCGTTACCGGCTGCGGTGCCTCCCAACCTTCCTTGCGGTGCTCGGCCACCACCGTGGTGTAGATGCCGCCGCGCACGTTGAACTTACCAGTTACCCGCATGAAGCGCGGTGCGCAGGCCTTGACGAAGTCATCCAGCATGGTGTTGGTGACCTTCTCGTGGAAGGCCCCCTCATCACGGTATGACCACATGTAGAGCTTGAGGGATTTGAGTTCCAGGCACTGCTGATCCGGCACGTAGTCGATGTGGATGGTGGCGAAGTCCGGCTGCCCGGTTTTGGGGCAGAGGCAGGTGAACTCGGGGATGTCGATACGGATGGTGTAGTCGCGCTCCGGCATCGGGTTGTCGAAGGTTTCCAAATCCTTACTTGGCTGGCTAGGCATGATGTCTCTTTCGTGGTAGTTTTGACGGCCCGGAATTGTAGCCGAAAATGGCCCGTTTAAGAATATGTACAACAGGGAGGGGAGCTTGCTGGATAGCGGTACAGTGTCATGGCCAGACCGGGTGAAACGAGACCTCTTTGACTGCTCCCAGGCACTTCCTTGTTGCGTGACTAACCAGAACAAGATACTGATTTTTCTATGCGTTTAAGCAAGATTAAACTTTCCGGATTCAAATCCTTTGTTGATCCCACCAGCGTGCCGCTGCCCAGCAACCTGACTGGCGTGGTCGGTCCGAACGGCTGTGGCAAGTCCAACATCATCGATGCGGTGCGCTGGGTGATGGGCGAGAGCTCGGCCAAGCACCTGCGCGGCGACTCGATGGCCGATGTGATCTTCAACGGCTCTACCTCGCGCAAGCCGGTGGGCCAAGCCTCCATCGAGCTTATCTTCGACAACAGCGACGGCACCCTGACCGGTGAGTACGCCAAGTTCAACGAGATCTCCATCAAGCGCGTGGTCTCGCGCGACGGGCAGTCGCTCTACCACCTTAACGGGGCACGCTGTCGCCGCCGCGATATCACCGACATCTTCCTCGGCACCGGCCTCGGCCCGCGCAGCTACGCCATCATCGAGCAGGGGACCATCTCCCGCCTGATCGAGGCCAAGCCGGAGGAGTTGCGGGTGTTTCTGGAGGAGGCCGCCGGCATCTCCAAGTACAAGGAGCGCCGCCGCGAGACCGAGAACCGCATTCGTCACACCCGTGACAACCTCGACCGGCTCAACGACCTGCGTGAGGAACTGGACAAGCAGCTTACCCACCTGCAGCGTCAGGCCCGGACAGCGGAACGCTACAAGGAGCTGAAGCAGGAGGAGCGCATCCTCAAGGGGCAGCTTCAAACGCTGCGCTGGAAAAGCATCGATGTCGAGGCACGGGAGCGCGAGGGAATCATCCGTGAGAAGGAGACGGGGCTGGAGGCGCACATCGCCAAACAGCGCAGCGCCGAGGCCGAGATTGAGCGCCAGCGCGAGGCGCATGTCGAGGCGACCGAGCAGTTCAACACGGTACAGAGCGAGTTCTACCGCATCGGTGCCGATATCGCGCGCCTGGAACAGACAATCCAGCACGCAAAGGAACGTCACCAACAGCAACTGCAGGACCTGGAGCAGGTCGAGCGCTCCTGGAACGAGGCGCAGGAGCACCAGGATTCCGACCGGCGCAAGATAGACGAGCTGAATACCGCCATGGCCGAGCTGGAGCCGCAGCAACGGCAGATGCAGGAGGCCGCTGAACTTTCCTCAGCCCGGCTGCAGGAGGCGGAAGAGGCGATGCAGGACTGGCAGGGGCGCTGGGAGTCGTTCAACCAGAGTGCCGCCGAACCGTCACAGACCGCGCAGGTCGAGCGCGCCCGCATCCAGCACCTGGAACAGCAGGTCGACCAGCTCAAACAGCGCCTGACGCGCATCGACGAGGAGAAGGCGAATCTTTCCGTCGAGCGGCTGGAGGAAGAGATCGCGCTGCTCAAGGAGCAGATCGCCGAAGAGGAACTGCACGCTGCCGCCCTGCAGGAGCGCAACAACGCCGCGGCCTTCCAGATATCCGAGCAGCGCGAGAAAAACCAGCAGCAACTCAACGAACTGGATCAGGTGCGCACCCAGCTGCAGCGTCAGCGCGGTCGCCACGCCTCCCTCGAGGCACTGCAACAGGCGGCGCTGGGCAAGGGCAAGGGGGCAGTGACCGACTGGCTGGCGCAGCAGGGGCTGGGTGAGGCGAGTCGGCTGGCCCAGGGTATCGAGGTTGATGAGGGCTGGGAGCATGCGCTGGAGTGTGTGCTGGGCTTTAACCTCGAGGCGGTCTGCGTGGATGGCATGGACCCGGTCGTGGGCATGCTCGGCAGCCTGCAGCACGGGGCACTGGCCCTGTTCGATATCAGCGTCCGGCAAAATGCCGTGGCGGGTGACAAGGGGCCCACCCTGCTCGACAAGGTACGCAGCGAGTGGCAGCTCGATTCGCTGCTCGCCGGGGTCTATGTGACCGATAGCCTGGAACAGGCGCTGGCCATGCGCGCTCGGTTGAGCGCCACTGAATCGGTGATTACCCGCGATGGGATCTGGCTTGGCCAGGGGTGGCTGCGTGTCGCCAGGGATGCCGATGACCGTGCCGGTGTGATCCACCGCGAGCAGGAATTGAAAGAGCTGGGCGATGAACTGGCACAGCTTGAACAGCAGGCCGAGCAGTTGCAGCAGTTGACGCAGGACGGACGCAACCGCCTGGCAGAGCTTGAGTCCGAGCGCGAGGCGATACAGGGGCAGCTCAGCGAGGTCAACCGTCAGCGCGGCGATCACCAGTCCCAGCTGAGCGGCAAGCAGGCGCGTCTGGAACAGATCAACAGCCGCCGTGAACGGCTCGACAGTGAGACGGCCGATCTGCAGCGCCATATCGCCGAGGCGCAGGAGGGGATGGAGAGCGCGCGCGAGAGTCTGCACCAGGCCCTCTCCAGCATGGATGAACTGGGACAGCAGCGCGAGATACTGACACGCCAGCGTGACGAGGTGCGTGATGTCCTGGAACAGGCGCGGCAACAGGCGCGTGGCGATCGCGAGGCGGCCCATGAACTGACCCTCAAGCTGCAGACCGTGCGCACCGAACTGGAGACCACCACCCAGGCACTGGCGCGTATGGACACCCAACTGGTGCAGCTGGCCGAACGGCGCGAGGAACTCAAGCTGGCGCTGAACCAGGGCGATTCGCCCATCGAGGAGAAGGGGCAGGAGCTTGAGGTGATGCTGGAGACGCGCATGGGGGTGGAGAATCGCCTGAACGAGGCACGCAAGGCGGTCGGTGATATCGACCATGCGCTGCGCGAACTGGAGTCCCAGCGCGGCAGCGCTGAAAAACAGACCCAGGGGGTACGCTCCGAACTCGACGGGCTGCGCATGGGCTGGCAGGAGCTGAAGGTCAGGCGCCAGACCCTGCAGGAGCAGGTCAGTGAGGCCGGATTTGATGTCCGGCAGCTGCTGCAGGAGCTGCCCGACGGTGCCGAGGTGAAAGGCTGGGAGAACCAGGTCGAGACGGTGGGGCAGCGGATCCAGCGCCTGGGCCCGATCAACCTGGCGGCCATCGAGGAGTACGAGCAGCAGTCGGAACGCAAGACCTATCTGGATGCGCAAAACGAGGATTTGACCGAGGCGCTCGAGACGCTGGAAAACGCCATCCGCAAGATCGACCGCGAGACGCGCACCCGCTTCAAGGAGACCTTCGATCTGGTGAACAAGGGGCTGCAGGAGAAATTCCCGCGCCTGTTCGGCGGCGGCCACGCCTACCTGGATTTGACCGGGGAAGACCTGCTCGATACCGGGGTGACGGTGATGGCTCGTCCGCCGGGCAAACGCAACTCCACCATCCACCTGCTCTCGGGCGGGGAGAAGGCGCTGACCGCGGTGGCGCTGGTGTTTGCCATCTTCGAACTGAATCCCTCGCCGTTCTGCATGCTGGACGAGGTGGATGCACCGCTGGACGAGGCCAACGTGGGCCGTTTCTGCAACCTGGTGCGTGAGATGTCAGAGCAGGTACAGTTTATTTTCATCACCCACAACAAGACCACCATGGAGCTGGCCAACCAGCTTGCCGGCGTGACGATGCATGAGCCGGGTGTCTCGCGCATGGTTTCCGTCGACGTTGAAGAGGCCGTGGAGCTGGCAGCTGTCTGATATACGATGATGAATATCTGTCTTTATATCGCGGGTGCACGATGGACGGGCTGAGACTAAGCCTGATTTTGCTGGGGGTGCTCGTTGTCGCCGGCGTGATCCTCTGGGACCGCTATCGCCGCCGCAAGCAGGGCCGTGCTGACCAGTGGGCGGATCTACCCGACCCGGCCGATCGCCTTGATGGGGGACGGCATCAGGATGACGAGGCGATGCTGGATGACTGGGAGGTGATCCCGCTAAGTGCCTCCAGGACGTCAGAAGACCTGGATGATCTTGACGAGAAGATCGTGGCCAGCCGTGATGCGGTCGAGGTGGAACCGACACCGCAAAAGGATAACGAACCGGCCGCGCAGAAAGAGCGCGTGATCGTGCTGTCGGTGATGGCAGGAGAGGGTAAACAATTCGGCGGCACCGCCATCGCAGCGGCGGCCAGTTCGCTCGGCATGATCTTCGGCGAACACGACATCTACCATGCCTACCCGGTAAACGCCGATGAGCCGCTGTTCAGCCTGGCCAATGTGCTGGAGCCGGGCAGCTTCGATAACATGAACCTGGAGAATTTGAGCACGCCGGGGCTTGCCCTGTTCATGCGCCTGCCCGGGCCGCAAAGCGGCGAGCAGGCACTCGGCAGCATGCTCTCGACCGCCACACAGCTTGCCGAGCAACTCGGTGGTGAGCTGTGCGACGAGAGGCGCCGCCCGCTGACGAGCGAAAAACGCGAAGTCCTGCAGCGTCAGGCGGCCGGGTACCCGCCCAGTAACTGAAGCCCTCAAGCCGCCCACCCTAAAGATGAGCCAAGCGATTCCAGAAGACGTTCAACAACGTGCGGCTGCGTTGCGCGAGCAGCTGCGTTACCACAACTACCGCTACTACGTGCTCGATGACCCGGAGATCCCGGATGCCGAGTACGACCGCCTGTTCCGAGACTTGCAGGAGCTGGAGGCGGAATACCCGGAACTCATCACACCCGACTCCCCTACGCAACGTGTCGGTGGTGAGGCGCTCTCCGGATTCGAGCAGGTGACCCATGCGATCCCGATGCTCTCGCTGGGCAACGTCTTCTCCGAGGAGGAACTCAACGACTTTGACCGTCGAGTCAGAGAGGGCCTCGGCATCGACGAGGTCGAGTATTGCGCCGAGCCCAAGCTCGACGGTTTGGCCATCAGCATCCGCTATGAAGAGGGCGTGCTGGTGCGTGCGGCCACCCGCGGTGATGGCACGACCGGCGAGGACGTGACCCACAACGTGCGTACCATCCACAGCGTTCCGCTCAAGCTGCAGGGGAGTGATTACCCGCAGCTGCTGGAGGTGCGCGGTGAGGTCTACATGCCCAAGGCCGGTTTCGAGGCGCTCAATGAGCGCCAGCGTGAAAAGGGCGAGAAGAGCTTCGCCAATCCGCGCAACGCCGCGGCCGGATCGCTGCGTCAGCTCGACCCGCGTATTACCGCCACCCGGCCCTTGACGATGTACTGCTACGGTGTCGGCGTGGTGGAGGGGGCCGAACTGCCGGATACCCACTTCGCCATTCTGCAGCGATTAAAGGAATGGGGGCTGCGTGTCTGCCCCGAGATCCGTACCGTGAAGGGCGTGCAGGGTTGCCATCGTTTCTATACGGAAATCGAAGATAAGCGCGATGGCCTTCCCTATGATATCGACGGTGTGGTCTACAAGGTCAACCGCCTGGCGCAGCAGGAGGAACTCGGTTTTGTTTCGCGTGCGCCGCGCTGGGCGACGGCGCACCAGTTCCCGGCGCAGGAGGAGATGACACAGCTCAGGGATGTGCAGTGGCAGGTTGGGCGCACCGGCGCCCTCACACCGGTGGCCCGCCTTGAACCGGTACATGTGGCCGGGGTAATGGTCAGCAATGCCACCCTGCATAATCCCGACGAGATGGCGCGCAAGGATGTGCGCAAGGGCGATACGGTGATCGTGCGCCGTGCCGGCGATGTGATCCCCGAGGTGGTCGGCGTGGTGCTCTCAAGGCGGCCCGGCGGTGCCGTGCCTTTCACCACCCCGACCCACTGTCCGGTCTGCGGTGCCGAGGTGGAACAGGAGGAGGGCGAGGCGGTGCCGCGCTGCAGCGGCGGTCTTTCCTGTGCGGCGCAGCGTAAAAATGCGATCAAGCACTTCGCCTCGCGCCGCGCCATGGATATCGA
>JBFEUI010000071.1:0-14559 GCA_041547565.1 Thiohalomonadaceae bacterium
AGCAGTCGTTCCTTCTTCTTTTGCGGCATCTTCGGGTCGCCATAGAGCACCACCTTACCACCGCCGTGCGGCAGCCCCGCTGCCGCATTCTTGAAAGTCATGGCCCGGGCCAGCCGAAAACACTCCTCGGTGCTCACATCGGCAGCCATACGTACCCCCCCGATTGACGGCCCCTTGGCGACATTGTCCACCACCAGCACGGCTCGCAATTCAATCGCGGGCTCATGGACATGAATAACCTTTAACGGACCCAGTTCATCAGCAAACGAAAATATATCTTCCATCTTGCGCTTCCAGTTAATTGGTTGACGATTTATGTGGTATACCTATTAATCTATATGAAAATTCGTGGATTACATTAATAATGATTTCGGGATATGGGAAATGATCACCCTGGATGCGATTCAACAGGCCAGGGAGCGTATTGCAGGCCATATCTACCTCTCGCCCTGCGCCTATTCTGAATCCCTGAGCCGCCTTACCGGCTGTGAGCTCTACCTGAAGCTTGAAAACCTGCAGATGACCGGCTCATTCAAGGACCGCGGCTCACTGAACAAAATACTTCAACTGGACGAGGTGCAGAAGGCCGCTGGGGTCATCACCGCGTCAGCCGGCAATCATGCGCAGGGGGTCGCCCACGCCGCCAAGCTCTGCGGCATCGCCGCAACGATCGTAATGCCCGAAACCACCCCGCTTTCCAAGATTCGCGGCACGCAGGAGCTCGGTGCGGAGATCATCCTCGCAGGCGGCAGCTATGACGAGGCCTTCGACACGGCCATGGCGCTGCAGCAACACCATGGCTATACCTTCATACACGCCTTTGACGATCCGGCCATCATTGCCGGCCAGGGCACCATCGGCCTGGAACTGCTTGAACAATTGCCCGATCTGGACACGGTTATCGTGCCGGTAGGAGGAGGCGGCCTGATTTCCGGCATCGCCACGGCGATAAAGGCACTGCAGCCCGCGGCACGCATCATCGGCGTTGAGGCCGAACGACTCCCGGCAATGCAACAGAGCGTCGCCGCCAAGAAGGTCCAGACGCTCCGAACCGCCAACACCATCGCTGACGGTATCGCCGTGGCCCGGGTTGGCACGCGGACACTACCTATCGTGTCAAGCCTGGTCAGCGACATCGTCACCGTCAGCGAAGAGGAGATCGCCACGGCAATCATGACCCTGCTGGAACGGGAAAAGACGCTTGCCGAGGGTGCCGGTGCTGTTGGCTTTGCCGCCCTGATAAATCAAAAACTTAATGGGCTTCACGGCAATAAGGTCGTGGTGATATTGAGCGGTGGCAACATCGACATCAACATGCTGACACGAATTCTGGAACGGGGTCTCGAGAATGACGGGCGCATCACACGCCTTACCGTGGTGCTAGCGGATAAGCCCGGAAGTATTGCCATGCTGACCGCTATTACGGCAGAATTCGGTGCCAATATCCTCCATATCGATCAAAACCGCCACGCTGGCGAGGTCGAGTTAGGTGAAGCGGAAGTGGAACTTACCCTGGAAACACGGGGAAAGGACCATGCCGCGGAGATAGTCGCATCGATGAAGCAACATGGTTTGAATGTACGAGGTGTTTGATGTATCGAATCAAAGCGTTACTGGCAATTATTTTCCTCTCTGTTATTGGCTACAGCACACCGGCAAATGCCGATTTTGAGAAAGGCATGGAGGCCTACCGTCTCGAGAACTATGAAACGGCGTTTGCCGAGTTCAAACTTGCCGCTGAAAAAGGTGACGATCGGGCTTTCGGCAAACTCGGCGCCTTGTACCTCTACGGCAGGGGCACCGACAAGGATTACCTCAAGGCCTATATCTGGTTCGGTCTGGCGGCACTGTCCGGCGACAAATATGCGCCGCGCTACCGCGATGCCGCCTCCTCCATGCTGAACTCCACCCAGGTTTACCAGGCAGAAGAGGAGATAACCACTTTGAGTGAAAAATTCAATACCCAGTGACCGGCCCGTATTCACTCATGCTGAGTGTTGCCTCAACCAGTCCGTTTTTCTCCACGTAACGCAACCGCGCATGGTCGGGAAGTAGCGAGCGTACAAGGCGCAGCCCCACGCCCAGCCCCTGGTTGCCGGAGAAGTCAAAACCGTCCGGCAACCGTCCTGGATTGCTGATCACCACGTTCATGGAGCTGCTGTTACCCGACAGGGTGATCGCAATCCGACATTCGTTGCAGTCAGGGTCATAGTATTTACTGGCATTGATAATCAACTCATTCATGATCAGGGCAATGGCAACACTGTCGTTCGAGTTGATATGGAAGCATCCCTTCTCCGGGAGATGCTCTGCATAATCGATATCCTGACCGGTGCTCGTCAATGCAGAGCGAATCACCTCCTTGATCAACTCACTTGATAACAGCGCCTTATCGGCATAACGACTCTGCAGCCCGTACACAGCCGCTATCGAAGCCACCTGACTGATCGCCTCATCGATAAAGGGGGCAAGTTCAACATGCTCACTGGCACGTTTACGCAACAGTCCCATCACACCCTGCAGGTTGTTTTTGATACGATGGTGCACCTCCCGTATCAGCGTGTCCCGCTGCTCCTCGGCATAGCGGATACGCGCCTCCTCGGCCAACTTGCGCTCGGTGATATCCTCGGCAATACCCGCCACACGGTATAGCACTCCCTGTTCATCATGAACCGGAAAGGCACGATCCCGAATCCAGCGTATCTCCCCGTCAGGACGCATAATGCGGTATTCGATATCGGTCTTCTGGCCCATTGCCTGTCGCGCCAGCGTTTCGGCTGCGCTTTCTCTGTCCGCCTCAACAATCACTTCCAGCCAGGACTGCGGCCTGCGATAGAGCATGGTCACCTTTCTGCCCCATATTTTCTCATAGGCAGGGTTGACATAAACGACGCGTTTCTCCTTCAGGTCGAACATCCAGAAGACCTCTGAGACATTTTCAGCCATCTGCCTGAAGCGCTCCTCACTTTCACGCAGATTCTGCTCCAGCCTCGTTCTCTGCTCAATTTCATCTACAAGTTCACCCACACTTGCAAGTTGGAGGTGTGTTCTGACGCGCGCCGCGATCTCAAGAGGCTCAAGCGGCTTGACGACATAGTCGACCCCACCGCTTTCAAAGGCCTGTATTTTCTCTTTTACCTCAGCGTGGGCACTGACAAAGATAACGGGGATATGCCTTAGCTGAACGTCGGCCTTGAGTTGGTGGCAGACCTCATAGCCATCCATCCCCGGCATGGAAACATCGAGCAGTATAAGCTCTGGTGGCTGCTGTTTTGCTTGTGACAGGGCCTCGCTACCGCTGGAACAGGTTACGACCGTATAGCCTCGCTGGAGGAGTATTTTTTCCAGCAGTTGCAAGCTCTCTTGCTGATCATCCACCACCATAATGGTGGCGGCTTTTTCCTGCTGCATTATCGATACCCTTGCCCAATGGCCCTGTAAAGACATTTACTACAGGTGTTATTTACGCCGCATAAGAACTGCGTCAAAAAAGATTCGCCATCCATCCCAGCCCATTACCCGGATAAGGACAGCTGTTGCATTTACTAGCGATATCCTGGAGCTAGCGCATCAATAAGTGATTGCCTCGCCGGCAGACTCAATGCAACACCCTCCCCCGACAGTTGCCGCCGCAGGGGTGATCCCGAGACATCCCACTGGCCCTTCAGCATATTGTCCGGCGCATCGCCGCTAAAGCCGAGATAGCTGTATTTGCCGTAGTGCGGCAGTTTTCTGCTCAAACCCGCCACAGCAATCGGTTGATGGGCGCTCAGCCAGGCAATCGGTTGTGCTTCATTGAACGATGAGGTCAGAATGACACTATATTGGTTCAATGGCAGGCGCGTCTGGCCTATCACCACGGCATCATCCGCAATCGCAACAGGCTGACTTGTCAGTGTCGTGCTCATCTGCCTCAGAAAACGATTTTCCTTGCCCAGCAGCCAGATTGCCCCCTCGGCGGGAAGGACATCAAGCGCATCATCCCACAGTAGTGTGACGTGCGGCTGCCCCTGCGCCCACTGGGCAGCCATCTGCCGGTAAGCCTCGCGCAGCACTAGCGGCGCCTGCGACGGCAGCACCAGTGTCAGGCTTTTTGCCGCATAGAGCCGCGCCAGTGAAGCGGGCAGTTCCGCTGTATCCAGTCTGCGAAACAGATCGAAGGCCGGGTCGATGGCCAATTCCAGGGGACGGGCCGGCAGGGCCAGTTCATAGCTCTGCTCGCGCGCGGCATGCTTGACGGTTTTCAGGAACACCTTATCCCTGCCCTGCTGCTGTATGGCTACCGGTATATCGAGCGTAAACAGCCCCTCTTGCTGGACCTGTTTCAGGGTAAAACGCAGCAGATAATCGTTCTCCCTGCGCCTGACGGTGACATCACCGAGTTGCAGTTCCGGTGCGCCGCTGCGCACTATCCATTGGTCGAACGATTCACACAAATCGCGCCCGGCAACCGCTTCAAAGGCACGCCGGATATCGGCAAATCCCGCGACGCTAAAGCGGTTGTCACGGTAAAACCGTTGCAGCCCCCGCACAAACAATCCATCGCCCAGTTCCCGGCGCAGCATGTGAAACAGCATTAACGACTTGTCGTAGCCGACAGCCTGACTGGCCCCGCCGTGGCGCGAACGAAACCGGTAAAGGGGAAAATCACGTTCCCGGTCAGCATATTCCGTGTAACGTTTCAGCGCACCACGCCGATAGGCTGCACCCTGACCGCGCGACTCCTGCAACAGGTGGTCGGCCAGATAGGCGGTCAGCCCCTCACTCCAGTTCCCTGTCTGGTAATCGATGTAAACGCTGTTTCCCCACCAGTTGTGCAGGATTTCATGAGGGTACGATGTATGCAGGATAAAGGGCAGGCGAATTACCCGCGAACCCAACAGGGTAAATGAAGGCATGCCGTAGCCGGTCTCCCAGAAATTTTCCACCAGGGCAAATTTGGCATAGGGATAGTCTCCGATAAGCCGACTGTACATCTCCAGGTACCGTGCCGTCGCCTTTATGTAGCGCCCAGCCATGTCCGCATCGGGTTGTCGCAGGTAGACCTGGGCCTCGCCAAACGGCGTTGATTGGCGATAGAGCTTGAAGGGTGCCGCGAGAAGATAAATATCATCTTGCGGCTGGCGTTCATTCCAGCCAACCTGAACTGTCTTGCCGAGCGTTTCGATGTCAGGCCCCCGCCCCTGGCTGATCGCCAGCCAGTGTTGCGGGAGCGTCACCTTCAGTTCGAAGCGCTGATGGGTGCCGGAAAAATAGGGGTACCAGCCACTGGCACCATCTAGAACGACACCGTCACCGGAAATCATGCCTGGCGTATCCTGACCCGGCTTGCCTATATCCTGCGGGGACGAGGAGAGTTGATGGCGGATCAGCCCCCCGTATCGCAGGCTCATCTGCCGCATCCCCTCGGGCAGGGTAACTGTGTAGGCCTCAAGGGGAACTGTGCCCTCAATCCGCTGCTTGAACTGCAGGCGCACCTTCTCATCGAGACTCACCGGAGACAGGCCTTGATGCAGGACAAAGGTGACACCATTATTGTGATCAGGCAGCGGTTCGGGAAACGTGATATGGTCAACGACGTCGATGCGCCCCTGTTCCGGATTCAGCACGACATCGAGGCGATGCTCGACGACCGGAAGATCCGAACCGGCTGCTGCAAACAGCGAATAACAGAGACCGCCAAGCATGATGATGAAACCCGGCAGCATTTTGCCTGACCTATTCAACAGCTTGATAAACGAGACATGATTGAATTGCCACATCGCTCCATTCTATCCGCTTTCACGGACACTGACAGCATTCATGAGCCTGGACCCAGCTATTGCTCAAGGGAGTGGTTGAGCCGATGAGAACCGCCATCAGATTGCGCGCCTCGCTTCTGTCTTGCCTTGCCGCACTTGCCGTCAGCCTCTCGGCAAGTGCCGCCAGCCCAACGGCAACATCTCAGGCGCTGGACACACCGGCACTGAACCTGCAGCAGCTTGACACGCTCAATAGCATTCTTCCCGCGCTCACCCGCAACCGGGTCATTATTGTCGGGGAAACACACAGTGCGTATTCGCACCACCTCAATCAGCTTGAGATAGTCAGGGAGATGCACCGCCGCCATCCGGACATGGCAATAGGCATGGAGTATTTTCAGTGGCCGTTCCAGAACATCATCGACCAGTACATTGCCGGTGAAATCGACGAGCCGACCCTGCTGCGCAACAGCGAATATTTCGACCGCTGGCGCTTCGATTACCGCATGTATCGCCCCATAATGGAGTATGCCCGGAACAACCGCATCCCTGTTGTGGCACTCAATGTACCGGCTGAGCTGACCCGAAAGATCGCCGTCAAGGGACTGGCAGGCCTGTCCGATGAGGAACGCTCGCAGCTGCCTGCACAGATTGATCGCGCTGATGAGGCCTATCGCAAGCGACTGCGCACCGTATATGATGCCCACCCCCGACATGAGCACTCGAATTTTGAACATTTCCTCGATGCCCAACTGGCCTGGGATGAAGGCATGTCACAACGCGCCGCAGACTACCTGCAACAGCATAGCGGCAGAAAAATGGTGATACTGGCTGGCAATGGCCACACCGTACGCTCCGCTATTCCCGCACGCCTGGCGCGCAAGGCCGGTATCGGCAGCGCCATTATCATCAACGGCGCGGACTCGGTTATTGACCCCGAGCAGGCGGATTTCGTGCTGTTGCCGAAGGAGCGGTCATTGCCGCCCCGCGGCCTGATCGGTGCCCTGCTTGAGGAAAGCGACAAGGGGCTGACCGTCTTTCAGCTGGAAAAAAACAGTCCAGCCGTCGCGGCAGGTATGAAAAAAGGGGATATCATCGGCTCGATAGACAATACCAGGATTGAGAATTTGACCGATTTGAGGATCGCGATGCTGGACAAAAGCGCCGGCGAAACAGTCAAGCTTGATCTTATCCGCCACCGCCTGGTGCTGGGCGAACGACACTTGAGTGTGGAGTTCAAGCTCGCCGACCCCGAGATTTTTACCTCGGGTGAATCGGTTCATCCATAACCGCTTGCCGAAAAAGCAAAAGACCCAGATACGGGGACTTTTGGTGGCTATGATGGAGAGACAGGGATTATTCGGTCACTATGCGAGCTCGCCACTTCGGGGTCATCGTCGCTTCGCAACGATGTTCCCTCTCCATATACAATATGGCTCGGGTCGAACCGGAGGCTGCAAATCAAGGCCTATCTCTCCAGATAAAGAAAAAGCCCCTACACGGATGTGCAGGGGCTTTTTCTTTTAATTGGCGGAGGGACAGGGATTCGAACCCTGGAAGGGCTATTAACCCTTGCCGGTTTTCAAGACCGGTGCTTTCAACCGCTCAGTCATCCCTCCAGTCGATGCGCATCATACTGAATCCCTTTTCTTTTTTCCAGCTTGAATTTCCCGTTTTCGACGTTATCCTAGGGAACAGTCGCGTCTGAAAACTGTCAATAATAGTCAGTAAGATACTACAGTGATTACTAACAAGGAGTAATACTACATGAATCAGTACACGTCAGTAGCTACAAGAAGCCAGGAGTCGGTTCTGGCGACCAATAAGCTGTTGCGTAACACCTATACCCTGCTGTCCGTGACGCTGCTGTTCAGCGCCGTGATGGCCGCTGCCTCCGTGTTCATGAACATGGGACCGATGACCCACCTGCTCAGTGCAGGCGGCGCCCTGCTGCTGATATGGCTGGTGCTGCCGCGTACCGCCAACTCCGCCGCCGGACTCGGTGTCGTATTCGCCATTACCGGCCTGCTGGGCTTCGGTCTCGGGCCGCTGCTCTCCCACTACCTCAGCCTGCCGAACGGTTCGCAAATCGTGATGACCGCCTTCGGCGGTACCGGGGTCATTTTCCTCGGTCTGTCCGGCTATGCCCTCACAACCCGCAAGGACTTCAGCTTCATGGGCGGCTTCCTTATCGCCGGCCTGCTGATGGTGCTGGTCGCGGCACTGGCCAATATCTTCCTCGAGTTGCCTGCACTGTCGCTGGCCATCTCGGCCATCGTGATCATGATCATGAGCGGTTTCATCCTGTATGACACCAGCCGCATGATCAACGGCGGCGAGAGCAACTACCTGCTGATGACGGTAAGTCTCTACCTGAATATCTTCAACATCTTCGTCCACCTGCTCCACCTGCTCGGAGCCATGTCAGGCGACGATTGATTGTTCGTGCCGCTACGCGGACACAAGCCCCGGCCCTGCCGGGGCTTGTTGTTTTCGGCTAGCGACTCATTCCCTATATTTAACAGGCATGCCGGAAAGCGGCACTGGAGGACGCAATGGACCTGTGGATGAAAGTCGGCTCGGCGCTCTTGCTCGGTCTGATGATTATGGTGTTGTGGCCCAGGGCGCGTCACATGATGGCACACAGCCCCAAGGGCTCGGCCGCAGAGTGGAAATCAGCCCTGATCCCATTGTTGCTGGTCGCGGGATTTATTTTCTTGCTGATAAAGATGGTCTGAAAATACCGAGCTACAAGTAACAAGAGGAAGGATACAAGGTTTGTATGATGGCCTCAGCGCAAAATCCTACCTTATGTTGTCAGTTTTTCTCTCGTATTTTTTAACTTGTATCTGTCTTACTTCCCACTATAGGATGAAAACGGTCGTTTCCTTCCCTTAAGCTGGTATTTGATCACCGCCCGGTTGTGTTCTTCCAGGGTGGCCGAGAAATGGTGGCTGCCATCCCCCCGCGAGACAAAGTAGAGCGCATCACCATCGGCCGGGTGCAAGGCCGCATGAATGGCATCCCCTCCCGGCATGGCGATCGGCGTCGGCGGTAGCCCCCTGCGTGTGTAGGTGTTGTAAGGGGTATCCTGCGTCAGATCACGGCGCCGCAGGTTGCCATCAAAGGCGGCACCCAGCCCGTAGATCACGGTCGGATCGGTCTGCAGTCGCATCCTCTTCTGCAGACGGCGCGTAAAGACACCGGCAATGGCCTGACGTTCGCTGGCAAGCCCGGTCTCCTTCTCCACGATCGAGGCGAGGGTCAACGCCTCGTACGGCGTTTTCAGGGGCAGCCCGTCGGCGCGTTGCTCCCACTCCGTGGCGAGGCGTTCCGACATGGCACGATAGGCCCGCTTGAGAAATTCCACATCGCTCAGGCCGCGCGGATAGCTGTAGGTATCGGGATAAAAACGTCCCTCGGGATGCTCATCCGGCTTGCCCAGAAGTTGCATGATGGCGGCATTACTTTTACCCGTGAGGGTATGTTTGAGCGTCGCCGCACCATTGATGAGATGCATCATCTCACTAAAATTCCATCCCTCCACAAGGGTCAGGCTGTAATGGTGCACCTTGCCGGATACCATTTTCTCCAGCAACTGCACCGGTGTAATGCCCCGGCCAAGAAGATACTCGCCAGCCTGGATATTGGCGCTCTGGCCCCTCAGGCGAGCCATCCAGACAAAGTGGCGCATATTGTCGATCAGCCCCTGCCGCTCGAGTCCTGCAGCGACCGCGCTAAGCGAGGAGCCCGGCTCCACCGTCCAGATCTGCTCCTGTTCGGGTATGTCGAGAGGTGTTTCGAGAAAGGCCTGGTAGTCCATCCATAGCCAGCCGACAAGAAGGCTGCCAATCAGCACTACGGCACCGCCCAGCTTGAATATCAATTCCTTCATCTACTGTTCCATCAGACTATGAATTTGCTCAGCGAGGCACCTGCTCACGGGGCCCGGTGTATAACGTACATCCCCGATTGTCTTCACCGGCCACAGGCCGAACACACTGTTGCAGATAAACACCTCTTCGGCGGTATCGACCGTCTCGCGCTCAATGTTGCAGAGAGAAACCGTCAAACCCAGCGCCCCAGCCTGCTCCAGAATAACGCGGCGCATTACCCCCTCTACCCCACAATGTTCAAGCTTCGGAGTAAGCAACTGCCCGTCGTTTACCAGAAACAGATTGCTCATGGTGCCTTCAATAACATGCCCCTGCAGATCGCACATCAAACCCTCCGCAATGGCACTGTCATGCCACTCGGCGCGGGCCATCACCTGCTCCAGGCGGTTAAGGTGCTTGATGCCGGCCAGGCGCGGATTACAGGCAAGCGGCGTTGAACAGTAGCGCAGCGCCACGCCCCCGCTCCAGTTGTTATCAGGATAGTCCGGCCAGGGATAGAGACCCAGTAGACGCGTGGCCTTTACAGATTCCGGAGCCTGGTAGCCCCTGCCCCCGGAGCCGCGCGTAATGATAATTTTAAGGATGGCACGCGCCTGGCCGTGACAGAGCGTCGCAGCCTCTTGCGCCAACAGCCGTTCATCCGGGACAGGAATGCCGAGACGACCGCAGCCGTGAGTCAGCCGTTCGATGTGGTAGTGCCAGAAGGAGGGCTTGGCGTTTCTGATGGCAATGGTTTCGAACAGGCCGTCACCATAGTGCAGGCCGCGATCGGTGACGGCCAGATGCTTCTGCTGCTCACCGTTTATCAGATACACCGGTCGCTACCTGTATTTGCCGGGCCGGGCAGATGCGCGGTCCCGCCGCGGATGCGGCGGGACCACCTGTGTCACTCGGGCTTACGCAACAGCAGCGTGGCGTTGGTACCGCCGAAGCCGAACGAGTTGGACAGGGCCACGTCGATCTTCATCTCCCGGGCACCGTCAGCGACATAGTCGAGGTCACACGCCGGATCGGCCTCGAATATATTGATGGTCGGCGGCGCCACCTGGTCACGAATGGCCAGGGCGGTGAAGATTGCCTCGATACCACCGGCGGCGCCCAGCAGATGACCGGTCATCGATTTGGTGGAACTCATCGCCAGTTTGTAGGCATGCTCACCGAAACAGCCTTTGGCCGCATCGGTCTCGGCGATATCACCGGCCGGAGTGGAGGTGCCGTGGGCGTTGATATAGTCAACCTGGTCTGCATTCGCGCCGGCATTACGCAGTGCATTCTGCATGCAGCGCTTGGCCCCCTCGCCGCCCTTGGCCGGCAGGGTCATGTGATAGGCATCACCGCTCATGCCGTAACCGGCCACCTCGGCATAGATGGTGGCACCGCGCTTTTTGGCCTGTTCGTACTCCTCCAGCACCACAACACCTGCGCCATCACTCAGCACAAAACCGTCACGGTCCTTGTCCCAGGGGCGCGATGCCGTCTCGGGGCTATCATTGCGGGTGGAGAGTGCTCTTGCAGAACCGAATCCGCCAAGGCCGCAGGGCGAGGTGGCCATCTCGGCACCGCCGGCGATCATCACGTCGGCATCACCGTACTCGATAAGACGGGCCGCATCACCGATGCTATGGGTACCGGTGGCGCAGGCGGTGACAAGCGCAATGTTCGGCCCCTTGAAGCCGTACATGATAGAGAGATGGCCGGAAATCATGTTGATGATATTGGCGGGCACGAAGAAGGGGGAGATCTTGCGCGGACCGCCCTTCATGTAGGCCTCATGTCCCTTTTCGATACCGGGCAGACCGCCGATGCCGGAACCGACAGCCACGCCGATGCGCTCGGCATTCTCATCGGTCACTTCCAGGCCGGCATCCTCAATGGCCTCCTTGGCAGCAGCGATACCGTAGTGGATAAAGGGGTCCATCTTCTTGGCATCTTTCGGCGACAGGTAGTCCGAAACATCGAAGCCCTTCACCGAACCACCGAAGGTGGTCGAAAAGCCAGTGGTATCAAAATGAGTAATGGGTGCTATCCCGCTCTTGCCCGCCAGGATGTTCTCCCAGGATTCCTTCACACTCAAGCCTACCGGCGAGAGCATCCCCATTCCGGTGATGACAACACGTCGTTTAGTCAAGAGATTCCCCTCTCTATTTGCTGCTGCTTTTAAACAAAAGGCCGCAACCACTAGCGTGGTAGTGCGGCCCCGTTGTCAGGTACTGCTCAGGAGTGCGCGTTGATGTAGTCAATCGCCTGCTGAACGGTAGTAATCTTTTCGGCCTCTTCGTCCGGGATCTCGGTCTCGAACTCTTCTTCCAGAGCCATAACCAGTTCCACGGTGTCTAGGGAATCGGCGCCCAGATCGTCAACGAAGGATGAACCGGTATTGACCTCATCTTCCTTAACACCCAGTTGCTCAACCACGATCTTCTTGACGCGTTCTTCAACACTACTCATGACGGATATTTCCTCTTTGAATTTGAAATTTAGGCTTCTCCTGCGGCGCTATTGTATTGGAAAGCGCCTGGGGATTCCACAAGTTAAACCGGTTTTAACACAACGGTGACACAACCAGCATAACCCACTGATTTTACTGATTAACCCATGTACATCCCGCCGTTGACATGCAAGGTCTCGCCGGTGATATAGGCCGCCTCAGGGGAGGCAAGGAAGGCCACTGCAGCGGCGATCTCCTCAGGCTGTCCCAGGCGGTTGAGGGGGATCTGCTTGAGCAGGGCCTCTTTGTGCTCATCGGGCAGTGCACGGGTCATGTCGGTGTCGATAAACCCGGGTGCCACGGCATTGACGGTGATACCGCGGGTGCCGACCTCGCGCGCCAGTGACTTGGTGAAGCCGATCATACCGGCCTTGGCGGCGGCATAGTTGGTCTGCCCGGCATTGCCCATGGCGGCCACGACCGAGGCGATGTTGATGATGCGACCGGTCCTGGCCTTCATCATACCGCGCAGCAACGCCTTGGAGAGGCGATAGGCGGAGCTGAGGTTGGTGTTGATAATGGCATCCCACTCCTCGTCCTTCATCCGCATCAGCAGATTGTCGCGGGTGATGCCGGCATTGTTGACCAGGATGGTCGGCTGGCCGAACTGCTCCACAATAGCCTCCAGGGCGGTGTCGATACTGCCCTGGATGGTCACATCCATTACCATTCCTGAACCAGAAATGTCATTTTCATTCAGATAGTTAGATATACTTTCTGCACCACTTTCTGAAGTAGCGGTACCGATCACGGTGGCGCCCCTGCGCCCCAGTTCCAGCGCGATGGTCATGCCGATGCCTCGGCTGGCACCACTGACCAGTGCAATTTGATTGTCCAGAGACATACGCTCTCCCCTTCGCTTTATGCTATTGGCCCAGTGCCTGTTCAAGCCCCTCCGGCTCGAACACGGCAGCCGCCGCCATTTTACGCTCAATTCGTTTGTTAAGTCCGACCAGTACCTTGCCTGGACCGCACTCGATCAGCTTATCGACACCCTGTGACTGCATGTCGCGGATGGTTTCCACCCAGCGTACCGGGCTGTACAGCTGGCGCACCAGGGCATCGCGGATCGCATCACCCTGCTCCGCCCTTGCCACATCAACATTGTTGATGACGGGTATGGCGGGCGCATTAATCTCGATACCAGACAGGCGTTCAGCAAGCTGTTCTGCTGCAGGCTTCATCAGTGCACAATGGGACGGCACACTCACAGGAAGCAGCAGTGCCCGTTTGGCCCCCTTCTCCTTGGCCAGTTCAACGGCACGCTGTACGGCTGCGCTACTACCGGCGACAACCACCTGCCCGGGAGAGTTGAAGTTGACGGCACTGACCACCTGGCCCTCGGCCGCCTCGTCACACAGGGCGATCACCACCTCATCATCCAGTCCGAGAATGGCCGCCATGGCCCCCTCACCCGCGGGTACCGCTGCCTGCATGAATTTGCCTCGGTCGGAGACCACACCGACCGCATCACGAAAGGCCATGCTGCCGGCACAAACCAGCGCGGAATATTCCCCCAAACTGTGGCCGGCCATGACTGCAGGCAAAGCACCGCCCTTGTCCTGCCAGATACGCCACACGGCAACACCGGCGCTGAGCATGGCGGGCTGGGTGATATGGGTCTGATTCAAGTCATCGGACGGACCGTCCTGAACCACTTTCCAGAGGTCGTAACCGAGTACCTCGGAGGCCTCGGCAAAGGTGTCAGCCACTTGCGTGTAGGTCGCTGCAAGGTCGGCCAACATGCCGACAGACTGTGAACCTTGACCGGGGAAGACAAACGCTAAGGACATTGGAATATCCCTCCCTAAATCTATTATTTTGCTTTTTCGTATCGTAGGTCAGTTCCGTTCCCTGACATTTTGTCGTCAGCTAACCGCTGCGCGGCAGCCTGACCTACTGAATAAGTCGATCAGTATTTAATGAGTGCGGAGCCCCAGGTGAAGCCACCGCCGAAGGCCTCCAGCAACAACATATCGCCGCGATTGATACGGCCATCGCGCACTGCAGTATCCAGCGCCAGCGGCACCGAGGCACCTGAGGTGTTGCCGTGTTTGTCGACAGTGACCACCACATTGTCCATCGGCATTTTCAGTTTTCTTGCGGTCGCATTGATGATGCGGATGTTGGCCTGGTGCGGCACCAGCCAGTCAATCTCGGCCTTGTCCATATCGTTGTGTGCCAGGGTCTCATCGACGATACGACCGAGCGTGTTGACCGCCATGCGGAACACCTCGTTGCCCTGCATCTCCATGTAGGCATTGCCATCCTGCAGCGCATAGCCATTCGACACACCTGTCGGCACGCGCAACAGGTCCTTGTACTTGCCGTCGGCATGGATGTGGGTCGACAGGATGCCGGCCTCCTCATCGGCCTGCAGGATCACTGCGCCGGCACCGTCGCCGAACAGTACGCAGGTGCCGCGGTCGTTCCA
>JBFEUI010000072.1:0-14493 GCA_041547565.1 Thiohalomonadaceae bacterium
CTGGAGGTCTACGAGGCCGGCTTCAATGTGGAGGAAAAGGAGGACAAAACGCCGCTTACCGAGGCCGATATGGCCGCCAGCGCCATTATCGAGGAGGGGCTGCATGCGCTCACCCCCGATTTGCCGGTATTGACCGAGGAGTCGGAAAAGATTGATTTTGCCGAACGCGGCCGCTGGCAGCGCTACTGGCTCTGCGACCCGCTCGACGGCACGCGGGAGTTCATCAAGCGCAGCGGCGAATTTTCCGTCAATATCGCGCTTATCGATCACCACCGGCCGGTGCTGGGCGTAGTCTATGCCCCAGTGCTGGGCATCGTCTATTACGCCTGCCATGGCCAGGGGGCATACAAACGTGAGGCCACCAACGAGCCAAAGCGTATATTCGTGCGTGAATACCGTGACGGCTGCATCACCGTGGCGGGCAGCCGTTCAAGGGGGGGGCCCGTGCTGCAACGCTTCCTGAGCAACCTCGGCGACTACATGGTCACCCCCATGGGCAGCGCCCTGAAGGCCTGCCTGGTCGCGGAGGGCAAGGCCGATATCTATCCGCGCCTCGGTCCGACCTCGGAGTGGGATACCGCAGCCGCCCAGTGTATCGTCGAAGAGGCCGGTGGCCGGATCACCGACACACGGATGCGCCCCCTGCGCTACAACACAAAGGCGTCACTCAATAATCCGCACTTTTTTGTGTTCGGGAAGTGTGAAGAGGACTGGTCGAAATACCTGTAGCGAGGCGACTACGCCCCAGCCTTGCCGATTTCACAGGACTTGCCGTCGTAGACGGCCATGATGGCCTTCAGCTCATCCAGCACGATGCTGCGCTCCTCCTCGTTGAGCAGTTCGACCTGGGGCACGATCTGCCCCGACTCCATCGCCTCGATAGTCGCCAGCACCGCATTGCAGCCGCACTGGCAGATCGTCTCAATGCACTCGCTGAGCTGTTCGGAGTCGGCACGCATGAAAAATAGTGTGTAAACGGAATGAAAGGATAAAAATGGTGGCCAGGGACAGAATCGAACTGCCGACACGGGGATTTTCAATCCCCTGCTCTACCAACTGAGCTACCTGGCCGAAAGGCCGCCTATTTAAGCGGCATCGTTGACGGAAGTCAAGCCGAATTGGCCAGATGGTTTACTCGGAGGGGGGCACATAGCCCTCAGGTGTGCTGCCGCCCTCACCGAAGAAGAACTTCTCCATCTCGTTCTCCAGCATCTTGCGATGCTGCGGGTCGACGGGGGTGAGGCGGTACTCGTTGATCAGCATGGTCTGCTGTTGCAGCCACATCTGCCACGCCTCCTTGGAAACGTTGTCAAAGATGCGCTTGCCCAGGTCACCGGGGTAAGTCTGACGCTCCAGGCCCTCGGCCTCTTTGCCCAATTTGACGCAGTTGACCATGCGTGTCATACCGTCTTCTCCTCAAATTCTGTATCGATGTGTGCCAGCAGTTGCCTGACCGGTGCCGGCAGCCCAAGTTTGTGAAATGACCCGGAGTTATACCAAACCGCGCCGTCAGGTTCCATGACTTTACCGGCTTCCCCGCCATCAAGCTGAATATATAGGGGCAGAATTTCCAGATGAAAGTGGCTGAAGCTGTGGCGCAGCATCTTCCCCCTCTGCCCGCGATCAAACCGAATGCCCAGTTTGTCACTGCAGCAGGCGGCCACGGTGTCGCTATCCGGGCACTCGGGAAAGCTCCACAAACCGCCCCATATTCCGGCCGGCGGCCGTTTCTGCAGCAGCACCTCCCCGGCCCCGTTGCGAATCACCAGCATCACCGTTTTACGCCGCGGCAGCGTTTTGCGCGGCCTGGGTTCGGGGAAGTTCTCCTGCCCCCCCCGCAGGTACGCCTGGCAATCGGCGTTAACCGGGCAGGCCTCGCAACGGGGACGTTTACGGGTACACACCGTCGCGCCAAGATCCATAATGGCCTGGGTGTACTCGGCACAGTGCCGTGGCGGGGTGTGCGCCTCGGCGTGCTGCCACAGCTGCAGCTCGACCGCCCGTTTGCCGGGCCAGCCGGCAAGCGCATGAAAACGGCTCAGTACCCGCTTCACATTGCCGTCGAGAATGGGGTGACGCTGCCCCAGCGCCAGGCTGAGGATCGCCCCGGCAGTGGAACGCCCGATACCGGGCAGCGCCATCAACGCCTCAAGCGTATGAGGGAATTCACCGCCGTATTCCTCCCGTATCATCCGTGCGGCACGGTGCAGATTGCGGGCACGGCTGTAATAACCCAGCCCGCTCCAGTGCGCCAGCACCTCCTCCTCGCCGGCAGCGGCAAGGGCGGCACAGTCGGGAAAGCGCGCCATGAAACGCTGGTAGTAGGGGATCACCGTCACCACCTGCGTCTGCTGCAACATGATCTCCGAGACCCATACCCGGTAGGGATCGGGCGCCTGCTGCCAGGGCAGGTCCTTGCGGCCGCTGTGGTCGAACCAGCCCAGCAGGCGCCGTGCAAAATCGTCCATCCGCTACCCGCTAGAACTTGAGCCCGTTGAGAAGCTGTTCCTGCAGGTCCTTTTCCAGTTTTTTCTGCTCTTTTTTCAGCTGCTTGCGTGCCTTCTGCTCCACTTCCTTCTTTTTCTTCTCCAGCTCGGCCTTGGCCTTGGCATCGAGCAGTGCGGCCAGCTCCACGTTAAATTTCGGATCGCTAAAGCTGCCGGTAATGCGGATCGGCACTGTCAGCCCCTTGAGATCCTCCAGCTCCTTGCCGCCCTGCCCTTCGAGCGAGCCGACCACGGCGGCCTTGACCAGGTAGTCGAGCTTTTCGGTCACCAGATGGGCCGTGCCCTTGCCGTCGACACGCAGCAGCGGTGACTTGGCCTCCAGGTCCTTGTTGGTCACCAGCCCGTTTTTCACCGTGACACTCCCGCGTAGCAGGGCAAAGTCGGTCTGTTTGACTTCATCCTTGGGCGCCGGTTTTTTCTGGTAGGCGGCCATGGCATTGCGCAACAACTGCGCGATATTGACCCCGTTGACCGCCCCGTCCGCAAAACTGAAGGCGGCATTGCCGTTGAGGCTCTTGCGTATCGCCATCGGATCAATGCCGCGGGCGGTCATCTTGGCGGTGAAATTGGCCTGCCCGGTGACATAGTCCTTGCCCATGAAATCCTTTAGCAGCGGTCCGGCCTGCACACCGGCCAGCTTCTCGTCCATACCCAGCAGCGGGGTATCCTTGCGCACATCGAGGCTCAGATCGCCCTGGTAGCCACCCTGGTAGAGTTTGGCACCGAGCGGATGGAGACGCAGCAGGCCGTTTTTCGCCACCAACGTGGCATGCACATCGCGGCTGCGCAGGTTCATGATCTTCAGTTTGTTGATACGGGCGGTACCGTCGATATCCAGTCCACGCAGCATCTCCAGCGGCAGTTGTGCCGCGCCGCCTGTTGTCGCCGTCCCCGGTGTGGTTTTGGCCGCGGCTGCCGTCTCTTTCTTTTCACTCGGGGGCGGCAGGTAGCGGTCGGCATCGATCTCATCGAGCGTCAGGTCGTAGCGGATGGCCGGTTTGGTAAAGTTTTTCACCGAGGCCTTGCCGCTGATGATGCTCTGGTCCAGCTGCAGTTTGAGCGAATTGATGGCTGCCTGGTTGAGATCGGCGGAAAAGCCCAGCGACAGCGCCGCTTTGCTCAACACGCTGGGATCGGCCATTTCAGGCAAGGTAATCGCCAGCGTGTCGGTAATATCCCGCGGCACGAACTCATTGCTGGCAAGGCGGCCACTGAAGCTGGGGGCGTCGATGATCTGCTTGCCGTTGACATCGCCCTTGAGCTCAAGCCCCAGGGCGGCAAGTGTCAGCCCCTTCACTGCCAGGGTCTGCAGTTTCAGGTCGGCCGCAACATCGGCCCCCATGTTCGCCTCCAAACGCCCGCCAGGCAGTGTCTCACCCGCCAGTTTGCCGGCAAGCTCCATCTTATCCAGGCGATAGCGCTGTGTGGCCAGATCCAGTAACAGCTGTGCTGCAAAACGGATGTGCCCGGTCAGCTGCGGCTGCGCGGTCTCCACATCAAAATCGAGTTCCACGGGAAAGGCCTGATTCAGGCGCAACGCACCGCTGATCAGGTTGAGATTGTTGACCGCCACCCGCTGTGCCGTCTGGCGGTCATCCCACACCACGCGGGCCTGTTCGATGCGGATACCGCCGATGGCGAGGGCGGCAATCGCTTCAGCCGGGCTCGCCGCTGCCTCGGCAGGCTCTGCCGGCACCTTTTCCGGCACCGCCTGCGCTGCGGGCGCGGCAGGTTTGACCAGGTCATCCCAGTTGCTGACACCCCGGGCATTGCGCCCCAGACTCAACTGCAGCCCGTGGAGGGCGATGGTATCCATTTCCACCTCTTTTCTCAGCAGCGGCAACAGCTTGATATGTACATCCACCGCCTCAAAACGGGCAAAGGGCTCCGGCCCGAATCCCTCGGCATTACTCAACTCCATCGCACCCAGTTCGACCCCGAGCCATGGGAACAGCGAGAGTTCGATATCGCCCTCAATCTTCAAATCACGGCCGGTATGTTTCTTGACCTCGCTGGCGATCTGCTCGCGATAGTCATTCGGGTCAACAACCAGCGGCACGATGATCATGGCTGCGACCAGCAGCACAATGAGCGTACCCGCGATTCCGGCAATAATTTTTACTGTTTTCTTCATGTGATGGCTTCCCTGAACTGGTAAATAGACTCAATGCCCGAATATTCTGCACAGTGTAGACAACATAATACAGTATGCGGAACCGTAGCATAGCGCCTGACCATCCACCGAGTGCGGGAGTTGGTTCTCATGACTCCGGGTGAGAGCGTGAATGCGCATGCGAGCGGGGAAGAAAGGACGGTGGGGGCACTCAAGGATGGAGCGGGTGATGGGAATCGACCGCCGACCCACAGGAGGCGGGCCGCACTTCAGTGCGCCCGAAGGGCGAATGCCGCCAGGCATTCGGCAACCCACATAACGAGGGGCGTGAGCGGAACAGAGAGGACGGTGGGAGCGATTGAGTATGGAGCGGGTGATGGGAATCGAACCCACGTCTCCAGCTTGGGAAGCTGGGGTAATAGCCATTATACGACACCCGCCTCGAGAATTGCCGGCACCCCAACAAAGGTTGGGGCAGCGACCCGTGCATACTAGCAACAGTAGCGGCAATCAGACAACGGTATTATAACCGTTGAGCATTGAGTTCACCCCAGAGCGAAGTGAACTCCTCATCAAAGATATGCGCCTCCTGCTCCTGCAGTTGCAGTAATTTGAGTGCCTCGATTGCGCCGGGCACCTCGCCTGCGGAGTGGGTATCCTTGAAATGAAACACCTCGAACACCGGTGTAATCAGTTGCCTGTCCTGCAACTTGAGGCTGGTCACGTAGCCTTCAAATGCCAGCGTAAGCTGTTTTTTGTGCACGGCATGCAGGTAGGGAAGCAGCAGGACAAGTTCGGTATCCCGGCCAACGGCAATGATTGCATTGATCGGCTCGCTGCGTCCGCGCTCGGTTTTCACCTGCAGGCTCACCGCCAGCGGGTGCGTGGCAAAGTTCTCGACCCCCAGCAGCAGGCTGTTGCTGCCACCATTTTGTATCCAGCGTAGCGCGGCGAGTTCCCACCTGCTTTGCCCATCACGCTGTACTGCGATCAGTTCACCTATTTTAAGCTTTCTTACATCGTCACCTGGCAGCTGAAAACAGTAGCCATGATCGCTGTAATTGATCATTTGCGCGGCAATTTCAGAAAATTTCTGTTTTACGCCCAGCTCGCGCCAATGCTTCGGCCTGTTGCGCTCATCGCCACTGTAGATCTGGTGCCAGATATCCCCCGCCTCTTCACGGCTACTTGCCACCTCATTGCGCATGCCCGACAACAGGGCTTCTGATTGAAGATCGGCCTTGGGCTGCAACATCAAGCCTTCAATCTCCGATTCTTCTGAGTGTGCCTCGTCGATCACCGCCTTATGGCCAAGAAGATTGCAGGTTGCATTAAAGCCGACGAGCAGTCTCACCTGTTCATTGCTGAACGCGCGTTCAAGGCGTTTGCCCTGCACCGGCCGCCAGCAGCCGGCAAGCACTTCCAGAGTCGTGCGCGAGATGGGGGCGCCGTTTGCCAGCTTGACATTGTCATCGTCGGACGCCGCCAGCAGGCCCTCTATCTCCCTGATAATGGACGCGGTATCCAGCACCAGATCCAGTCTCCTCCCTTCCACCTCGCGCTGGCAACAACCGTGATTGACCGTGGGGGGTATATCCATATCCTGACGCACGCAAAACGCCAGCCTGCCCTCCCAGCCCTCATCCGGCTTGATCAGGCGCGCTGCCGTCGCCCAGTACGTCATGATCACCTGCACCTCTTCAATCTGGCTCTGGCGCAGACGGTTGAACTGAATCAGGGACAGCAGCAGGATACGCCGGTATTCACCTGCCAGCGTACTGGTCTGATCAAAATTGCCGTAGCGTTCCACCTGCTCATCCCCCCATCCCAGTTCATCGATCACGTAGTAGAGACGGTGGATCTCCTGCCAGACGCCATGGGGTATGGGCATATTGAGCTGGCGGAAATTTTCCAGTATTTCGGCAAAACAGCAGAACAGGCGATGCACCGCCACAATCCACATGGCTTTGTGCGTCTTGCGAAACAGCCACGATGAGGAGGACTGGCCGGCCAGCACTATGCGGTAGCCAATGATAAGCTCCGCCTGCAACCGGGTTACCAGCCGTGCGACTTTTTGCGCCTTGCTATCGAGCGGATATTCACCCGTGGCAAAATACCAGCGCAGCGACTTGAGCATGGTTGACAGCGGCTGGGCCAGGCTTTCCAGAAAGCCCATGCGCTGCTTCAGCGGCAGCTGCAGACGGTTGACTTCTTTCAGGGCGGCAAATATCCGTCGCGTCGTCTCGCCGCGATCGCTGACGGGCAGTGCATCAACCCACCTCCTGACCGCTGCAGGCCGTGTATCAAATGAAGCCTCCGTGGGGGCAGACTGGGGGGGTAATCCCAGTAACGGCTTATCGCTCATGTTCAAACCTGCTGTTTTTCCTTTCCTGCCTGATAAAATCACATACCGGCCGAAACCGGCATCTGTATGCTCCCTCAACAAATCAACCACAATTATCGTCTTAAATCGTGCTTTTCTCCAAGCAGCGGCAAGGGACGTTGACCCGCCGCAGCGGATGCCAGTAAGCTTGCCGCCATGAAAATCTATGTCAACGGACAAGCGCACGAGGTCGATGAGGACTTCACGGCGGAAAATCTGGTCGTGCTGCTGGGGCTCGGCGAGAAACGCATTGCGATGGAGGTCAATCGTGAAATCGTGCCGCGCAGCGCCTATGCCAGTCACCGGTTGCAACCCGAGGATAAAATAGAAATCGTCCACGCCATCGGTGGTGGCGGGTACTGAAGCCCTCCCTGGCATACGCAGCTAGAGGTGCGGCCAGATCACCCCGTGTTCCCTGTCCACGCCGAAGATCTGCGGTGCGTTATCGTCCAGCATAAAGGTAAACGCCAGGTAGGCCGGTGACTCCGATATTTTCTCCTGCAGCCCAAGCACGGAAACCTTCCCCCTGTTTTCCAGCAGCAATGATTTTTCCGCAATACGCGGCAGGTAAGGCAGAAAGATTACCGGGTCCATGTCTTCACTGATTGCCACCACGCACTCGAGTGCATCGCTGGTGCCGATTTCTCCCTTGATTTTCACGATGACGGGAAAGGCATCGTGTGCCAGCAGTTGCAGCCCCATATTGAGTGTTGTCTCATCCACATCTTTTATCCACTGAACTGAACCGATACGCCAGGTCTCCATGGCACCCCGGCGCACGAATACCAGTTCCCCCGCGAAAACATGCTCCACTGCCAAGACAGGAAGACTCAGCCCGTAGCCCGTCTCGCTCCTGTCGATTAACTGCCCGCTGATGCTGTGTGAGTTCTGCTGGCTGGCGTAGGTATCCACCCATGCCTTTTTCTGCAGTGCGGTATCAAATTCGATTTCATCACCCCTGCTTCTCTCGTGCATACCGGGTGATACCGGCAGCTTGTGCAGGGCATTGACGCCCACTACCAGTTCCAGGGCGCCGCGCTCCGGCATGCGTTTGCCGTGCCTCACCCGCGGCTCCCCCCAGAAGGTCAACAGCTTGTTGACAAGTTCCCGGCTCACCTCCACGCCGTTATCCAGCCAATCGATTGGGGAACCGCTGCTGCACAGCCCCTTCAGATGCCTCACCAACACCTCGGTATCCAGCCGGTAGAGCCGTGCGCTGTCTGTGGAGAGGCTGACGGTCTCGCCGGCCACCGCAAATGGGGCATCGTCCGAAGGCACCTGCAGATAGTAACCGGCATCGATAAGCTGGCTGTCGGCGCGTACCAGGCGCATCCGGCTCGACCACTCGCTCAAGCCGGCCAGCAGTGCCTGGCGCTCCTCACGGCGCAGACGATGCACCGGCAACAGACTCATCAACAATAACCTGTTGTACTCCTGCTCCAGTGTGGTGGCACGGTTGGCGGTGTAACAACTGACAATACGCTTGCGCAACTGATGCCTCTCCACGGCCTGCTGAAACAGCCTGTGCGCCAGCGCCCACAGGCCGGCCGGTGTGCTTTCGTACACCATGCCAAAGTTGCAGAACATGCCGTGCACAAAATGCCAGATACGGTGCGTACAGGTCGGTGCCAACTTGCCCACCGCATGGCGTTGCAGCCAGGCACCGGTATCGCCGGCTGCAAGCACATGCCGATACCCGATGATCATTTCCGCCTGTAGCCGTGCGGAAAGGTGGGCGACCTTCTGCAGCTTGTCCGTCAAGGGGAAGGGCTGGTAACCGAAATGTCCCTCCAGCGCCGGCAGAATAATCTGCAGCGGCTCAAGCAGGCGCTCCAGAAAATCGAATCGTGCACGCGGCGGGATATCAAGCCGGTTGGCCTCCTTGAGCGCCTCAAAGATGCGATGGGTCAACTCACCGATATTGGCCAGAGGCAGCTCTGCCAGCCACTGGCTGACCTGCTCCGGCTCGACAAAAAAACAGGACTCTCCCGGAGGCGTCGTCTCAGGGAGGGCTATGGTGATCAACTTGTGCATTGCCTGGTGACGGCCTGACTCTATGGTGGTTATCTGTGGTGGTTAACAGCACGACAGACAGGCTACGGAGCTGTCGCGGTCAATTCCATACGCCTGTTAAGTGTAAGGCATTTTACACGGCACGACGACACCCTTCCCCCGCCCGGCATGCGGACTACGCCATCACCCTGCTGACGCGCTATAATGATGCGCTCCACGGCGTTACGCCATCATATTCAAATAGCAGGAACAGCATTATGAGTCAGCATAACGATCCCCTGATCATCGCAGGGAAAAGTTATCATTCCCGCCTGTTGACAGGTACGGGGAAATACAAGGACCTGGAAGAGACCCGTCTGGCCACCGAGGCGGCCGGGGCCGAGATCGTCACGGTAGCGATACGCCGCAGCAACATCGGCCAGGACCCCAATGAACCGAACCTTCTCGACGTCCTGCCCCCTGACAGATACACCATTCTGCCCAACACCGCCGGCTGCTACAGCGCCGAGGATGCCGTGCGTACCTGCAGGCTGGCCCGGGAGCTGCTCGATGGCCACAAACTGGTCAAGCTCGAGGTGCTGGGCGATGAGAAGACCCTCTACCCGGATGTCACCGCCACCCTCGATGCGGCGGAGACCCTGGTCAAAGACGGCTTCGACGTCATGGTCTACACCTCCGACGATCCCATCCTCGCCAAGCGCCTCGAGGAGATCGGCTGCTGTGCGGTGATGCCGCTGGCCGCCCCCATCGGCTCGGGCCTGGGGATCCAGAATCCCTATAACATCCTGACGATCGTCGAAAATGCCAATGTTCCGATCCTGGTCGACGCCGGCGTGGGCACCGCCTCCGATGCCGCCGTGGCGATGGAACTGGGCTGTGACGGGGTACTGATGAACACCGCCATTGCCGCGGCGAGGGATCCGGTACTGATGGCCTCGGCTATGAAAAAGGGCATCGAGGCCGGTCGCGAGGCCTTCCTGGCAGGACGCATCCCGAAAAAACGCTTTGCCAGCGCCTCCTCCCCCATCGAGGGCACCTTCTTCTGACACAACGCGGTTAGCACAAAAAAGCCGGCCTGCGATTAACACAGGCCGGCTTTATATTTTCTGCGTGGCGGCTTCACGCCGCCGTTACAGAAGCATTAGTGGGCAGGCACCACCTTTAGCGCACCGGCACCCTCAAACGACATGCCATCGGTCGTCATACCGGAAAGCTTCCCTTCCACGCTTTCACTGGTAAATCCTGCCGAGCGCATGTCAAACAGACAGGTCTTGTCCAGATGGCCGTCACCGTTGACATCCCTTGCCACATAGTGGCACTTGGCCAGACTCGCCTCGGTGCCGCTCGCACCGAAGCGCAGCGTTGACTCATCGATCATCGCGACATTCAGTTCGGAAGAACCGAGTATGGCAACCGGAATGCGACCCCGGCTCTTCGGATTAATGCGCGTAAATCCACTCTCACCCGGCTTGACCATGACGCTGACCTGTTTTTTTACGGATGGTTTCTCATAGCTGATATGCAGTTCGTAATCCCCGGACTGCCACGTGGAATTAATGGAGACATTGCCGCCCTCGACAAAGTACTGGGGATAGGCTGCGACACCGACAGTGTAGTAACCGGTATTGGGCACCACAAACTCGTCAATCCTGGCATCGAGGGTATTGATACTGCCCTCATCGAGACTGTCGGTATTGTCGTTGGTACGCAGCATCACACCGTTTTCATCAAACACCGCGATAATCGTGTCTACCGACTGTGCACCGCCTGTACCCTGGTCAATATCGATGGTGTAGACATCGCGGGCATTGGCATAAAAGCGGAAATAATCGATATCGACAACTGGCTGAGAGTACCTGTCGCGGGTCATGGTCTCAGAAGAGGTCTGGGTAGTCTGCTGTGCGCCAACAAAACCGTTCACCACGATGCCCTGTTGCGGCACATTCAATGTCTGTGCGGAGCTGATAGGTTGGTTGACCTCGCTCTCCTGTATCGCAAAGGCCGATACCGGCAACGCAAACATGACGCCACTGGCAATTGCTTTCATAAGATTATTCATTGTTCTCTCCCCGCTAGGTTCTGTGATTTACACGCTACCGCCTCTCACAGAAAAAAACTGCGCCATGGCTAGCAAAGCAACTGTGATAAATATCACTAAATGGCTAATTGCCCGGCCACATCAGTACTTATTGCGCTTTCCCCGGCAAGGTGCATAGAATTGCCGCTCTTTATCCACAGCCATACAGACATGACCGAATCCAGTCACAACAGACGCCGCATCCGCTCCTTCGTACGCCGCGAAGGTCGCCTCACGCCCGGTCAGCAGCGTGCGCTGGAGACACAGTGGCCGCGTTTCGGTATTGAAGATTCTGATCAACGGCTCGATTTGGATACACTGTTCGGCCGCAGTGCCCCGCGCATTGTCGAGATCGGTTTCGGCAATGGCGAGTCCCTGCTGCAAATTGCAAAAACCCACCCGGAGAACAACTATATCGGCATCGAGGTGCACCGCCCGGGTGTCGGCCACCTGCTCAAGCGGATCGGCGATGAGGGTATCACCAATCTGCGCGTAATGTGCGCCGATGCCGTTGAGGTCATGGAGCGGCAGATACCGGACGCCTCTCTTGACGCCCTCTATCTGTTCTTCCCCGACCCCTGGCACAAAAAGCGCCACCACAAGCGCCGCCAGGTCCGGCCGGAGTGGGCACAGCTGGTAAGAAAAAAACTGAAAGTGGGTGGCCACCTGCACATGGCCACCGACTGGCAGGACTATGCCGAACACATGCTGGCGGTACTCTCCAGCGCCGAAGGTTTTCGCAACACCTCGCAAAGCGGTGACTACGTACCCCGGCCTGACTACCGTCCGCTCACCAAGTTCGAACAGCGCGGCCAGCGCCTCGGGCACGGGGTGTGGGATCTGATTTTTGTTAGAACAAGCTAGCCATGCTCTGTAGGACAGGTATCTGAGACAGCGCGCACCATAGCGACAACACCACCAACCATCTGTAAGCCACTAATAATACTGAATTTACTCCTGGTTTCCGTCCCGACTCAATACCCCTTAATGTGCTTGTATTAATCGCCCATGTCATTACCCCACCGACTTAATTGTTCGTTTTTATCTATCAACACATTCTAAACAATCAATTTCACAATATTTGCAGGGTTAGGCTACCTTTATTACTCACATTGCACAGTGAATATTTGTTCAGTGGCACCCGCCACTTTTTCAACCAACAAGACAAGAGGTGAGACCACAATGGAACTGAAAGGCAGCAAAACCGAGCAACACCTGAAGGACGCATTTGCCGGTGAATCCCAGGCCAACCGCCGTTACCTCTACTTTGCCTCCAAGGCAGACGTGGAAGGTTACAACGACATCGCGGCCCTGTTCCGCTCCACCGCGGAGGGCGAGACCGGCCATGCTCACGGCCACCTGGAGTACCTGGAGCAGTGCGGCGACCCCGCCACCGGTCTGCCGTTCGGTGCAACCGCCGACAACCTGAAGACCGCGGTCGCCGGTGAGACCCATGAGTACACCGACATGTACCCCGGCATGGCGAAAGATGCCCGCGATGAGGGCTTCGATGAGATCGCCGACTGGTTCGAGACCCTGGCCAAGGCGGAGCGTTCCCACGCCAACCGCTACCAGAAGGCGCTGGACGAGATGGAGTAACAGTACCGGCCGGGGCACTACGCCCCGGCCTTCCTTCGTGGGCAGCGAACCTGCGCAGTGAGGGCTCCAATAATCAGGCGCCTTGTCCGTTCCGCCGGCAACACGATGATTATTAAAGCTTTCCGCTAATAAGCTCTGGAGAAATAACGATGGCGACACGAGAAGGCAACCTGGAGGCCCCGACTAGGCATCCCATCGACTGGCAAAATCCCGAATACTACAACGAGGCGTCACTGTTCCAGGAACTGGAGCGGGTGTTCGACCTGTGCCACGGTTGCCGCCGCTGCGTCAGCCTGTGCCAGTCCTTCCCCACCCTGTTCGATTTGGTGGACGAGTCGGACACCATGGAGGTGGACGGCGTGAAGAAGGAGGACTACTGGCAGGTGGTGGACCACTGCTACCTGTGCGATCTGTGCTACATGACCAAGTGCCCCTACACCCCGCCCCACGAGTGGAACATCGATTTCCCGCACCTGATGCTGCGGGCCAAGGCGGTGAAGCACAAAAAGGGGGACTTCAAGACCCGCGACAAGATCCTGACCAGCACCGATGCGGTGGGCAGCATCGCCGGCATCCCGGTCGTTGCCGGCATCGTCAACGCCGCCAACAAGGCCAAACCGACCCGCAAACTGCTCGAATCGGTGCTCGGGGTACACGCCGATGCCCGGGTGCCCGAGTACCACTCCAACACCCTGCGCAAGCGCCTGCGGGAGAAGGTCGGTGCCAGCGGCGAGGGTGAAGCCGCGGGCCCCACCAGGGGCAAGGTCGCCCTGTTCGCCACCTGCTACGGCAACCGCAACGAGCCGGTGATCGGCGAGGACCTGGTGGCGGTGTTCGAGCACAACGGCATTCCCGTCACCATGGCCGAGAAGGAGCAGTGCTGCGGCATGCCCAAGCTGGAGCTCGGCGACTTCGCATCGGTGGCAAAGGCCAAGGAGGCCAACATCCCGGTACTGGCCAAGCTGGTCGACGAGGGCTGGGACATTGTCGCCCCGGTCCCCTCCTGCGCACTCATGTTCAAGCAGGAACTGCCGCTGATGTACCCCGACGACGCGGACGTTAAAAAGGTCGGCGAGGCGATCTTCGATCCCTTCGAATACCTGATGCACCGGCACAAGGCCGGCAAGCTGAACACCGACTTCAAAAATCCGCTCGGCAAGGTCGCCTACCACGCCGCCTGCCACCAGCGGGTGCAGAACGTCGGTTCCAAGACCCGCGAGCTGCTGTCGCTGATTCCGGACACCGAGATCAGCGCCATCGAACGCTGCTCCGGCCACGACGGCACCTACGCGGTGAAAAAGGAGTTCCACGCGGCCTCGATGAAGATCGCCCGGCCGGTGGTCAGCGCAGTGAAACGCGCCGAGGCCGACCACTACGGCAGCGACTGCCCGATGGCCGGGCACCATATCGAGCACGGCATGGCCGACGGCAGCGCCACGGAACACCCGCTGAGCCTGCTGCGCAAGGCCTACGGGATATAACACCGGATAGACTAACGACTTGTCACATTGCTGGCGCAACGTGACCTACGACAACTACATAATAAGGAGAAAAGCTGTATGGCTAACGAGGGTTACCACGAACCGGTCAGCGAACTGAGCGACGAGACGCGCGACATGCACCGCGCCATCGTCTCGCTGATGGAAGAGCTGGAGGCGGTCGACTGGTACAACCAGCGTGTCGATGCCTGCAAGGATGCGGAGCTACGCGCCATCCTCGCCCACAACCGCGACGAGGAGAAAGAGCACGCGGCAATGGTGCTGGAGTGGATCCGCCGACGTGATCCCGCGTTTGACAAGGA
>JBFEUI010000073.1:0-14241 GCA_041547565.1 Thiohalomonadaceae bacterium
CCGCACCGCTATGATAGCATCGTCAAGAAGTTCCGCGACGAACTGGCCAAGGTGGGTAGCTGATTTCGGAGTAAATCACGCAAAGGGCGCAAAGACGCCGAGTCGCGGAGAGGAACACGATAAATTATCTTTGTATCTTCGCGTCTCTGCTAAGCACGCGTTTGTTACTCAGGCTTTGATTTATGATTCGAAAACCAGAAATGATTCTTATCGACGTGGACGGCACGCTGGTCGACAGCGTGCCGGACCTTGCCTATTGTGTCGATGAGATGATGAAGGCGCTGGGCATGCCGATCCATGGCGAGGAGAAAGTGCGCCAGTGGGTGGGCAACGGTGTCGAGCGCCTGACACGCCGTGCCCTGATCGGCCAGCTCGACGGCGAGCCGGATGAGCAGCTGTTCCAGAAGGCCTATCCGATCTTCCTCGATCTGTATGCCGAGAATACCAGCAAGCGCAGTTGCCTCTATCCGGGCGTGAAAGAGGGGCTGGCCTACCTGCAGTCGGCAGGTTATAAACTGGGCTGCGTCACCAACAAGGCGGAACAGTTCACCCATCCCCTGTTGCGGGAACTGGGCGTGTTCGACGCATTCAGCATAGTCATAAGCGGTGATACCCTGGCGGAGAAAAAGCCCCATCCCATGCCGCTGCTGCATGCCGCTGAATTCTTCGGTGTGGAGCCGTCACAGGCACTGATGCTGGGCGACTCGGTCAGCGACGTAAAGGCGGCCCGTGCGGCCGGATTCCAGATCGTCTGCATGAGTTACGGTTACAACCACGGCATGGATATACGCGATGCCGATCCCGATGCGGTGATCGATTCGATGGTGGAATTGAAGGGGCTGCTTGAGGCGGCGGCCTGAAGCGGTCGCTGTTGTGAGGATAGAGGGACAAATGGTGCGTTCACACAGGATAAAACGAAATGCATTCGACGAACGATGGCGTGGCTGAGGTCGCCACGTACTGTCTGTTCGTTTGTCATATTTCGTAATCGAAGGTGAAACACCATGAGTCCTGAACAATTCAAGACCCTTGCGGCCGAAGGCTATAACCGCATCCCGCTGATGCGCGAGGTGCTGGCCGATCTCGACACACCGCTAAGCACTTACCTAAAGCTGGCCAACGGCCCCTACTCCTACCTGTTTGAATCGGTGCACGGTGGTGAGAAGTGGGGACGCTACTCCATCATCGGGCTGCCCTGTCGCACCGTGATCAAGGTATTCGGTCACACCATCTGCGTGGAGCAGGGCGGGGAGGTCATCGAAAAACTGGAGGTCGAGGATCCGCTTGAGTGGATCGAGGCCTATCAGCAACGCTACAAGGTGGCCGAGGTCGACGGCCTGCCCAAGTTCACCGGCGGGCTGGTCGGCTATTTCGGCTACGACACCATCCGCTATATCGAGCCGCGCCTCGGCCAGTGCCCCAACCCCGACCAGCTGGGCACCCCGGATATCCTGCTGATGGTCTCCGATGAGGTGGTGGTGTTCGATAACCTCAGCGGCAAGCTCTACCTGATCGTACATGCCGATCCGGGCGTGGACGGTGCCATGGCGCAGGGCCATGCGCGCCTCGATGCAATGATTGAACGCCTGCAGACGGCAGCGCCGCGTGAAGGCTTCGGCCGCCCGGTGGAGGTAAGGGAAGAAGACTTTGTCTCCGGCTTCACCCAGGAGGGGTTCGAGGAGGCGGTGCGCCGTTCCAAGGAGTACATCGTCGAGGGGGATATCATGCAGGTGGTGCTCTCACAGCGCCTCTCCATACCCTTCAAGGCGCGACCGCTGGATCTATACCGTGCCCTGCGCAGTCTTAATCCCTCACCCTACATGTATTACCTCGACCTGGAGGGCTTCCACATCGTCGGTTCCTCCCCCGAGATCCTCACCCGCTATGAGGACGGCATGGTCACGGTGCGGCCCATTGCCGGTACCCGCCCGCGCGGGGCGACCGAGGAGGAGGACAGGGCGCTGGAGGCCGATCTGCTGGCCGATCCCAAGGAACTGGCCGAGCACCTGATGCTTATCGACCTGGGACGCAACGATGTGGGCCGTATCGCCGAGACCGGCACCGTGGAACTGACCGACAAGATGGTCATCGAGCGCTACTCCCACGTGATGCATATCGTCTCCAATGTGCGCGGCCGGTTGAAGCAGGGCATGAGCGCCATGGATGCGCTGCGCGCCACCTTCCCGGCCGGTACCGTCTCCGGTGCGCCGAAGATACGGGCGATGGAGATTATCGACGAATTCGAGCCGGTCAAGCGCGGTATCTATTCCGGCGCGGTCGGCTACCTCGGTTGGCAGGGCAACATGGACACGGCCATCGCCATTCGTACCGCCGTGATAAAGAATGAAATGCTCCATATCCAGGCCGGCGCCGGTATTGTCTACGATTCGGTGCCGCGCAATGAGTGGGACGAGACCATGAACAAGGGCCGGGCGGTATTTCGCGCGGTGGCCATGGCCGAACGCGGCCTGGACGGTCAACACCGATAGGGAGAAAATAAACGCAAAGTCCGCGAAGACGCCAAGAACGCAAAGGAGTGCGAAATGGATGAAAATGGACTGGCCAATTTGGCGATTGGGGCAGCAATTGAGGTGCACAGGGAACTGGGCCCCGGCCTGTTGGAGTCAGCCTATCAGGATTGCCTGAAACAGGAGCTAAAGCAAAGGGGAATCGGATTTCAGTGTGAGGTTCCCGTATCAGTCAGGTATAAAGGCCATATTATCGGTGATGCATACCGGGTGGATCTGATAATAGGGAATAAACTGGTTGTGGAGTTGAAGTCGGTGGAAGAGTTAAAAAAACTACACAGGATGCAACTGCTCACCTACCTGCGTCTGCTGAATAGAAAGTTGGGCTTATTGATGAATTTCAACTCGGTCATGATGAAAGATGGCATATGCCGAGTGGTGAACAAGCTATAGTAAACTTTGCGTCTTCGCGTCTCGGCGGGCTCTGCGCTATCAACTGGGTTGCAAAACAATGCTGTTAATGATCGATAACTACGACTCCTTCACCTACAACCTGGTGCAGTACTTTGCCGAGCTGGGTGCCGATGTGGTGGTCCATCGCAATGACCGGATCACCATCGAGGAGATCGAGAGGCTCGCGCCGCAACACCTGGTGATCTCCCCGGGACCGTGCACGCCCAACCAGGCAGGGATCTCCGTCGAGGCGATTAAGCACTTCGCCGGAAAATTACCCATTCTCGGCGTCTGTCTGGGGCACCAGTCGATTGGCCAGGCCTTTGGCGGCAGGATTATCCATGCCGGTGCCATTATGCACGGCAAGACCTCAATGGTTTATCACGAGGACAAGGGCGTGTTCCGTGGACTTGCCAATCCCTTCGAGGCGACCCGCTATCATTCACTGGTGATTGAACAGGCGACGTTGCCGGATTGCCTGGAGGTGACGGCGTGGACGCAGAAGGAAGATGGTTCGGTCGAGGAGATCATGGGCGTACGCCACCGGGAGCTGCCGATCGAGGGAGTGCAGTTCCACCCCGAATCGATCCTGACCCAGCACGGCCATGATCTGCTGAAAAACTTTTTACAAATGAGTTGTTAACGCAGAGGCCGCAGAGACGCGAAGACGCAATGCGTTACAACTGATAAATTGCACCTTGGCGCTTTGAAATGGCCGGGATTTATACGGTTGTAAATAAACATATTGGAATTTCTCTGCGACTTTGCGCCTCCACGTTCTTTGCGTTTATTACTGAGGAGTCAATTTAATGGATATGCAGTCAGCGATACGCGCCGTGACCGAGGGTCGTGACCTGGGCCGGGATGAGATGCAGCAGGTAATGCAGCTGATTATGACCGGCGAGGCGACACAGGCGCAGATTGGCGGTTTTCTGATTGGTCTGCGCATGAAAGGTGAGACGGTGGACGAGATCGCCGCCGCCGCGAGCGTCATGCGTGAACTGGCCACCAGGGTGCCCGTTTCGGGTGAGCACGTAGTCGATACCTGCGGTACCGGCGGTGATGTGGCCGGCACCTTCAATATCTCCACCACCAGCGCCTTCGTGGTGGCGGCAGCCGGCGGCAAGGTGGCCAAGCACGGCAACCGTTCCATCTCCAGCAAATCGGGCAGTGCCGATGTGCTGGAGGCCGCAGGGGTCAATCTCGACCTGACGCCGGAACAGGTGGCCCAGTGTGTCGAGCAGGTCGGTGTGGGCTTTATGTTCGCTCCCAGGCATCATGGCGCGATGAAACACGCCATCGGTCCGCGCAAGGAGATGGGGGTGCGCACCATCTTCAATGTTCTCGGCCCGCTGACCAATCCCGCCGGTGCGCCCAACCAGGTGATCGGCGTATTCAGCAAGCAGTGGGTGGAACCGCTGGCGCAGGTATTAAAACAACTCGGCAGTCGCCATGTGCTGGTGGTGCATGCCTACGACGGCATGGACGAAATCAGCATCGGGGAAGCCACCTATGTGGCGGAACTGAAGGATGGCGATGTCTCCACCTATACCATTGAGCCGGAAGATTACGGTATGGAGCGACGGGATATCTCCACGCTTGCCGTCGACGGCGCCGAGGCATCACTGGCGGTGGTCAAGCAGGTGTTGTCGGGCGAGCAGGGGCCCGCGCGTGACATCGTGGCGCTGAACGCCGGTGCCGCTATCTACGCTGCGGGTCTGGCACGTGACCTGACCGAGGGTGTCACAAAGGCACAGGCGGCGATTGACAGCGGCAAGGCGCGGGAAAAGCTCGATGCGTTGGTGAAATTGTCGCAGTCGTTTTGATGCTTGAGTGAATAACGCGAAGGCGCAGAGAGCGCAAAGCAAGTGATTTAATCGTAGGTCAGGGTGCGTGAGCTCCCTGACATCTTTTGTCAGGTAGAGGCTTCACCCTAACCTGAGCTACACATTTCGGTGAAATAGTCGCAGCCGTTTTGACGATGGAGTAGGTACGCAAAGGCCATAGAGACGCGAAGGGCGCAAAGAAAGATCAAGAGCTTCGAACACTATGCCGTTCCGATTAGGGCAGGAATGGCATAATGATTTGTAAGAGATTGATAATAATCTCTGCAACCTTTGCCTCTTTGCGTTCTCCGCGTTGTTACACAGGATTTGATTCATGACAGATACCCCCGACATTCTGATAAAGATACTCAAGCGCAAGCGTGAGGAGATCGACGAGCGCACAGCAAAGCTCCCTGAGGAGGCGCTGCGTGAACGTCTGGCTGCTGCCTCACCCGTGCGGGGATTTGTCAGCGCCATCAAACGGAAGATTGCCGCCGGCGAGGCTGCGGTGATCGCCGAGGTGAAGAAGGCCTCACCCAGCAAGGGGGTGATTCGCGAAAGCTTCGATCCCGGGCAGATTGCAGCCTCCTATGAGAAGGGCGGTGCGGCCTGTCTCTCCGTGCTGACCGATATCGATTTTTTCCAGGGAGCGGATGAGTATCTGCAGCAGGTGCGTGGTGCCTGTGTCCTGCCGGTGTTGCGCAAGGATTTCATTATCGATCCCTATCAGGTCTATGAAGCCCGTGCCATGGGGGCCGACTGCATCCTGCTGATAGTCGCCGCCCTGGATGATGCGCGCATGCACGCATTGAGTGAGCTGGCGCAGAGCCTCGGCATGGATGTACTGGTGGAGGTGCACGATGCGCAGGAACTGCAGCGTGCACTGAAACTCGACCTGCCCATGGTGGGGATCAATAACCGCAACCTGCGCACATTTGAGCTGTCGCTCGCCACCACCGTCGAGTTGCTGGATCAGATCCCGGGTGAGGTTGTCGTGGTGACTGAAAGCGGGATTCATACCCCGGATGATGTTGCGCTGATGCGTGCTAACGGTGTGAATGCGTTTCTGGTGGGCGAGGCGTTTATGCGTGCTGCCGAGCCCGGTGAAAAGTTGGCCGAGCTGTTTGCCTAGCGGGTGCCGTACACGACAATGGTCTTGCCGTGGGCGCTGATCAGGTTCTGCTCTTCCAGGTTCTTGATCACCCTGCCTGCCATCTCCCGCGAACACCCCACGATACGTCCCAGCTCCTGACGGGTGATCTTGATCTGCATGCCGTCGGGGTGGGTCATGGCGTCGGGCTGCTTGGCCAGTTCCAGCAGCGTGTGGGCGATACGGCCGGTCACATCCATAAAGGCCAGGTTGCCGACCTTGCGGCTGGTCTCGCGCAGGCGCGTGGCCATCTGGGTGGATAGGGCAAACAGGATCTCGGCATCGTCGCTGGCCAGCTGGCGGAAGCGTACGTAACTGATCTCGGCGACCTCGCACTCGACACGGGCGCGCACCCAGGCACTGCGACCCTGTTCCTCGTCGAACAGGCCCATTTCCCCGAAAAAGTCGCCGGCGTTGAGGTAGGCCAGCACGATCTCGTGACCGCTGTCGTCCTCGTGCAGCACGGCTACCGAGCCGTTGATGATGTAATAGAGCACATCGGGCTTATCGCCGGCGCAGATGATGGTGCTTTTCTTCGGGTAGCGGCGGCGGTGGCAGTGTTCGAGGAAACGATCGATGGCCGCGTTGCCGGTACCCTGTTTAGTTATTCTCATGTTCATCCACTTTTTAATTATGCGTATGGGCCCGGAAAATGGGGTAGGGTGCAGGGCCGTCGCCAGGGGGCCGGGCGTCCAAATTTTGTCAAATAACCCAACACACTATCCCCTAAATCTGCGAAAATCTGTCTACTGTTTCCCATTTTTATATCCCATACCGAAATAATCACCGGGAATTTAGACGTAAGTATCTGTAACATATAACAGTTTCAACCACGCCAGGCAAGTTGGGCCGCATGGTTTGAGTCACAGGTCAGCATGGAAAGTGAGGTGTTATGAAAGCGCGTATCAAGTGGGTCGAGGACGTCACCTTTGTGGGTGAGTCGGGCAGTGGTCACGCCGTGGTTATGGATGGCCCACCCGATATGGGCGGGCGCAACCTGGGCGTACGGCCGATGGAGATGCTGCTGCTGGGCATGGGCGGCTGCACCAGCTTCGATGTGGTGCATATCCTGAAAAAGTCGCGCCAGCTGGTGACAGACTGCGTGGCCGAACTCTCGGCCGAACGGGCCGACAGTGAACCCAAGGTATTCACCCGTATCCACGTGCACTTTATCGTCAAGGGTCGGGAACTGAATGAAAACAAGGTGCGCAAGGCGGTGGAACTGTCGGCCGACAAGTACTGTTCGGCCTCCATCATGCTGGGCAGTGCCGGGGTGGCGATTAGCCACGATTTTGAGATCATCGCGGAGTAAACGCTGGTAGAATTGCAGGACCTTTAGGATGTGTTGGGGCATCTTGCTGTCAGGGAGCCGGCGCCCCCTGGCCTACTGTTTTAATTGCATGTGTTGGAGTAACCGGTTGTGGTGAAGCAAAGAAAACTGAAGCTGCATGGATTTAACAATCTGACCAAGACGCTGAGCTTCAATATCTACGATATCTGTTACACGCAGACTGATGCGCAGCAGCAACAGTACATCGAGTATATCGATGAGGAGTACAATGCCGAGCGTCTTACTGCCATTCTTACCGAGGTGGCAAATATCATCGGTGCCAATATCCTGAATATTGCCCATCAGGATTACGAGCCGCAGGGTGCCAGTGTCACCATGCTGATCTCGGAGGAGCCGGTGCTCTCCGAGAAACTGTCCGAGCAGTTGGCCAAAACCGAGGAGCCCGGCCCGCTGCCCGAATCGGTGGTCGGTCACCTGGACAAGAGTCACATCACGGTGCACACCTATCCGGAGAGTCATCCGCAAAACGGCATCAGTACCTTCCGGGCGGATATCGACGTGTCGACCTGCGGGCGTATCTCACCGCTCAGGGCGCTGAATTTCCTGATACACAGCTTTGAGTCGGATATTGTGATCATGGACTACCGGGTGCGTGGTTTCACCCGCGATGTGAAGGGCAAAAAACACTTTATGGATCACAAGATAAACTCGATTCAGAACTATATTGCCAAGGATACCCAGCAGCTCTACGAGATGATTGATGTCAACGTCTACCAGGAGAACATCTTCCACACCAAGATGATGCTCAAGCAGTTCGACACCGACGATTACCTGTTCGGTGTGGATGCCGATGATCTGCCCAGGAGCGAAGTGAATAAAATCAATAAATATGTAAAGCGGGAGATGCTGGAGATCTTCTACGGGCGCAATATGTCGAAAATCCCGGGCTGCTAAAATACGGAGAAGATTGAGGTAGGCCGGACATGGCGAAGCGCTGTCCGGCAAAACGGAAATTTTTATTATGAATGAACGCCACTACAGTAAACTCGATACGCTGATGATGAGCCTGGATACCGGTCTGCGTACCGTCTTCGGTAGGCCGATACTGACGGAACGGCCCAACCCATCGGATGCACAGCCGGAAGCGGGTCTGAGTGATGAGGAGAAAGACCTGGCCGGTCGCCTGATGCGCATCAACCATGCCGGCGAGGTCTCTGCCCAGGGGCTGTACCAGGGGCAGGCACTGACCGCGAGTCTGCCCGAGGTGCGCGAGAAGATGGAGCGGGCGGCGCTGGAGGAGAACGACCACCTGGAGTGGTGCGAGCGGCGCGCCAAAGAGATGGGTACGCATGTCAGTTACCTCAACCCGTTCTGGTATGCCGGTTCGCTGGCCATCGGCGCCCTGGCCGGTTTCGCCGGTGACAAGTGGAGCCTGGGCTTTGTGGTGGAGACGGAAAACCAGGTGGTCAAACACCTGGACAGCCATCTTGAGCGCCTGCCGGAGCACGACGCGAAAAGCCGCGCCATCCTCGAGCAGATGAAGGACGATGAAGGCAATCACGCCACCATGGCGTTGCACGCAGGCGGTGCCGAACTGCCGCTGCCGGTGAAGGGGTTGATGCGCATGACCTCGAAGTTGATGACGAAGACGGCGTATTGGATTTAAATTAAGCCAGATACAAGATAAAAGAGAAAAGTCAAAAGGTATGGGCCGTTGCAATGCAGGGGCGTGGTCGGCCACGTTGTCATTTTGTTGTATCTTTTAATTTGTAACTTGTATCTGTTTTTCAAGTAACACAACCGGGTGCATTACCGCTATCTCGATACCCTTTTCTGCGGCACCCGCGGCCAGATGACGCGCACACCCGGCATTGGAACTGAGCAATACCCTTGCCCCGCTCTTTTCCAGGGCATCAAGCTTCGGTGTGCGTAACTGTGCGGCCGTTTCAGGGTGGTTCAACATGTAGTCGCCGGCAGCGCCGCAGCACTGGCCGCCCGCATCCAGTTCAATCAAATCAATTTCGGGAATTTTCCGCAGCAGTTCGGCGGGCGCATCTGCCGCCTTGAGGACATTACGCAGGGTACAGGGCGTGTGCAGGGCGATGCGCTGCTGCAGCGGTTTCCACGGGAGGGGGGCAGGCCATTCACAGTGTCGGAGAAAATCGCAAATATCGACGACCTTGTCCCTGGCATGTAGCGGCGACTCATATTCCTGCAGACGGGCACCGCAACCGCTGTTGAAACTGATAATGGCCTCGATATCCAGATGGGCGAAAGCTTCAAAATTTTGCCGTTGCAGTTGATGTGCTGTTTTTGCATCGCCGCGTTGGACGGCGAGGGCGCCGCAGCATACCTGTCGCTGCGGACTGTGGACATCATAGCCGAGTAGATTGAGCAGCCGGATCGCCGACCAGGCGGTTGCCGGTTCCAGCAGTTCGGCACTGCAGCCGTGAAACAGCGCAACGCTGCCCCGCTTCTGGCCGATTGCCGGAGAAAAGGCGGGCGGGGCGGGAGCGTTTTTCTCATTCGGTAACAGAGCGTCGAATTTTCCGAGTGTTGAATTGCCGGCAGGTTTTATGAAGCGGCGCAGGCGGCTCTGACGATAAAGCTGCAGCAGTTTGTACACTGCCGGTGCAAGGTAACCGCTTCGCTCGAGCAGGTAGTGGCTGAGACGGGTTGACGCCGGAGGCGGTGGTACCGCCTTTTTTTCCGCAAGGAGTCGTATCGCATTGTCGCGGATTTTTCCGTAGCGAACATGCGAGGGGCACATTGCCTCGCAGGCGCGGCAACCGAGACAGTTGTCGAGGTGTTCGAGCAGTGCGCTGTCCGCTTCCAGCGCGCCGGAGGCCATACCCTGGATCAGGGCAATGCGGCCGCGGGGTGATTCGGCCTCTGTTTCGTGGAGCACGAAGGTAGGGCAGTGCGGCAGGCACAGCCCGCACATTACACAGCGGTCGGTATCGGACAGAATTTTGGAAGTGAGAGACAAGTTACAAGATACAAGTTAAAAGAAAAACCATGGATGTTGGGTGGCAATCACGGTGATGGCAACACCATGTTAGAATGAAGCAAAATCATACAGGATTACTCTTGTACCTTGTATCTTTATTCTTTTCTCTTGTATCTATATAGAATGCCCGACGACGTCTATTTTGCACAACTTCACAGCCGCCACCTGTACGACGGTCTGGAAGAGGATATCTGTGTCGGTGAGGAACTGCTGATCCCCGGGCCAGCGGGCAACATCGAGGTGCTGACAACCTGCCCCGACTGTTACCAGGGTGACCTGCCAATTGCAGTGATCTGCCACCCGCATCCGCTCTACGGCGGCAGCATGCGCAACAAGGTGGTCCATATCCTGGCGCAAACCTTCAACCAGATGGGCATGCTGAGTGTCACCTTCAACTTCCGTGGCGTCGGCAAGAGCCAGGGACGTTACGATGAAGGTCGGGGTGAGTCGGATGACCTGCTCAGTGTGGTGAGCTATTTTCGTGAGCGTTATCCACGTGCGCCGCTGTGGCTGGCCGGTTTTTCGTTCGGCTCCTACGTGGCCCTGCGCGCCCACCGGGCGGCGGGGGCCGAGCGCCTGTTGCTGGTGGCCCCTCCGGTGCGCATGTTCGACTACGACGAGCTGCCCGAGGTGACAATCCCCTGGCTGGTGGTGCAGGGGGGCAAGGATGAGATCACCGCTCCCGAGGCGGTATCGAGCTGGGTGGCGGCGCGTCCCACCCGGCCGGTCTATCGCTGGCTGGCCGATGCCGATCACTTCTTCCACGGCCGCCTTAACCGCTTGCGCGAGGCGGTGATTAACATCTGGTCGGATGCGGTGGCGTCCGGGGCTGAAAAATGAGCACGGCAGTGGTAGTGGCGAAGGGCTTGACCAAACGTTACGGTGGCCAGCGCGTGGTCGACGGTATCGAGCTGGAGGTACGGCAGGGTGAGTGTTTCGGACTGCTTGGCCCCAATGGGGCCGGCAAGACCACGACCCTGCGCATGCTGCTGGGGATGACGCTGCCCGATGGCGGGGAGCTCGAGGTGCTGGGGCACGGGGTGCCGCAACAGGCACGGCCGATGCGCAGGCAGCTGGGTGTGGTGCCGCAGCAGGACAGCCTCGATCCCGACTTCACCGTGAGTGAGAACCTGCGCACCTATGCCAGCTACTTCGGCCTGTCCGGCCGCGTGCTGGAGCAGCGTATCGATGAATTGCTCGCCTTTGCCAATCTTGAGCACAAGAGTGGCGCACGTATTGATGCCCTGTCCGGGGGGATGAAACGCCGCCTCACCCTGGCGCGGGCCCTGATCAACGATCCGGCCCTGGTGGTGCTGGACGAGCCGACCACCGGTCTGGACCCGCAGGCACGCCAGGTCATCTGGCAGCGCCTGCGCAGCCTGCTCAACGAGGGGCGCACCCTGATTATGACCACCCATTATATGGAGGAGGCGCAGCGCCTGTGTGACCGCCTGGCGATCATGGACCACGGCAGGATACTCGATGTCGGTTCGCCGGCGGAGCTGATCGCGCGCCACATCGAACCGCATGTGATCGAGGTGCATGGCGAGGGGCTGGATGCCTGGTACGGACAGCAGGGCCGGGCCCTGGCCGTGCGCAGCGAGCGGGTGGGTGAAACCCTGTTTTGCTATGCCCGGGACGAGCGCCGGCTGGTCGACTCGCTGTGTGAGCAGCCGCAGCTGCAGTTCATGAGCCGCCCGGCCGACCTGGAGGACGTGTTTCTCAAGCTGACCGGGCGTGACCTGCGGGAGTAGCTGGATGGACGGATTGAGACAGCTCGCCATGGCCCCGCTGCAACTGTTGCAGGACCTGTTTGCCCTGCGCTGGTACCCGGTATGGCGGCGCAATGTGCGGGTGTGGCGCAAACTGGCCGGGCCGGCGTTGATCGGCAATATCGGTGAGCCGTTGCTCTACCTGTTTGCCCTCGGTTACGGTCTTGGCCAACTGGTCGGCGAGGTCGGCGGGCTGGACTACATCACCTTTCTCGCCTCCGGCTTTATCTGTGCCAGCGCCATGAATACGGCCAGCTTCGAGGGGACCTACTCCGCCTTTACCCGCATGACCGTGCAGGAGACCTGGAACTCCATGCTCTATACCCCGCTGAGCGTGAACGACATCTTGTTCGGTGAGGTGTTCTGGGGCGCGACCAAGAGCCTGCTCAGTGCCACCATGATTATTATCGTTGCCAGCCTGATGGGCGCGGTGCACGGCTGGGCGGCACTGTGGGCGCTGCCGGTGGCGCTTCTCACCGGCGCCTGCTTTACCGCCATGGCGTTGGTGGTGACAGCGGTGTCGCGCAGTTATGACTTCTTCCTCTACTACTTCACCCTGCTGCTGACCCCGATGCTGCTGTTCAGCGGCGTGTTCTTCCCCCTCGACGGCATGCCCGGCTCACTGCAGCAGGCCTCAGCCATGCTGCCGCTGACCCACGCCATCGCCGTGGTGCGTCCGCTGGTGACCGGCCAGCCGCTCGGTACCCTGGCAGATGTATCGCTGCATATCGCAGTGTTGCTGGGCTACGGACTGGCGGCGCTGTCCATCGCCTCGGTACTGATAGGGCGGTATCTACATCGGTAAAGATAGGGCGGGCCGTGCCCGCCTCGCAGCCGGCGCCCACGGGGCGCCCTATAGCGTGTGCGGGTTCATCGCCCCCGTGCTGATACGACGGTATCTGCATCGGTAAAGATAGGGCGGGCCGTGCCCGCCTCGCAGCCGGCGTCCACGGGGCACCCTATAGCGTGTGCGAGTTCATCACCTAGGTACTAATAGGGCGTTATTTGCATCGGCAAGATTAGATACAAGTTTCAAGAGCAAATATACAAGGCATAGTGTGTCCCATGGGCGCCAAGGCCGTTTTTTATTACTTTTCTCCTGTATCTTGAACACTTGTATCTGCTTTTCTTGTTGACACAGTCTAAGAACGTAAGTATATTAGCAATTACTGATTCATGACTGACTTCCCAACGGCATGGATCTTCAGACTCCTCCATCCTCCTTTGGTGGATTTTTTGCAGGCGCGGCACTCCCCCCTTAGCCGCGCCTTTTTTATTTCTGATTCAGATACAAGTATTCAAGATGCAAGAGAAAATGACTGTCCTTGTATCTTTTATCTTTCTACTTGTATCTCTCCGTACCTTTCTGTATCATTCCGCCTCTTCCCTGGAGAGCCCCCTCTAGCTGGAGTTTAAGGAAATGATTGGAACAAAGACATTTAGTGCAAAAGCTGAAACCGTAGAGCGCGACTGGTATGTCGTCGACGCTGACGGCAAGACCCTTGGCCGTCTCGCTACGGAGATTGCCCGCCGCCTGCGTGGCAAGCACAAGGCTGAGTACACCCCTCACGTGGATACCGGCGACTACATCGTTGTCATCAACGCCGAGAAGGTACGCGTCAGCGGCCGCAAGGCGACCGACAAGATGTACTACCACCACACCGGTTTCCCCGGTGGCATCAAGGAGATCAGCTTCGACAAGCTGATCGACAAGGCGCCGGAGCGTGTGATCCAGACCGCGGTAAAAGGCATGCTGCCCAAGAATCCCCTGGGTCGCGCCATGTTCCGCAAGCTGAAGGTCTATGCGGGTCCCGAGCATAACCATGCCGCCCAGCAGCCCAAGCCGCTGGATATTTAAGATATAGAGTGAAACGGACAGATCATGGCTGAACAGAATCAACTGACCACCGGACGCCGCAAGAGCTCAGCAGCTCGCGCCTTCATCAAGGCAGGCAGCGGCAACATCACTGTCAACAAGCGTAGCCTGGATGAGTACTTCGGCCGCGAAACCGCGCGCATGGTTGTACGCCAGCCGCTGGAAGCGGTCGACGTGCTGGACAAGTTCGACGTCACCGTCACCGTCAGGGGCGGCGGCAACACCGGACAGGCCGGCGCCATCCGCCACGCCATTGCCCGCGCACTGGTTGCCGAGGACGAGTCACTGCGCAGCGCCCTGCGCAAGGGCGGCTTCCTGACCCGCGATGCCCGTGAGGTTGAGCGCAAGAAGGTCGGCCTGCACAAGGCACGCAAGCGCCCGCAATACTCCAAGCG
>JBFEUI010000074.1:0-13962 GCA_041547565.1 Thiohalomonadaceae bacterium
GCCGAGATAACCGAGAAAACCAAGGCCGCCGACACAGGCTACCACACCGTAGAAGAACAGCAGGGTATCCCATTCTGCGCGTGCCACCGGCTGGAACACATCAAAGGCAACCGGGCTGCCCATCTGCTCGTCATGCTCGGCATTGTCTTCATAGCTGTATTCCTTGTGGGCGGTCTTCTTCAGGAAGAAACCGAACACCTGCAGGTAACCCAGGCCGGTCAGCATGCCGATAACCGGCGGCATGTGCAGGAAGTTGTGGAACGATACCGCGGTGGCGATGGTGGCGAGGAACAGTACGATAATACGCTTGGCACCGCGCTGCATGGCGACCTTCTCGCCCGAGGCGGTCGGCTTCTCGTTGGGAATGGCAAAGTGCATGATCGCTGCCGGTACCACGTAGTTGATTGCCGAGGGGAGGAACAGGGCGAAAAAGCCCCAGAAATCGACAATGCCCTTCTGCCACACCATCAGGGTGGTGATATCGCCGAACGGCGAGAACGCACCACCGGCATTGGCGCCGACCACGATGTTGATGCAGGCCAGGGTGACGAAGCGCGTATTGTCACCGCCGACCGCCAGTACCACGGCACACATCAGCAGGGCGGTGGTCAGGTTGTCTGCCACCGGCGAGATGAAAAAGGCCAGCGTGCCGGTGATCCAGAACAGGGAGCGGAAGCCGAAACCTGAACCGATCAGCCATGCGCGCAGCGCCTCGAATACCCGGCGCTCCTCCATGGCGTTGATGTAGGTCATCGCCACCAGCAGGAACAGCATCAACTCGGCATATTCCAGCAGGTTGTGGCGCACGGCATGTTCGGGCAGACCGGGAATGCCGTGGCCCTGGTAGGTCCAGGCGATGGCGGCCCAGATGATACCGGCGGCGAGAATGACGGGCTTGGATTTACGCAGGTGGGTAAACTCCTCGGCCATCACCAGCAGGTAGGCGATGACAAACACGGCGATGGCGAACAGGCCTACCCCGCTTGCGGTCAGGTCCAGCGGTTTGTCGGCGACTGCCTCTGCGGCGAAGCTGCCGGCAGAGAACAGCAGGGCGAACGCGCCCAGAAGCAGATTGACGTAGCGTTGAGTTGTTTTCACATTATTGTCCTCAGAACACCAGGTTCATCATCAGCATCATCACGACCAGGAACAGCACGGTCATGATGCCGCCGGCACGCATGAAATCGGGCACGCGGTAACCGCCGGGTCCCATGATCAGGGCATTGACCTGATGGGTCGGGATGAGGAACGAATTGGAGGTGGCGATGGCCACGGTCAGGGCGAATACCGCCGGATCAGCGCCAACACCAATCGCGATGTTCACCGCCAGGGGCACCAGCAGTACCGTGGCACCGACGTTGGACATGACCAGGGTGAAGAAGGTGGCCAGTACCGCGACAGAGGCCTGGATCACCCAGCCGGGGGCATCGCCCACCACGCTCAGTACCTGCTCGGCAATCCACTTGGCGGTGCCGGTGGTTTCCACCGCAAGACCGAGCGGGATAAGCGAGGCGAGCAGGAATACGGTTTTCCAGCTCACCGCCTCGTAGGCCTCATCAATGGTCAGGACGCGGGACAGCACCATGCCCATGGCACCGGTCAGCAGAGCGATAGACAGACGCAGATCGGTGAACAGCACCAGACACAGGGCAATGCCGAAGAACAGGCCGGCCCAGCCGAGCTTGTGTGGGCGCTCTTCTTCATGGGGGTACTCGGTGGTCACCACCACGAAGTTGCGATCGCTCTCCAGGCGCGCCAGATCGGCCCAGGTGGTATGCACCACCAGGGTGTCACCGGCCTGCAATGCGGTATCACGTACGCCGCCACCCTCACGGGTAATCGTTTCACCGCCACGGTTGATCGCCATCAGCGACAGGCCGTAGGTCTTGCGCATCCACAGATCGCGTGCGGTCTTGCCGATAAGGCTGGAGCCTGGCGGGATAACCACTTCGGCAATACCTGACTTGCTGGGTACCAGGGCATCGGAAAAGACATCCAGTTCCGGTTTCACTTCGACCCCGGCTTTATCAATAAAGTTGGTGAAGTTCTGCGTATCCGCAAGCACACCGAGCACGGTTCCTGCCTCAATGCCGGTGGCCCGATCCACGCTGTTGGCGCCAAAGCGCAGACCGTCGCCCTTCTCTACCGCAACAATGCGTACCTTGCAGGTACTCTCAATCTCGTCCAGGTTCATACCGATAAGTTTGCTGTCACGGGGAACCCGAACCTCGAAGACGTCGTACTCGACGCCGTAGAGTTCATCAAAATAGTCAACGGTCCGTTGACCGGAGGTGGCATCTTCGTTTTTGCTCACCGGCAGTACGAAGCGTCCGGCGATAACGAAATAGATAATGCCGGTAGCGACCAGCACCAGACCGACCGGGGTGACGGAAAACAGTCCCCAGGTGTCCATCTGCTGGGCCTCTGGCAGGGCCTTGTTGGAGGTGAGGATCAGATCGTTAAGCAGAATCAACGGGCTGGAGCCGACCATGGTGACGGTACCACCGAGAATGGCGGTAAAGCCCATCGGCATCAGCAGCCGTGACATCGGCAGCCCGGAGCGCGCCGAGATACGGCTGACCACCGGCAGGAACAGGGCTGCGGCGCCCACGTTCTGCATGAACGAGGAGATGATGCCCACGGTACCGGAGATGATCGGGATGATGCGCCCCTCGGTGGTGCCGCCGATCTTGAGGATGAAGGCGGCGACCTTGGTCATGATGCCGGTCTTGTCGAGGCCGGCACCGATAATCATTACCGCGATAATTGAGATCACCGCATTGGAGGAGAAGCCGTCAAACAGGTGTTTGGTGTCGACCAGTCCCTGCTCAAGTCCCATTACCGGCGCCAGCAGCGAGGTCAGGCCGAGCAATACCATGACCGTGGCGGCGGCCACGTCTACACCGACGACCTCGAAGGCGAACAGATAGATAGTGAGCAGCAGGATGGCGCTGACCCAGGCGATCTCAATGGTCGGCACCACCGAGGCCAGGTAAACGGCGACGAGGGCAAATACGCCCGCGGCGATCCACTGCTTGAGCGACAGGCCGGCAATACGGCCCCTGGTCTGCTCTTCGTCAGCAAGTGCGGTCATAAATCAATCTCCTTCAAAAAGTCCCAAAATCTTTACCCCTGCCCGGTGTGGCGGGGGATGAAAACGGCTTGCTCAACACCGGCGGACTGCCGACTGTTGTCCGGCCCCGCACAATACAGAGACAAAACAGACACCACTGCTACCGTATGTAAACGGCGCAGAAGGTGTGTACACAGCGTCTCAGTGGAGCTAAATGCGCATGCAACCGGGCTATGTCTGCCCCTGATGCAATATTCCTGTTCGGAAAAATATAATCCGATAGGTACTACCCAATACCTATCTTTGTAGTATGCATGTCCAAAAGACACGCGATAATGAAGGCTTTAAACTGTCTATTCAAATGAATTGATAATTGTTAATATTCCTTGATGGAATATAGAAGCCTGCCTGACCTGAAGGGCCTGGCCTCCCTCAGGGCCGTTGTCGAACTCGGCGGTGTCGAGGAGGCGGGGCGTGCCCTGCACGTCGGGCAGCCTGCCATCACCAAGCGCCTGCGTGCACTGGAGACCAATTACGGTGTGCCTCTGATGCAACGCAAGGGGCGGCGCCTCGAACTGACCCAAGCCGGTGAACGGGTCTATGCCTATGCCCGGCTGGTGCTCGATCATCAGAGCACGTTGCTCGATGATCTGGAGTCGCTTCGTATCGGGCAAAACCGGCTGCGTCTTGAAGTGACCTTCTCCATCGGTGAGCACCTGCTTCCGGATATCCTGCTGCGGTTTGATGATGCCTACCCCGAGTACCGTATCGAGAGCCGCGTGGGATATACGCGCCGCATCCAGACGCACCTGGCCACCGGGCTGGTTGATTTGGCGCTGCTGGAACAGGCCCCGGACCATCCCGACATCCTGGTGCAGAAGTGGCTTGAGGATGAACTGGTGCTGGTGTGCGGTCCCTCCCACCCCCTGTGGGGCAAGGATCTGCTGCCGGTTACCGAACTGACGAAACTGCACTACGTGTTGCGCGAGCCGAACTCCTCCATGCGCATTATCCTGGACAAGGCCCTGAGCGATATCGGTATTGCCCAGGTCCCCGTGGCCATGGAGGTCGGTTCGACCGACACCATTGTGGAGATGCTCGATCGCGGCAGCCATGTCAGCTTCCTGCCGCGTTTCGCCGTGGCCGAGGCGCTGGTCGAGGGCAATCTTTATCATATTAAGATCCAGGGGCTGCGCATCAAGCGTACCCTGTGGATTGCACGTACGCGCTCGAATCTCAATAACGCCGTGGCCGAGGCGTTTATCCAGTCGTTGCGCAGGGGGGCCTAGGGTCAACACGCTATACTTGGCTACGCCGGCCGAACATGCCGAACATAATGAATTAACCGATGCTGCTTCTTGTCACCTATGCCCTGATCGCCCTTGGCTTCTCCTTCCTCTGCTCGATCGCCGAGGCGGTGATTCTGAGTGTGACGACCCCCTATATCACTCTGCTGCAGCAGGAGGGCAGACGTTCCGGTGCACTGCTGGCAAGGCTCAAGGCGGATATCGACAGCCCCCTGGCCGCGATCCTCACGCTCAATACCATTGCCCACACCATCGGTGCCGCCGGGGCCGGTGCCCAGGCGGCCGCTGTGTTCGGTAGTGCGTACCTGGGTGCCGCATCGGCCATCCTCACCCTGCTTATTCTCGTCTTCTCCGAGATCATCCCGAAAACCCTGGGTGCCCACTACTGGCGGCAACTGGCGCCGCTGGTCGCCTATGCGCTGCGGGGCCTGATCGTGCTGCTGTTTCCCTTTGTGAAGCTGTCGCGGTTGTTGACCCGCGGCATTGCCCCGGGGCCGGGGCTGATCGGCTTCAATCGCCAGGAGTTTGCCGCGATGGCCGACCTGAGTGCGCGTGAGGGGCAGCTTGGCGAACAGGAGACGACCATCCTGAAGAACCTGTTGCGCTTTCGGGAAACACGCGTGACCGATGTTATGACCCCGCGCACCGTGGTTTTTTCCCTGTCGCAAAAGCTGACTGTCGAGGAGTTCTTCTGGAAATACGGCGGCGAGCGCTTTTCGCGCATTCCGGTCTATGCTGAGGATGCGCATAATCCCGACGGTTTTGTGCTGCGCAGCGACCTGCTGCTGGCACAGGCACGCAACAACACCGGCACCCCGCTGGAAAACTACCGCCGGGAGATTTCGGTACTGCCTAAATCCGCTACCCTGACCCAGGCCTTTGATGCGTTTTTGCGCCAGCGCGCGCATATCATGCTTATCGTGGATGAATACGGCGAGATGGCGGGTATCCTGACGCTGGAGGATATTCTGGAGACGTTGATCGGTATGGAGATCATCGATGAGGGGGATGCGATTGCGGATATGCAGGCGCAGGCCCGTCGCCTGTGGCGCAAACGCGCCAGGACAATGGGACTGGATGTTGATGAATAGTGAAAGGGGCGGCTGCCTATCGCCAGAAAGAGGAGATGGCGGCCACGCCCTGCGCACCGGCCTGCCTGGCCGCGTCCAGATCTTCGGCCCGCATGCCGCCGAGGGCATAGACCGGCTGCGTGATCCCGGCGGTCATTGTCCTGAACCCGTCCCAGCCGATACCGGGTACGCCGGGGTGGCTTGAGGTTGCCTTGACCGGCGACAGCAACAGGATGTCGGCACCCAGTTTGAGGGCCTGCTGCATATCGTCGCGGGTATGGCAGGAGACTGACAGCAACTTGTCGGCGGGGACCGGGCGGCGGTCGTAGCGATCCAGTACCTGGCTGTTCAGGTGCAGGCCGTCGGCATGGCTTTGATTGAATGTATCGACCGATGTGGCGAGCAGCAGGGTGGCATTGAACCGTGTACAGACCGTCTCCGCGATCCGTGCCAGTTCGAGGTATTCGTCCGCATCATCGATCTGCTTGCAGCGCAGCTGGACGATCCGCTCTCCCTGTTCCAGGGCGCTTTCAAGTTTCGCACGGAAGTCAGTCTTATCGCTGAATTTCCCTGTAATCATATAGTAGGGCGGAAATGACACGGCCATGGATCGATCCTTGTGCGCTAGGTTGCTGTGGTAACGCAATGATAGCGCATCGCAGGCTCAGGAGTTGCCGTCCCAGTCCTTGGGAAACTTGCCCGTGACCAGGTAGGCAAAGGCGATCACCTCGGCCACGACCTGGTACAGCTCTTCGGGAATCGCCTCACCCAGATCCAGCTCGGCGAGCAGGGCAACCAGTTCGGCATCCTCTCGCAGTGGAATGCCGTTCTCCTCGGCAATGGCGATGATCGTCTCGGCGATATCACCGCTACCTCCGGCGGTGACCTTCGGTACGGTCTCCCCGTCGTAGTACAGTGCCACGGCACGCTTGTCGTTTTGCTCTTTTGTCATGCGGTTACATTCAGCAGGCCGCTCATCTCGTGTTCCAGCGGGTCATCTTCTTCGGTCACCGTGGTGTGGCGACAACCCAGTTGCTCAACCTCAAAGCCCAGTTCCTGGAAGCGCCGGTTGAGCCTGGGCAGGAACTCGTTAAACGATGCAGCGGTGTCGGCATTGTGGGCATGAAAGGTACAGGAAACACGCCGTGCCGATAGCTGCAGTGCAATGCGTACCGGTTGGTTGAACTGATCCTGGATGGTGAGGTTTATACGCCATCGGTCATCCGCCTGTTCTGCGCCGGATTTTTTCTCCTGCTGTATGCGTAACCTGATAAGTGAACGTTCCTGTTCCTGGCGTAGCGGGATATCAAACAGCCACACAAGCTCATTGGTTTCCTGGCGTGCGACCGAGACCAGCTGCTGGGACTGTACTCTTGCCAGACCGCCTCCCGACTGTTTGAGCAGGTTGAGCAGCGAGGTGAGCAGTTCACGGTCAAGTTTCTGCGTACCCTTGCCGGCCTTTTGTCGGACCTGGGCGATAAGTTCGGCGACTGATTTTCCGGTGTTGGTGGTCAGCGGTTGCAGTATGCCCCTTGGTGCCTCCTGGCCGGTGAGACGGGCTAGCAGTGAAAACAGCTGCAGCAGCTGTCCCTTGATGTCGTTGGCGGGAAAATGCGACGGGGTGCTTGCGATGCGGCTCTCGAAGAATTGGCCGCTGTTGATGATGGCCTGCTTCAGACCCTCAGCGGAGGCAAGTTTCTCCGCGGTGGGCAACTGTCGGTTGAACTGAGTGATGCGCTGCTGTATCTGTTGCAGGTCCTGGCGCAGGGGCTGCGGCAGCTGTTTGAGCTGTGTCTCCGAGAGGTTGAGTTTGGCCAGTGTTTCGAGCATGGGCTTGAGCGGCGCCTGGTGCGGCAGGGTGCGGCGCAAGAATGAGCGAATCGGTGGCTCGGGCGCTTTCCCGGAAACAATCCTCAGCAAGGTGTTTTCACCCTGTTTTTCAACGACCACTTTCAGCTGCTGGCCCCTGGTGAGCTGCTGTGTTGTCTGTGCCTCGAACAGTTTTCCGGCAAGCTCGAGCGTCACCTTGTTGTCGGGGAGCACATTTACAACCTTCGCCAGCAGGGTCTGGCCGGCCTTCCACGGCAGACTGGCAATGTTCTGCGGTATCCTGATGTTTGCACGTTGTTGCAGTGGCGCACGGTCGATCTGCATGGGGGTATTCATTGGTTGCCGATAGAGGATATTATCCTGAATTATATGACACAGACTTCGATTGCGAAGGAATACGCAGTTCGCTCTATGCTAATGTGGTACCAACAACAAATACTAAAGACCATTCATATTCATGTCTGAACATCGTGCACAAAACTGGTATGTCCGCAGCAAGGGGAAGGTGACAGGTCCCTTTCCGGCGGGTCTGGTCGGACGCTATATCCTCCTGGGACGAATTAAATTCGACGATGAAGTCAGTGCCGATCGGGAACAGTGGCAGCCGGTGAAGAGGGTGCATCACCTTATTCCGGACGCGATCAAGGATGTGGCGCGCAACCCGGATGATGAAGAAGCCCGCGAGCGCCTCAAGGCGGCACGTCGCTGGGCGGATGAGCGGCTTGAGAGTGCCGCCAAAGGCGACAGCCGCGGGGTCGAGGATGATGCGGAAATGCACCACCGCATGATCATGGCCTCGCGCACGCATGAGCGTAAACGCCAGAACAGGGTGCTCCAGTATCTGCTTGCCATCACCCTCGCTGTGGTGGTGGTGGGCGGCGTGCTGCTTATCCCCAGGGGCGACGAATTTGCCGAGCCGCAGTGCGATGCGCCGGCCGCGCCTGGCGTCAACTGGAGTAACTGTCTGATGCAGGGCAGCCGTCTGGCCAACAGCAACCTTGAAGGGGCGGTGCTGCGCAACACCAATTTAAGCCGTTCTGTGCTCAGGGCCGCAAGGCTGGTCTCCAGTGACCTGGCCTATGCCAACCTCAGCGCCTCCATGTTGCGCGGAGCGGACCTCAGCAAGGCATTGATGAAAGGGGCCAATCTGCGCAGTGCCGACCTGTCGCGGGCCAACCTGAGCGGCGTCGATCTCAGTTATGCCGATTTGAGCGGGGCTGACCTGAAAGGGACGATTATGAAGGGGGCGAAGCTGGACAATGCCATCTGGGGCCCCGATTTTATCTGCCTGCCAGGGTCGGTGGGGGAGTGCCGGCTGGGTAAACAGAGCCGTTAGCCTACACGATGGTGCGGCCGAACGATTCGGTGGTATAGCGGCTGACCTTCAGGCTGTCTGACCAGTAGTCGGGGGGCAGCCCGGCCTTGAGCTTGAGGTGTTGAAGAAACTGTTCGGGCCTGGCCAGCGACTCCCATACCGAGGGAAGGAAGGTTCCGCGGCGCATCCCTTCCTCCATGATCAGGCCATCGACCCCGGGGCGCAGTCGCGCCAGCAGATCCTGTTCCGAATCGAAGCTCATGGCCTCGGCCGGCGAGAGTACCGAGATGTGGATATCCAGTCCGGCCAGTTCGCTGCTGGCCAGGGGGGCAAAGCGCGGATCGGAGAAGGCGGCCGCGTGGGCATTGTACGCCACATCGACCACCAGCGGGCGATGGGCCTCCAGGGTGCCGATACAGCCTCTCAACTCGCCGCCGCGCTTTAGCGTGACAAAGGTGGCTCGCAGCGCCCGCAGCGTTTCGCCGTACTCGGCCTCATCCGGCAGCCAGCGTTGCCCACCACCCAGTCCGTGACGAATCGCCCGTTCGGCGACCTCAAGCAATATTCCCCGTTCCTCGTCGCTGTACATCATGCGCACCGGGGCTAGTGGAGCACGTAACTGCCGTAGCCGACCACCCGATCCCTGGGGCCGGCGGTATCCCCGGAGTTGCGCAGATCAACCGTCTCCATGTGCATCGCCTTGCGCCGGGCGACGGTCAGCAGCCCCTTGATGGGATTGCGGCCGCAGGCATCATCGTAGTGCAGCGCCTCAGGATGCAGCCCTTCGATCGCCTCGGAGGTGGTGCGGTCCATCTCCTGGGCGGTGGCGTAGTCGTGGTAGTGGCTCAGATCCGAGCTGATCACGATCAGCGTCTCGGGTCCGCCCCACAGCATCTCCAGCACCTCTGCCACCTCATCGCTGTCGGCATCGCCGACCACCAGCGGGACCAGCGTGAAGTGGTGCAAGAGCTCCTGCAGGAAGGGCAGGTGGACCTCGAGGCTGTGCTCCATCAGGTGGGCCTCGTCGAGGCGATGGACCTGGGGCAGGGCCTCGACCGCCTCGACTGCCTCGCGATCAAGCGGGATGTCGCCCAGCGGTGTCCTGAACGCATCGGCACTGGGGGTTGCCAGACCGGGAAAAGCGACACGGTGCGAGGGTCCGAGCAGGATGACACGGGTGATGGTGTCGGCGGCGGACTTCAGGCGGATGTAGGCACTGGCCGCCACCGGCCCGGAGTAGATATAACCGGCGTGCGGGGCAATGAGCGCCTTGGGCGCGGTACCGTCTCCGGCAGCGGCCTGGCGGAAGAAGTCGGCCAGCTGGCTGTGGATTTCCTCGGGATCGGCGGGATAGAACATGCCGGCAACGGCGGGTTTACGTATGTTTTCCATGACGTTTTACCTCTATATACACCATGGTATAGCGAGAAGCGCAGCCGGGATCAACCAGGTGGCGCGGTAGGGGGGTATCCACCATACTTCTCCTATGGAAACCGAATACCCTCCATTCGATGGCGTCACTCCCGAGAGTATCGTCGACACCCGCTACTGGCATGCGCTGGAGGACGGGCGGGTGCAGTGCGACCTGTGCCCGCGGTACTGCAAGCTGAAGAGCGGACAACGCGGACTCTGTTTTGTCAGGGCCAACCTGGACGGCAGGGTTGTGTTGACCACCTACGGCCGTTCCAGTGGTTTTTGTGTCGATCCTATCGAGAAAAAGCCGCTCAACCATTTTTTGCCGGGTACCCCGGTGCTCTCCTTCGGCACCGCAGGCTGCAACCTCTCCTGCAAGTTCTGCCAGAACTGGGACATCAGCAAGTCACGCGAGATGGATACCCTGGCCGATGACGCCAGTCCCGAGACCATTGCCCGTGCCGCCAGTGATCTGGGTTGCCGCAGTGTGGCCTACACCTACAACGACCCGATTATCTTCCACGAGTACGCCATCGACGTGGCCAGGGCCTGCCGGGAGCGGGGGATAAAATCGGTGGCGGTCACCTCCGGCTATGTCTGCGAGGCCCCGCGCAAGGAGTTCTACCAGTACATGGATGCGGCGAATATCGACCTGAAGGCCTTTACCGAGGATTTCTACCACAAACTCACCGGCGGCCACCTGCAGCCGGTGCTCGATACCCTGGTCTACCTGAAACATGAAACGGACGTCTGGATCGAGCTGACCACCCTAATGATCCCCGGGCGGAACGACAGCGACGAGGAGGTTGAGGCGATGACCCGCTGGGTGGTCAAGGAGCTCGGCCCCGATGTGCCGATGCACTTCACCGCCTTTCATCCGGCCTGGCACATGATGGATGTCCCGCCGACACCGTCCGAGACCCTGACCCGGGCGCGTGAAATCGCCATGAAAAACGGCGTGCGCTACGCCTTTACCGGCAACGTGCACGATTCAGAGGGACAGAGTACCTATTGCCACAGTTGCGGGCAGAAGCTGATCGGCCGTGACTGGTACATCCTCAGCGATTGGCACCTCACTGCCGATGGCCATTGCACCCGGTGCGGCACGAGGTGTGCCGGCGTGTTCGATGGCCCGCCCGGCGACTGGGGCGGACGCCGCCTGCCGGTGCGTCTGCACGATTACCAGAGCTAGCCTCCCGCACCCGCACAGTGACCCTGTGATTTCCAGTGTTTTATCGACAGGAAATGGACGGGCAAGGGGCGTATAATGCGCCTTTCTCCAGTTGCAAAAGACGAACTTTCCCGACATGACAACAGCGACAGCACGTATCGGATTCCTGACCATATCGGATCGCGCCAGCCGCGGCGAGTACGAGGACCTGGGCGGTCCGGCAATGCAGGAGTGGCTGGGCAAGGCGTTGACATCTGCGTGGCAGCCGGTGGCACGCCTGGTGCCGGACGAGCAGGAGCAGGTTGAGGCCGCGCTGATTGAACTGTGTGATAAGGACGGGTGCTGCCTGGTGGTGACCACGGGCAGTACCGGACCGGCGCTGCGTGATATCGTGCCGGAGGCCACCGAGGCGGTGTGCGAGAAGATGATGCCCGGTTTCGGTGAACTGATGCGCCAGGAGTCGCTCAAGTTTGTGCCCACGGCGATCCTCTCGCGCCAGACGGCAGGAATCCGCGGCCGCAGTCTGATTATCAACCTGCCCGGTAAACCGTCTGCCATTGCCGATTGTCTCAATGCGGTGTTCCCGGCGGTGCCCTACTGTGTCGACCTGATCGAGGGGCCCTACCTGGAGACCGATGAGTCGTTCATCAAGGCGTTTCGTCCCAAGCACGCCAAAAAGCCCGGGGGCAAGTGATTATGGCTATCGACTATAACGAGGCACTGGAACTGGGCACCCTGCGCGATTTCATTCGCTGGGGTATGAGCCGTCTGAACGAGGCGGACGTCTTTTTTGGCCACGGCACCGACAACGCTATGGACGAGGCGGCCTACCTGGTGCTGCACACCCTGCATCTGCCGCCCAGATTGCCCGATGCCTATCTCGACACGCGCCTGACCGCTCACGAGCGCAAGGCGGTGGTGGATATCTTCCGCCGCCGCATTGAAGATCGCGTGCCGGCCCCCTACCTGACCCATGAGGCCTGGTTTGCCGGGCTAACCTTCTATGTCGACGAGCGGGTGCTGATTCCCCGCTCCCCGATTGCCGAGCTCATCGAGACGGAGTTCGCGCCCTGGGTGCAGGCCGACAGGGTGGAGCGGGTGCTTGACCTGTGCACCGGCAGCGGCTGCATCGCCATTGCCACTGCCCTGGCCTTCCCCGATGCCGAGGTCGACGCGGTCGATATCGCCACCGATGCCCTGGCAGTGACGCAGATGAATATCACCGATTACGGTCTGGAAGAGCGGGTGCACCCGATCCACTCGGATCTATTCGCCAATCTGGGGACAACACGTTACGATATTATCGTCAGCAATCCCCCGTACGTGGATGCGCTCGATATGGCGGCACTGCCGCAGGAGTACCGCCACGAACCGGCCATGGCACTGGCTGCGGGGGAGGACGGTCTGGAGCTGGTGCTGGTGATGTTGCGCGAGGCGGCCAAGCACCTTAGCTCCCACGGCATAATGGTGGTCGAGGTCGGCAACAGCCGGCATGCCCTTGTCGAACTTCTCCCGGAAGTCCCCTTCACCTGGCTCGAGTTCGAGCGGGGCGGAGAGGGTGTTTTCCTGTTGACCGCCGAGCAGGCGCGGGAGTATCAGCAACTGTTCCGGCTGATTGAGAACGAACACCGAACCAAGCGAGAGGCACGCCTCTCGGATACACAGTGAAACGATGAAAACACAGAGACCCAAAACCGCAGAAGAGTATGTAAAACTGGTCGATGAGGCCATTATTGAGGTTGAAGAACTGGTGGCCTGTTTCGAATACGAGATGGATGATGCCGGCGAGCGCACGCGCCACCTGGACCCGCTGATCGCCAGCCTGAAGGCGCTGCGCCAGTCGATGGCTGACGGCAGCTACCAGTTCGAAAACAAGGACCTGCCCTTCATGGAGATGTCCAGCCGCATGGTCGCGCAGCTCCCCTTCAGCCAGTTGTTGGCGGTGATCAACGAGACCCACCGCTACGGACTGGATACCAGCGCCGACTAACCGACCGGAAAGCACTATGACCAACCAGAGCATTGTCTTCGACCTGGACCTGATCAAGCGTTACGACAAGTCAGGGCCGCGCTATACCTCCTACCCCACGGCGGTACAGTTCCACGACGGCTTTACCGAGGCGCACTACCGCGCCTGGGCGGAGCGCAGCAATGCCTCCGGCAACCCGCTGTCGCTCTATTTTCATATCCCGTTTTGTGACACGGTCTGTTTCTACTGTGGTTGCAACAAGGTGGTCACCAAGGACCGCGGCCGTGCCTCGCCGTATCTTGAACGCCTGTTCCGCGAGCTGGAGCTGCAGGGGCAGCTGTTCGGCCGCGAGCGCAAGGTGGACCAGCTGCACTGGGGCGGCGGTACCCCCACCTTCATCAGCCACGAGGAAATGCAGGCGCTGATGGACAAGACCCGTGCCGAGTTTAACCTGCACGATGATGACAGCGGCGAGTACTCCATCGAGATCGACCCGCGCGAGGTGAAGACCGACACCATCGCCCTGCTGCGCAAACTGGGCTTCAACCGCATGAGCCTCGGGGTACAGGATTTCGAACCGGCAGTGCAGAAAGCGGTCAACCGTATCCAGTCCGAGGAGCAGACTCTGGGGGCGCTGGATGCAGCGCGGCGCGAGGGCTTCAAGTCGATTAGTGTTGACCTGATCTACGGCCTGCCGTTCCAGAGCGTGGAGAGTTTTGGCCGCACCCTGGACCGCATTATCGACATCTCCCCTGACCGTTTGTCGGTGTTCAACTATGCCCACCTGCCGGAGCTGTTCAAGCCGCAGCGCCGC
>JBFEUI010000075.1:0-13882 GCA_041547565.1 Thiohalomonadaceae bacterium
CGAGTACGGCTACGCCCAGGTGCGTGCCCGCGGCCACACCGCCCTGCTCAAGGATATCGAGGATCACATGAGCGAGGAGGGCTACGGCCTGCTGGATGTGTGGATGAGCCACGGTGACCGGGTCATCGAGATGCCTGAGGGCTTCAAGCTGATGGCCTCCACCGAGTCCGCCCCCATCGCCGGCATGGCCGACGAACTGCGCCGCTTCTACGGCCTGCAGTTCCACCCCGAGGTGACCCACACCCGCCAGGGCCAGCGCATCCTGGAGCGATTCGTGCACGATATCTGCGGCTGTGCCGCGCTGTGGAACCCGGGCAACATCATCGAGGATTCCATCAACACCATCCGCGAGCAGGTGGGGGACGAGGAGGTGATCCTGGGACTTTCCGGCGGTGTCGATTCCTCCGTGGTGGCGGCGCTGCTGCACAAGGCCATCGGTGATCAGCTCACCTGCGTGTTCGTTGACAACGGCCTGCTGCGCTACCAGGAGGGCGACACGGTAATGGCCACCTTCGCCGAGCACATGGGTGTGAAGGTGATCCGCGTCGACGCCGAGCAGCGTTTCCTCGATGCGCTGGCCGGCGAGACCGACCCGGAGAAAAAGCGCAAGATCATCGGCAACCTGTTTGTCGAGGTGTTCGAGGAGGAGGCGAAGAAACTCTCCAACGCCAAATGGCTGGCACAGGGCACCATCTACCCCGATGTTATCGAGTCGGCCGGCGCCAAGACCGGCAAGGCCCATCTGATCAAGTCGCACCACAATGTCGGCGGCCTGCCCGACTGGATGCAGCTCAAGCTGTGCGAACCGCTGCGCGAGCTGTTCAAGGACGAGGTGCGCAAGCTGGGCGTGGAGCTGGGCCTGCCCTATGACATGGTCTACCGCCACCCCTTCCCGGGGCCGGGGCTGGGCGTGCGTATCCTGGGCGAGGTGAAGAAAGAGTATGCCGATATCCTGCGTCTGGCCGACCATATCTTTATCGAGGAACTGCACAAGCACGACCTCTACCACAAGACCTCGCAGGCCTTTACCGTGTTTCTGCCGGTCAAGTCGGTGGGGGTGACCGGCGACGGGCGCCGCTACCAGTACGTGGTGGCGTTGCGCGCGGTGGAGACCATCGACTTCATGACCGCCCGTTGGGCACACCTGCCCTACGACTTCCTCGATAACGTCTCGCGCCGCATCGTCAACGAGGTGGCCGGGATCTCCCGTGTGGTCTACGACATTACCGGCAAGCCGCCGGGCACCATCGAGTGGGAATAATTTTCATCGTACCGCGTCTTTTAGCTTGCTGAACGACATAGTCACTATGCAGTACTGCTGATTTTCGCAGGGAACACTATACTTGAAAGTGTTCCCTGCAGTGCTTATTTACTGCATGTCGCCTTTTTAATCTAACTAAGGGACTAGTTATGTTAAAGCAAAAATCCATTCTCATTGTTGATGATGACAGGTTGGCATTGACCCTCTATCGGGAGGTGATTCGACGCTTCAAAAAATACCAAATCAGGGAAGCGAGCAGCGGTCGCGAGTGCATTGCCATCGCCTCGACACATCCGATCGACCTGGTTATTCTCGATTACCAGCTGGATGACATGAACGGGCAGCAGGTTTGCCGGGAGATACAGGAAGTTGGCCTGAATCCGCAGGTGCCTGTCATTATCTCTTCGATGCGTGACCGCTCCGACCTGAAGAAGGAAATCGACTGCGAAAACGTGATCAAAATCGTGCAGAAACCGTATGCGGTCGACGAGATGAATCTGGACATTACACAAGCGGTGGGTGCTGATTAGTTACCGCTTGATAGCACTTTATCCGTGCTTGAGTAGCTGAGGGCAGCCGACGGCTGCCTTTTTTATTGATAATATCGACCTTATGATTAGTTAAATTCGCTTTTCCTGGTACGCTCTCCATGACCCGCTTCCTTGTCTTTATCAGCCTGTTTTTGCTCGTCTACGGCGCTATGCACGCCTACCTGTTTATCAAGGTGAAGCGGGCACTCAAGCCGGGGCGGGCGGCGTCCGCACTCCTCATCCTGTTTTTGTTGCTGATGGTGCTCAGTCCGATGCTGATGTGGCGGCTGGCGGACATTGATCTTGAACAGGCAATAAGGCCGGTTGCAATACTGACCTATGGCTGGATGGGGTTTGTCTTTCTGTTCTGCTCCAGCTACCTGGCCGTTGACCTCTACGGCCTGCTGTTGCGGCTGCTCAAGTGCGTGTCGCCGCAAATGGCCGCATTGCGTAGCGCCAACCGTGGCCTGACCCTGGCGGTGGTGACCCTGCTATGCACGGGGATAGCCATCCACGGCTATTACGCCGCCAGGGAGATACGCGTGGAGCGGGTGGCGCTGTTCAGCGACAAGGTGCCACCCCATGTCGACAGCTACCGTATCGTGCAGATATCGGATGTGCACCTGGGGGTGATGGTCGATGACGAGTGGTTCGGCAAAGTGGTGCGGCGTATCAATGCGCTCAAGCCCGACATGGTGGTGGCGACCGGTGACATTATCGATCGCCATGTCGATGGCGCGGAGAGTTTTGCAAGGATCTTCAACGCGCTGGCGGCGGACGCGAAAAAATATGCGGTTACCGGCAACCACGAGTTTTTTGCCGGTGTCGACAGGGCGGTGGCTTTTCTCCAGCAGAGCGGCTTTACCGTGTTGCGCGGCGAGGGTGCGAGTGTTGCAGGGTGGCTCTATATCGCCGGTGTCGACGACCGTGCGGGCGGTCGTTTTAATGCGCTGCAGGGTATGGACGAGACAGCACTGCTGCGCACGGTGCCGGCGGGGCGCTATACGCTGTTCCTCAAACACCAGCCGCTTATTGAGGCGGACAGCCTGGGTCGCTATGACCTGCAGTTGTCCGGGCATATTCACAAGGGGCAGATTTTCCCCTTTACCTACCTGACCAGACTGTTCTATCCGGCCGCATCGGGTATGAACGAACTGGAGGGTGGCTCGAAACTCTATGTCAGCCGCGGTACGGGCACCTGGGGGCCGCCGATACGCTTTCTGGCGCCGCCGGAGATTACCCTGTTTGAGCTGAAGCCGGCGCGCTAGGGCTTAACTTTCGTGTCCGCTCCGGTATGATCGCGGCCCATTGCATTGCTGATCTTCTATCCTGAACAATTATGAGAGAAATCATTCTGGTAACGGTATCCGGCCAGGACCGCCCCGGCCTGACCGCGCAACTGACCGCCGTGCTGGCCACCTACGATGTGCCGGTGCTCGATATCGGCCAGTCGGTGATCCACGATACGCTGTCACTCGGACTGCTGATCGAGGTGCCGGCGGATGCCGCGGGCTGTCCCGTCTTCAAGGAGTTGCTGTTCAAGGGGCATGAACTGCACCTGAACGTACGCTTTACCCCGATCAGCGAGGAGGAGTACGAGCACTGGGTCGCCGCGCAGGGCAGACCGCGTCACATCGTCACGCTGCTCGGCCGCCAGATCACCGCCAGACACCTCTCCCGCATCGCCGAGGTGGTCGGTGAGCAGGGCTGCAATATCGACCAGATCACCCGCCTCTCCGGACGTATCTCGCTGCAACGGCCCAGCGAACGGCGCGCCGCCTCGGTGCAGTTGTCGTTAAGCGGCGAGGTCAAGGATATCACCGCCATGCATGCCGGTTTTCTGCGCATCTCCCAGGAGATGGATCTGGATGTGGCGGTGCAGGAGGACAATCTCTACCGCCGCAGCCGCCGCCTGGTCTGTTTCGATATGGATTCAACGCTGATCCAGGCCGAGGTCATCGACGAACTGGCGAAAGTCGCCGGGGTGGGTGAGCAGGTGGCCGCCATCACCGAGGCGGCGATGCGCGGCGAGATCGATTTTTCCGAAAGTTTCCGTCGCCGCCTGGCCCTGCTGAAGGGGATGGACGAGTCGGTGTTGCAGGGGATCGCCGAGGGCCTGCCGATCACCGAGGGGGCCGAGCGCCTGATCTCCAATCTCAAGCGTTTCGGTTACAAGGTGGCGATTCTCTCCGGCGGTTTTACCTACTTTGCCAATTACCTGAAACAGAAGCTCGGCATCGACTACGTGTTCGCCAACCAGCTCGATTTCCGGGACGGCAAACTCACCGGCGAGGTGAAGGGCGATATCGTCGACGGCCAGATGAAGGCGAAAATGCTGATGCAACTGGCCGAGCAGGAAGGCATTTCGCTGGAACAGGTCATCGCTGTCGGTGACGGTGCCAATGACCTGCCGATGCTCTCCATCGCCGGGCTGGGCATCGCCTTCCACGCCAAGCCCCTGGTCAAGGAACAGGCGCAGCACTCCATCGCCACGCTGGGGCTGGATGCCATTCTCTACCTGCTTGGCATGCGTGATCGGGAAATCGCCGAGATCGAGAAAACATACCGCTAGAGCGCTGTTGCCGTCTGCGGCCGTGTTCGCATCTGCCGCCGTGATCCGCTACTTTTGTAGGTGTCTTCTCAAGTTGTTTTGACCTGGCGGTGCGGTGCGGGCATGGCGCTATCCAGCGGTGTGATTGACAATGAATTGATCGCGGCCATTGTCGACTCGGTCGGTCGCGACAAGCGCGTGCGCCGTAAACTGCCCGAGGGCGGGCGTATTGTGATTGATCGCAGCCTCCCCTTCCTGTTTGTCTACCGTAAGCCGCCGCGCAGCGATGATCCGGGCACCGAGCGCCTGCTGCTGGGCGAGGCGGCCTATCTGCTGGCCTCGGGCAGTGCGCGGCTGCATGGCGCGCATGCCCGGCTGGTACACACGCTGATTGCGCAGCAACACAAGCTGTTCGGCAACTTCCTGCTGTTCGAGCTGTGGGCGGGCAGCGATGGGCGTGATACCGCGGCGGATGTATTTCGCCTCGCCGCACCCAGGCACGGGGTGCCGCCCGGCTTGCTTGAGCAGCTGGAAAACATGCTGCTGTCGGTCGATACGAAAAGCGGCATGCCCGTGCAGGTGGCGATCGATTATGTGGATGAGGTCATTCCCCCGGGCCGCAAAGCGTTGCTGAGCGGCCGTCAGCGTCAACATCCGCCCTGCATTCATCTCGGGCTGGAGATCCCGGCGCTGTACCGCGATAGCCAGCGCGGCGCGGTGTACCCGTTTTTGCTGCGCGCGCTGCATCATGAGCTGGCACGCGTGCTGAAGCGGTTATGCTACGCATTTGTCCACTCATTCACACACTACCGGCCACGCCACTTTCATGAACTGGGAAGCCGGGCAATCAGCCGTACGGTGCTGGAGGCCGATCGGCGCCTTGCAACGATCAGCGGTGAGTTTGACCTGCTGTTGCATGTCTCGCCGGTCAATGCCCCGGACGCTTGGGAGACGTTCAAGCGTGGCCGCTATGTCAGGGCACCGGAGCTTCTTTATCGGCCCCGGCCGGTGGACCCGGCGCTGCTGAAACGCCGCCTGTTCCAGACCCCCGTGGAACGCATCGAAGATCCCACACTGGCACACATCTTCCAGCAAAAACGCGATGAGCTTGAGCGCCGTCTGACACTGATGGCTGAACGCAATACGCCGAGGTTTCTGCTGGTCAGCAGGCAGCTGTTCGGCGATGTGGATCTGGAACTGCTGCAACTGGCGCGGCAGTTGTTGCTCCGTATCGACGTGCCGCGGGTGCAGCGCGGTGAGTCGCTCGACGCCGAGCGATTTGTGCAGTATGCGCGGGAGGAACTTGCTTACTACCGGCGCCAGGTGCCCGGCCTGCCCTACAGTGTCGTGCTGTGCAATGACGTCCCGGGGATGGTGGTCACCAGCGAACGGTTACTGGTGGGGCGCGATGCCTGTGTGCCGGCAGCGCGCTTGCAGCCCACGCTGGCACACATGCTCGGCACCCATGTGTTGACGCAATTCAACGGTAGCCGGCAACCGCTGAAGGTATTCCGTACCGGCCTGGCGGGCCATGAGTCGCTGCAGGAAGGGCTGGCGGTGCTCTCCGAGTACCTGGTCGACGGTATCGACCTGTTCCGCCTGCGCCTGCTTGCCGCTCGTGTGGTGGCGGTACATGCCATCACCGAGGGCGCCGATTTCATGTGCACCTATCGTGAACTGCATCGCGACTACGGTCTGCCGAAACACACGGCGTTTAATGTGGCGCTGCGTGTGTTTCGTGCCGGCGGTTTTACCCGTGACATGATCTATTTGAGCGGCCTGAAGCAGGTGCTCGATTACCTGGGAAACGGCGGTGAACTGCAGACCCTGCTGCTTGGCAGGGTGGCTTACGAGCACCTCCCCCTGGTCGAGGAGCTGCGTTGGCGCCGTCTGCTCAAGCCCGCCGCGTTAACCCCCCGTTACCTTGAAGCGGAAGAGACACAGCAGCGCCTTGCACGATTGCGCAGCGGCATGAGTGTGATTGACCTGCTGAGCGAAAGTGGCGGGGCGCCGGCGGCCGGTTAGGTTTATCCACGCGGCATTCCGTATAATGGCCTGCCATGAAACAGGATAACCCGCAACAGGCCGATCTACAGTGGATGCGGCACGCCCTGGCGCTGGCGCAGCGTGCCGAGGCCGAGGGCGAGGTGCCTGTCGGTGCGGTGATTGTCCGGGAGGGTGAGCTGATTGCCGAGGGCTGGAACCGCCCCATCGCCGGCCATGATCCGACCGCCCACGCCGAGATCCAGGCACTGCGCGCAGCCGCGGCCACGCTGCAAAACTACCGTGTTCCCGGCACCACGCTCTATGTCACGCTGGAACCCTGCCCGATGTGTGCCGGGGCCATCATCCACGCGCGGGTGGCGCGGGTGGTATTCGGTGCCCCTGACCCGCGCAGCGGGGCTGCCGGCAGTGTATTCAACCTGCTGCAGTCCGAGCAGCTCAACCACAAATCCGAGATCACCGGCGGCGTTCTGGCCGAGGAGTGCGGGCAGCGCCTGCGGGAATTCTTCCGCCGCAAGCGCGTCTCCTGAGTAGCCATGCGCGGTGCGCGGGAGTGCAGGGCGGGCCGTTTTATCTCGTGCTGTTTACCGCTGCCAGGGGGCTCGTATCGCTACGCTCACCGTGCCGATGGAGGCCGCAGCGATAGCCGACTGAGGCCCTACAGCGCGGGGGTGTCGATAGTGAGGGCCGCCGGGGGCTTGGGTTGCAGTTCCCGTGCCCGGGCACGCTCCTGTTCATCCATCCACACCAGGATGTCGTAGTAGCTGCGAATGTTTTCCACATAGCGCAACGCCTCGTTGCCGCGGGCGTAGCCGCGTCGGGTGTTCTTGTACCACTTGCGCTGCCTGAGTTTCGGCAGGTGTACCTTCACGTCTTTCCAGCTGTCCGGATTGCCGCCAAGCTGCTGGGTGATGATGCGCGTATCCTCCAGGTGGCCGAAGCCTATGTTGTAGGCCGCCAGCGCCAGCCAGGTGCGGTCGGGATCGGTAATGCGCTGCGGGAATTTTTCCAGCAGCTTCCTGAAATAGAATGAACCGCCGCGGATGCTCTGGACCGGATCGGTGCGTTTCTCGACACCGATGTATTCAGCCGTCTCCTTGGTCAGCATCATCATGCCGCGCACCCCCGTGGGGGAGACCGCCTTGGGATTCCAGTGTGACTCCTGGTAGGCGATGGCCGCCAGCAGGCGCCAGTCAAGCCCGGTCTCCTTGCCGACATACTCGAACACCTTGCGGTACTCGGGCAGCCGCTCGGCGATGTGTCTGCGGTAGGTGCGGGTGCCGACATAGTCGAAACGGTCCAGGTGGCCGTAGTGGCGTTCGATCAGCTTTGCCAGCTTGCCGCTCTGGATAAGGCCGATGAAATAGTCGATGGCCGCCTGGTAGAGCGACGGGTCAGCGCCCTTGGGGAAGGCCCAGGCGAGCGACTGGGGCTCTCCGACCTCGAAGGCGACCTTCAGCTCGGGTATAAACCTTTGATTTAGCGTGAATTCGTTGGAATCGGCAATGGTGTAGTCGAGAAACTGCACCGCCACCAGCGTCAGCAGATCATCACTCTCCAGCTCATCGTTTTCGCTCCAGTCCAGGTTGCCGTAGCGGTGGTGCAGCCGCTTCAGCCGCTCGGCATGGCTGCTGTTGGCCACCACCTCCAGGTGACCGTCCAGCTCACCGAGGTTTTTCGGGCGCTTTTTCCCGCGGCGATAGATAAGCTGCTGGCTGACCGACTGGTAGGAGGGGGTGAAACGCAGCCAGCGCATGCGCGGTTCGGTAACGGTCAGGCCGGCCGCGGCAAAGTGGGCCTTTTCCTCGGCCAGCATGTTCAACAACTCCTTCACGTTGTCCGCGATGACAAAACGCGCCTTGACGCCCAGCTCATCGGCAAAACCCTTCACCAGATCGTATTCGAGGCCGGTTGGCCCGTTACCCCCCTCGTAATAGGTGGTGCCCGCATTGCGGGTCAGTACCGTGAACTCGCCCTTTTGCAGCACCTTTTCCAGCTCGTTCAGCTCACCGGTACAGGCGCTGACAAGACTCGCCACAAGCAGGGCAGTGGCAGTGCGGAGAACGGATTGCAGGCGGGCGGGGTTAAACATCCGGTAAAAATTACCTCATTAATAGTGGGTTTGTCCAAGCGTTAGAGGGTTGCACGGGTGCTTGGTTCATCTCACAGGCTGAGTATGGGGGAGGGGGCCGGATCTCCACCGTGCCGAATGTCACAAAGATGGCAGGATATGTCAGCAACTGTCCGGTTCTCATGACTGACAACCGGCATTGATTTTATAGGGTGGCTGATTCATATTCGCAGATGGATGTGTTGCATAACTATGAAAACAATGTGGAAGTGAGAGGATAATACCGCCATGTCAGTACCAGAAATTGACAGCCAGCTCCAGGAAGAGGTTTCCCAGCTCGACACCAAGCGCAAGGTGCTGGAGCAGATTGCTGAAATTGCCAGGGCCATCGAGCACATGCAGGACGGCCTCAACTCGGTACTGATACTGGGCGTCTCATCCAACGACCTGCCACGCGAGGCGCTGGAACTCTACAAGTCGCTCAGCGGCAGCATGCAGAACCTGCCGGTGACCAAGATAAAGGAGTACCTGAAAAACCTGCAAACGCTGATCAACAGCCAACTGCAGAAGATACTGCAGTACTCGGGACTGGATTTCGAAACCGATGAGGCGGTTGAAATTATCTGCATGTCGGGTGATTCAGAGGCCTCGGACATCAATCCGCTGGACCTGCTGAAAGACTTCAAGCGGGCCTCCCAGACGGCGGTATCACTGCGCGTGCTGTTGAAAAAACGCGGTGTGAACACCGAGGGGACCGTGGTCTCCGTGCCGCAGGAGGCGATAAAGGAGCAGCTGTCCCACCTGGAGCAGCAGGAGCAGCAGCAGCGGGTCAAGATCAAGGACAAAATCATCGAGATGAAGGAGGACATTGCCGGCATGCTCGCCAATCCGTCCTACCCTGATGGGATGAAGGCGATCCTCACCGGTGTGCAGGCCAATCTCGACAACGACCTGCAGCAGATCGAGGCGGGCAGGCGGCTGGACAGCCTGAGCTTTATTGCCGAGACGCAGGAACTGAGCGAGGTACCGCAGGAACAGGAGGTCGGCGAGGTGGCGCAGGAGGCACAGCCCGAGGAGCAGGATGGCAAGGCCGGTTTTGTCGATACGGCAAACCGCTGGCTGAACACGCCGTGGAGCGTGTCGTGGCAGGATCTGAAAAACGAGACCGACAGCTAGGCTTGCATCGCTCCCTTACAACCATTGTCATCGAAGCGATCCAGGGGCGGACATTAACGCCCCGCCTCAGCTGCATGCAGTTGTTGGGCGCATTGACACGCGCTCTTGCGCACCCTGAAATTGCACCGATGAGCCCTTTCAGTAAATTCCCGGAATCAGCCGATAGCGCACGCGCCGCGCATACTCCCGGTAGCCCGGCAACTCGTCCTGTAGAGTCTGATCTTCCAGCACCGTTCTGATCACCGTGATGATTAGTGCCACCGCCGCGGGGATCAGTGTCCATACCGAGCCCAGAGCAAGAACAATACCGAACAGTGGAAGAATATTTCCGGCATAACCCGGATGCCGCACAAACCGGTACGGACCGGTATCACACACCACATGCCCCCGATCCGCCTGAATACGCACCACGCTGGAGAAAAAGCGGTTCTCTGCCAGTGCCCATGTGGCGAAGGCGTAACCGAACGCGATAAAAATGAATCCTGCCACGCTGAGCCATAGAGGAAATTCGGGAGACCAGTTATAGCGATGGTCCAGCCCTGCCACAATCACCATAGGAAACACAAGACTCACCGCCATCAGTGGAGCCAGTACTTTGTCCCAGGCCTTTGCGTTATGAAAATTTTCTTTATTTTGCCTTTCAACCGTTATACCGGGATGTCGCTGTTCGGCCCACATGCGCCCGCCTATACCAGCGGCCAGGATCAGTAAGGAATAGAGCCACGCCTGCCACCAACCGAGGTGCCCGCCGCATAGCAATAAAATCAGCGGGATAAGAAGATACGCCACAACCAACCTGATCCACTGGCGAGGGGATACTGTTTGCGCTGAAGCTTCATTAACCGTCTTTGCTGACATGTCATTCTCCGAATTACAACGGATTTGAGTGTGTGCCTAAAGGTGTCTGCTGAAGTGGTGCTGGATCACGACGTTAGGAGCGTCCTAATTGACCCGTTTGTTAGACTTTTTATTCTTATTTACAAAGGATACAAGTAACCATGGCGCCATATAAAAAGAACAAACTGCAAAAAATGTATGTAAAACTACTACTAAATAATAAGAAAATGGTGCTGTGTCCACATAGTGATTTCTACATTCAAGAATTTTGGGGCACCATTCCGCTATACCTGTACTTAAGTCTCTATAAATTTCATAAAAAAAGAAAGACGACAATGATAGAAAAAATACGATTATTAAAGATATAATTATAATCTTTTTTATTTTATCCATTATTACTCTAACGTTTTGCTCAATCGCGCGGTTTTTTGCTCGCTTGGAGCTGCTTGTTATAACTTGCTTGTATTTGTTTGAGGAGCTTCATTGAATAGAATCACATTGTCAACAACAAAACCCGCCCAACTTTCTCTACCAATTAAGTATACTTTCTCATTTTCAAATGCCTCTAATTTTTTGTGATTTGGTATATGCCCAACACAGAAGCGATGAGAGTCTCCACTTTCATCAACTGCAACGCCATACCATACGCATATTTTAGTTGCGCCAGCACGTAGATTGGTTTTGTGATGACTTGTAAATATTGCTTCAATATTTTTATTTTTATAGTTGAATATATCCATAGACATTTCTACTAGTAGAAAAAAAGACCATATGCAAAAGGCAGTGATGGTGAATGCGCCAAATAAGCGTTTTATTAAATAAGAAGTCTTTATATCTTTATTTGGCTTTGCCGCATATTTAACAGTATCGAACAGAATCAATGAACCAAATATTACGCCAATAACAATTGAGAATGATGAGTATGTATATGCATTATTATTAGAAAAGAAAAGCACAATGAAGATATTTAAAAGCAATAGGGAATATAGCATTCCTTTTATGCCTAAATTATTCCACCAATCTATTGTTTGACCCATGTTTTCCTTTAGTTATAACGCATTGTTAAGGGGCGCGGAGCCGCAACGCGGCGGAGCCAAAAAACGGGGTCAGAGAGCATTATTCGCTAATATTAGAGTTAATTGCTCTCTGACCCCGTTTTCTCTACATAACCGGCAAAAAGGCGTGCGGACTGTTTTCTAGGCCGTACGTCCTTTTTGTCGGTGTTGATGTTCTTGTTAGCAGATGTTTTTGTCACGCTCTAAAACCCAGCAACGTTCATTATTTGTAAAGCCAATGTGCTTGTAATAGGTATTTGCGTCTGGAGCTGCAATTAGTATTAGTTTGCACTTTGGCCCTAACTGATCTTGTGTTATTGATTGTAGTCTTTTTCCTATGCCGTTTTTTTGATGATGTGCTGATACTGCTAGATCAGAGAGATAACATGCATAATGAAAATCTGTAAGTGAACGTGCAATGCCGACAAGTTCATTGTCCTGCCAAGCAGAAACTACAAGATTGCTGTTTTCTAACATGCCTTTAATGCATTCATAGTCATCAATTGGTCTACGTGTGCCGAGCGTAGAGACTTCAAGCAAACCAATAAACTGCTCGGTAGTTATCGGTGTGTTGATTTTATATTGAACTTCCATTTTGTATTTTTTCTTTATTCAGCTAACGATCAAGCTGTGGGGTGCGCAGCGAAGCAAGCATCCCACACGAGCGCCTTATTATGTTGAAATGTTTCATTGCCATAACTTTGAGCCTAATTCGCTTAATGAATATGCAATGATAAGTATTGCTATAACCGCCATTACTATATAGCTAGAAAAGAATATTTTTTGTTGTTTATTTGTACCAACTTTCACTCCTTCATGACGAAAACTTATATTCTTCACTGCCTCTCTACCTGACGCGTCTAGATAAATAGCTCCACCAATCAACGACACTATTGGCCACAATTTGTGATCAACGATCATTAAAATACCGGCTAACGGTAACCACCCAAGCACCATCAAATCCCAATACGCTGTATATCGCTCTGACCTTTGCAGTATTGGATCAGTATCTTTTGGATTCTCTTGAATTCCTAATCGTTGTGCTAGCTTGAAATTAACGGATGAGATGATTTGGGCGAGGTATAGCGCACCGCCTAAAATCAATAGTACCCATCCGATAGCTACCTGCACTGTGTCACCTTACCTTTCAACATAACGACCTGCATAAGGGGCGCCGCGGTAGCGGCGTCCCAGCGAACGAGAGTGAGCGTTCTTGATTCGCTGGTTAGGCTTATATGCCTTCAACATATGCCTTAACACCATCTTTTAGCTGCAGCTCAATGGCTGAAAGTTGAAAAGCGTTGTTAACAGCATTAAACACAAATATTGCTGATGTTTTCCACCCCTGTGAATAACCATTTGTCATGTAGCTGACTTTTATGTGCCCATTATTATCGCTTAGGCAGAGCGCCTTTAGGACGTCTTCACCGCTCTTTATTGGGGTTACGTTACCGCAGTCAGAAAATTCACCTCCATTACCACGCAGTTGGGAGTAGATATGTTGGTAGTTCATTACCAGAGCAGGCGCGTACTTATCTGTAATGTACTGTCTGACTTTGATGTCAACTTGTTTCTGACTTAGTGACTTATTTGTAATGTTGGCGCGAGGCCTGATTTGTTGATAGAGAGACTCAACAACTGACTCGTAATTTGTCGCTTTCTCGATGTTGTCAGAGACACTGTAAAGCTTGCCTATTGAATCAGCGTCTAATGCGAGCGATACACAAGAGTAAGTAAGTAATGCAATAGCGACTAAATATCTTGAGAACATCGAAATTTCCTTGTTTGCCTAACGCCGTGCTCACCGGACCGTGAGCGGAGCGGCAATTTGTGCGAAAAGAGCGCGAAGCGCGACGCACAATTTGCCGCGGAGTCTCGCGGGTCCGGTGCAGCTACTTGTTAGAAGGTGATTGCACCCCATTGTTGAACTTCCTTCATTTCGGAATCGAGCCATTCTTGAAAACCGGAACAAGCCTTCTTAATGGTAGCTCGAGGCAAAGCTGTTGCGATTCGATCGGCCGACGTATCCAACACGCTTTTGTTCCGATTCACCACTACCCATTGAGACTCCCCAATGGGCAGGTCGTCCTTTGCGCGACTTAGTGCAGCTAACAAAAACTTGTCTGTATCGCACTCGAATGACATTCCAACTACGACGAATGTACGATCCCATAGCATTTGGTTATAAACAATATCCGCTTCGGGCGATGACCAGCGTTCGGAGGTTGGATCTTCCTCAAGAAGGAATGGACTCCGATTCGAATTGCCTTCGAGTTCTTCTACAGTGCCATTTAAGTGGAATACGTGGCTATTCGCCATCCACGCCGGCTGGACCTCCAGATTAAGCGAAAGAATTTCTCTTTGAAGCAAGTAGTCCCAATTCGTTGTTATGAAACG
>JBFEUI010000076.1:0-13770 GCA_041547565.1 Thiohalomonadaceae bacterium
CTCAATCGCCAGCCGATCTTTGCCAGCCAGTACTTTATGTCGAAAAAGCACTGGCAGATCGTGAACTACGACGGACAGGGGGGATTCAAGGAGGGCGGCTTCAAGACCTGGCCGGTGGAGCAGGCGCCGCCCGAGGTGGTGGCCACGGCGCTGCAGGCGGCCAACCTGATCGGCGACGGTCTGTACGGGGTCGACATGAAGCAGAATGAAGACGGTGCCTATGTCATCGAGGTGAACGACAACCCGAATATCGAGTCCGGCGTGGAGGATGCCTTCTTGAAAGAACGGCTCTACACCCTGATCATGAGTGATTTTCTCAGGCGACTGGAGATGCGCCACAACCGTTAACTATCAACTATGACCATGCTGCACTGGCAACACGCCGACGAATACCGTTTTACTGCAACCCTCAGCCGCGAGCAGTGGGCGTGGGAGTTCCTGCGCCGCAATCCGGACTACCGCCGCGAGTGGCAGGCCTTCCGGGAGACCTGGCAGGCACTGGAGGCCGATTACGGCAAGGCGCCCAACCGCGATTTTCAGCGCTGGAAACGCGACCCGCGCGCCTACGTGCTTGAAGGGCATGACGAGACGTGTGGCGACAGTGACAGCTGCAAGGTCGACGGCGACAAGATCCTCATCGAGTGTCACCTGGGTGCCCGCTGGGGCTTTTACAAGTTCCCGCTCGATCCCGATACGGATCTGCCTGTAATCGGCCAGGACCTGTTGTGGCGTGAGGTGCAGCGGGAAGCGGTGCAGGTCGATCGCGGTGACAGTGAGTGGCTGGGGGATGAGACCGGCAAGATCGCCATGGGTTTTGATCTGACGCTGCCGCTGAAAGAGCAGCTGGATGTTGCCAAACGCTACCTGCTGGCCATGCAGCACTGGCTGCGCCGCAACGAATCGATCACCATGCAGAGTATCGTGGCGATGAGGGAACGGCTTACGTTGTGTCTGCGCCTGCTCGATGCCCTCGCCCAGGGGGCCGACAGGCGGCAGGTTGCAGCCGTGCTGTTTCCCGGTTTGCACGGCGGGGAGGAGGCGCTTGGTGAGCTTGAACAGGAGGCGACCGGACTGATGCGTGACAGTTACCGGCGGCTGTTGCTGCTGCCGGACAGGTAGCCTTCAATCCATTTATTCACCTATACAACTACACGCCCCGGGGGCAATGTGTTAGATTCATTCCACCACACCAACTAAATCCTAAACATACAGCAAGGGCATTTGGTGCAGGCCTGTCGTGGTGACCGGTACCCATGGAGTCACCGCTGCAGCATATCCGTTTTTAACCTAAGGCTGTACTTGCATGGAGGCACGCGACCCGGAACAGGTAGCGAACGGTCCCGTATGGCATGTCGAAAAATGGCCCAACGTAAAACCTTTGCAGACATCTTCCACAACGAAATCACCGCCTGGATAGTACTCGGCGTCTCCCTGCTTATCACTGCCGCAGGCTGGTACATCGCCAGCTACTACGTCGACAGGCGGGCGCAGGACCGCTTTCAGTACGAGGTGGAGGATGCGCGCCAGCGCATCCTGAAACGCATGCTCGAGTATGAGCAGGTACTGCGCGGGGGGGTCGGCCTGTTCAAGTCCAGCGGCAGGATGGTCAGCCGGGATGAGTGGCGCCGCTACGTCGAGGCTCTGGAACTGCACACCTACTTCCCGGGTATTCAGGGTATTGGCGTGTCGCTGATGCTGGAACCTTCCGAGCTGCCGGCGCATATCGATGCGGTGCGCGCCGAGGGATTTAGCGACTACACGGTGAAACCCGCAGGTGAGCGTGAGCGCTACAGTGCCATCGTCTACCTCGAACCGTTCGACTGGCGCAACCAGCGTGCCTTCGGTTATGACATGTATTCCAACCCCATGCGCCGCAGCGCCATGGAGCGCGCGCGTGATACGGGGCTGCCGTCGGTGTCCGGGCGTGTGACCCTGGTGCAGGAGACAGAGGAAAACATGCAGGCCGGCTTCCTGGTCTATCTGCCGCTGTATCAGCCGGGCAAGCCGCTCGATACAGTGGCACAGCGGCGTGCGGCGTTGCTCGGTTACGTCTACAGCCCGTTTCGCATGAATGACCTGATGCGCGGCATTCTCGGCAGCGATACGCCGGATGTGAGCTTTGAGATCTATGACGGGGCGCAAACGCAGGATGAGAGCACGCTGCTCTATAATAGTGGCCTGCAAGCCACGATGACATCGGGCGTGAGGCACGACACCCTCAAACGGATTGAGCTGCCCGGGCGCAGCTGGGTCGCGCGCTTTCACAGTACCCCCTCCTTCGAGGCGGCCATGTCCAGCAGCCAGCCCGAGCTGATCGCAACGGGCGGCCTTGTCGTCGATATACTGCTGTTTAGTATTATCTGGTCCCTGGCCGGCGCACGCCGCCGCGTGCAGGCCAGGGCAGAGGCGATGACCGCCGATATCCGCCACGTCTCCGAACGCCTGGAACTGGCGCAGGAGTCGGCACAGATTGGCACCTGGGATCTGGACCTGCGCAGCAACCGGCTGTTCTGGGACGAGCGCACCTTCAAGCTGTATGACCGTTCGCCGGAGGATTTCGACCATAGCAACGAGTTCTGGAAGGCGTGCGTGCTGCCGGAGGATGTGGCGCGTCTTGAGGCGGATTTTCAGCGCCGCTACCGGCATGCCGACCGGTTTGACACTACCTTCCGCATCAGGCATCGCAATGGCGCAATTCGCTTCATCGAAACGCAGGCGCTCGTTCAGAAGGACAGTGACGGGACACCGGTGCGCATGGTCGGCGTCAATATGGACATCACCGAGCGCCGGCAGGCCGAGGAGCGCCTGACCCTGGCTGCGAGCGTGTTCGAGCATGCGCATGAGGGCATTATTGTCATGGATGAACAGGGGCGCATTCTCGATGTCAATCCGGCATTTACGAAAATGACCGGATACAGCCATGATGAGGTCGTCGGCGAGACGACACATATGTTGCGCTCCGGGCGTCATGATGAGGCTTTTTTCGAACAGATGTGGCAGTCGCTGAGGGAAACCGGTTTCTGGCGTGGCGAGGTATGGAGCCGGCGCAAGGACGGGGAACTGTACGCGGAGATGCTCAGTATCTCCGCGATCCGGCACCCTGATGCAGAGGCCAGCCGTTACGTGGCGGTATTCTCCGATATCACCATACTCAAGCACCAGCAGGAGCGGCTTTTGAGGCTGGCCCACTATGATGCGCTTACACAGCTGCCAAACCGCGTGCTGTTGGCGGATCGCCTGAACAGCGCAATGGCGCAGGCACGCCGTACCGGCATGATGCTGGCCGTGTGCTATCTCGACCTTGACGGCTTCAAGCCGGTCAATGACCGCTATGGCCATGAGGTGGGAGACAAGCTGCTGGTCAAGGTTGCCGAACGGCTCAACAGCCACATGCGCGGCAGTGACAGTGCTTCACGTCTGGGTGGTGATGAATTTGTGCTCCTTTTTGGCGACCTGCGCAGCATCGAGGAGTGCCAGCAGGCGGTCAGCCGTCTGCTGCAGAGCATCTCCGCCACCTTTAACCTGGATGGCCACGAGGTGTTGGTCTCGGCCAGTGCCGGGGTGACACTCTATCCCAATGATGATGCAGATGCCGATACCCTGGTGCGCCATGCCGACCAGGCGATGTACCGCGCCAAGGAGAGTGGGCGCAATCGTTATCAGTTGTTCGACCCGGAACGCGACCGCCAGGCGCGTGCCTATCGCGAGACGCTCGAACGCATCAAGCAGGCACTCGAATCGGGAGAGTTTGAGCTCTACTATCAGCCCAAGGTGGATATGCGTGACGGCACTGTGCTTGGAGCCGAGGCGTTGCTGCGCTGGAATCACCCGGAGCAGGGCATGGTACTGCCCGGTGAGTTTCTTCCCATCGTCGAAGAGAGTGACTTTGCCATTCAGCTGGGCGAGTGGGTTTTGGATGAAGCGCTGCGGCAACTGGCGCTGTGGAATGATGCCGGCTTTACCACTGCGGTGAGCGTCAATATCTCCGGCCATCACTTTCATGAAGAGCGCTTTGCCCAGCGGCTGAAAGCCATGCTGGAGGAATACGCTTCGGTCAAACCGTCCCAGCTTGAACTGGAGGTGCTGGAGTCTACCGCGCTGGAAGACATCAACCTGGTCTCACGCGTCATTGAGGAGTGCCGTGCGCTGGGCGTTGCGGTTTCGATTGATGATTTCGGTACCGGCTACTCATCCCTTACCTATCTCAAGCGCCTGCCGGTGGATACCCTGAAGATTGACCAGTCTTTCGTGCGTGACATGCTCGATGATATCGAGGATTTTGCGATTGTCGAGGGTATTATCGGGCTGAGTCAGGCGTTCAGGCGTGACGTGATAGCCGAGGGCATAGAGAGTGAAGAACATGGTGTAATGCTGTTACGGCTTGGCTGCAATGCCGGGCAGGGTTACGGCATTGCCCGTCCCATGCCCGCCGGGAAATTCCCCGGCTGGGCCGGACAGTACAGTCACAACAGCTCCTGGCGCGAAACCGGCAAGTATCACTGGATTCGTGAGGACCATCCGCTGTTTACCGCTGAACTGCTGCACCGGCGCTGGTTCGATGATCTGAGCGCCAGCATCAATGCCGGTATTGAAGTGATTCCACCGCCGGAGATAAACAGGGATAAGTGCCGCTTCGGTACCTGGTGCAACAACGAGGGACGCACACGCTATGGCCACCATGAGGTATTCAACAAGCTCAATGCCGAGCATGAAAATATCCACAATCATGCCGCCCATGTTATTGAGCTTGCAAAGTCGGGGCGTACCAGCGAGGCCAAGCGGGAGCTGGAGGAAATGGGCGTGATGAAAAAGAATATTGTGCAACTGTTGCAGGCGTTGCAGGAGACCGCTGCCAAACGGCTCTAGGCCAGGGTAGACCGCTAGAAACTGTACTTGATTTCGGCAAACAGCCGGTCGCTGTCCTCGATGCCCAGCAGCGGTGCCTGTTCGCCCTCGTGGTATATCACCACGCCCCCGCTCAGGGTCAGTGCGTCACGGATATCGTATTTGGCAGAGAAACGGCCGAAGCCGCCTTCATCCAGATTTGCCCCGTAGAGTATCGCCAGTGCCGTCAACTCGAGACGGTCATGCAGAAAGTTCCCGGTATAACGCAATGCGCTCTGGTAGTCGTCCTCGGTCACGCCGGCGGCCTTCATCGCGTTTGTAAAACCGTGTGTGTGGCGACGAACCACCTCAGCCGAAAGCGTGGTGTCATGAAAACCGGAATACTCGGCGCCGAGGAGCAGGTCGGTGCGGCGCTTTTTTATAGCGGGCAGGCCGCTGTACTCGATGCCGTCAAAACGGGCCGCCTCGGATTTGAGCAGCCAGTTGCCGACGGCGACATTGACCGCGGCACCGATCATTTTCAGGCGGCTGTGTGCCAGCACCGGGCCGGCAGGGGCGGCCACCGAGTGGGGGGTGTCGTCGTAGATGTCGGCCCAGTAGAGCGACAGGTCCCAGCCGGTGAAGATGCCGTTGGCGGCAAGCGCGTATTCGGTGTTGCCGTTACCGTCGGCGGGCACCTGCTCTTTGGGCTGTGGCGTCGGGTAGGGGTAGAACTCCGAGCCGTAGGCAGGCAGCTTGTTGAAACGGATCTCGGGTATGGCAAGCGCCGTGAAGCCCCAGTCGCCGGCGTAGTAGTCGGCCCGTGCCATGGTCAGTGGCAGGCGCAGGTCCTCGATATCGACCATGCCCGGTTCGCGCATGTCCATCGGGTTGAGCACGTCGGTGACACGCAGGTTGTCGGACTTGCCCCATACGACGATCTGGCGTCCCAGCTTTACGTCGAGTGATCTTGAAATGCCGCCGCGCAACCAGGCCTCACCGAGTTCGGCCTCCTTCTCGTAATCCTCAAGCAACTCGTCGTTGTAGTCGCTGCGACCGTTGAGGCTGTAGGCAGCATCGTAAAAGGCATGCCCCTCTGCATGGGCCTGCCAGCTTTCGGCAAGCCTGCCATCCAGTTCGAGGGCGAATCTGGTGCGCAGGCGGGAGAGTCCCCGGTAGTCGGTCTGCCCGGCGGCAGGGGCCTTGTGTGCGTAGTTGTAGGCCGTGGACAGTGAGATGTCGCCGCCCAGCTGCCAGTGGCCTTCATCTGTAATACCCGGCGCCGTGTCGTTTTGTCCGGGTGTTGAATCAAAACCTTCCAGTATCTCATCGAGCTCCGCATCGGGTTGCGGGGCGGCGTCGTCAAAGCCTTCGAGAACCGAGTCAATCGCGGAACCTTGTGCTGCAGGCGGTTCGTCAAAGCCCTGCAGCACTTCTTCCAATGCTGCTGCCTCTGCCGCGTTGCCTGCAAAAGGGAAAAACAGCGGCAAAAAAACAAAAAATTTGTTCACCCTTATTTTAGTAACTCTGTTCAACATGCCGGTGCCGATTTCAGTCTTTAGTGTCAGGGAGAGACCTTGTCTCAACCTGGCCTACGCTGCTGTTATGCTCATTCCTGTTTACTTCGCGTCTTTGCGGTAATCTATAGACCTTTTTCCAACTGGCGCACAGTAAACATCTGCTCGTCCAGCGCCTGGTTGTACTGGATATTGGAAAAATCCAGCTCGGTGCGGTGCAGCGTCGCCTTGCCCTTTTTGGTGGTCATGGTCATGTGGGTGATGGTCCAGATGCCGTCGATCTGCTCCAGACCGGGTACATCCTGGTATTTAAGGCGGTTGCCCTCGAGGGTCCAGTGCACGGCACGCACCACAACAAAATTGTCCTGGCGCACGAACACCAGCGATTTTTTGTAGCCGGTCTCCTCTTTCTCTTCCATGGTCTTCGGCAGCGCCTCGATGATCCAGGTGTTATGCCCGCGTACTTCCTGCTCCTTGACGATGCTGAAGTCGTAGGCATCGAGGTTCTTGCGCGTCATGTCGGCGTAGTTGAAATCGGAGCCCATGAACGAGCCGCTCTTGTCGCTGGAGGCGATGCGTTTGCTTTTGCGCAGTGCCGGCAGGTAGAGCCACTGGTCGTCGTCCTTCTCGTAGGCGTCGTAGTCATAGGTGAGAAAGGCGGTATCCTTGACGTCGGCCGGTGCGAGGAAAAACATGATGCGCATCTTGTCCTCGCCCTTGTCCTTGTCGAAGCTGCGAATCTTGCGGATGCGCTTGCTGCCGTTTTTGTCGATCAGCGTCATTGTCATCTCGGCGCTGCGGTTATCGCCGTCGTCCCGGTCATCGACCTTTTGCATGATTTCGCGCGCGGTGAGATTTTCAGCGGCGGCAGGTGAGGCCTGTGAGGCGATAAAGAGCACAACAACTAAAAAAATAAAACCGCTAAGGACGCTAATCGGCGCCAGGGATTCAATGCGCTTTACCTCGTGTTCCCTTGCGTGCTTTGCGGTTGAAAAGGTTCGGTAATTAATCATGGGAAATCCTCAGTAATCACTGTCGTCCGAAATCATATGGGCTTTATGCAGCGTGGCCATTAGTGCCGGCGCAAGGAAAAAGTCGGCCAGCAGGGCCATGATGATAGTAAAGCCGGTGAGCAGTCCGAAGTTCACCAGATTGCTCAGGTTGGCGAACATGTACAGGAAGAAGCCGACCGAGAGTACCACGGTGGTGACAAACATGGCGCGGCCTGTGGTAAGCAGGGTTTGCCGCACCGCCTCCTGCACGTCACCGGTGGTGTGATGATAGCGGCGGTAGTTGTGCATGAAGTGGATGGTGTCATCCACGGCCAGGCCGATGGCGATGGAGCCGATCAGCATGGTAAACAGATCCAGCGGCATGCCGAACCAGCCCATGATACCAAGGGTCAGGATGATCGGCGTGAGGTTGGGGATCATGCTGACCAGGCCGATGCGCACATCGCCGATAAGCAGGATCATCATGCCGGTGATGATCACCACCGCCCACAGGTAACTCTCGCTCATGCTGATGATGGTGGCATGCATGGTGCGCCCGAGCAGGGCGGCCATGCCGGTGACGGTAACGTCCACCCTTCCACCCAGGGTGCGCTTGAAGCGCGCCTCCAGGTCGTTCATGAAGTCGTTGTACAGGATGCCGTCTACCCAGGGCATCTTGGCGGTGAAGCGTACCTTGCTGAACTGGGAGTCGACAAAGTCCTCCAGGTCATCCGAGCCGCTGTTCTCGAACAGCAGGAACTCCTGCGCGATCAACTCGCGGTTGTCGGGGATGGCGTAGTACTCATCACGGTTCTCGTTGAGCGCCTTGTTGATCTCCTTGAGGATGTCGGCCAGCGACAGGGTCTTGCCGACAAACAGTTCGCCCCGGTCGATAGTCTCGACCTCGCGGTTCAGCGCCTCCAGCCCCTTCATGCGCTGCGGGTCGTAAAAGCCGTTGGTCTCGCCGCTGTCGACCACCACCTCAACGGAACTGGCGCCACGCATGCGCTCGTTGACAAAGTCGGTGGCCTGGCGCACCGGCGCGTCTTCCGGGAACCACTCGAACGGTTTGTGGGAGAAGCGTGCCTGCATCGCACCGATCAGGCCGAGCACGAGCAGCAGCGCGCTCACGGTCAGTACCAGTTTGGGGCGGGTGGTGGAGAAGTCGGCGGTAGCGCGCAACAGTCGGTCCATGCGCTCATGGCCGCGTTGCGCTGTGGCAGAGGTTTTGGCCTTCAACGGGGTGATGGACAGCAGGGCCGGCAGCAGCACCAGGGTAAAGACCAGTGAGATCATAATGCCGACGGCGGCAATTTTTCCCAGGTCGCTGATGGGGGCGACCTCGGCACCGGCGAAGGAGGCGAGGCCCGCGGCAGTGGTCAGCGAGGTCATCACAATGGCCAGTCCCGAGTGGCCGAGGGCGTAGCTGATCGCCTCGGCCTTCATCTCGCTCGGTTCCCTGCCGCCGTTGCTGTGCTTGTGGCTCTCCTGCAGGTGACGGAAGAAGACCGCCAGCAGGTGTACCGAGGCACCCACACCCACGGCGAGAAGAAATGACGGCAATATCTGTGTCGGCAGTTTGAACGGAATGCCAAGCAATGCCATCAGACCGAGGGTGGAGAGCAGTGAGAGGGCCACTGTCAGCAGCGGCAGGATAACGCCGGAGAGGCGGCGGAACAGCACAAACAGGATCACGGCGATGGCAATCAGGGCCATCAACATGAACTTTTTCATATTTTGCTGCATGGCGCGTTTCAGCACATCGGATACCACCGGTGAGCCGGCCAGATGGATCTTGAAGTTCTCTCCCTCATAGGCACGGCTGATCTGGCGTGCCGCGTGCACCACCTCGCTGTTCTGGGCGTCGGTCAGCGGGATGCGTTCGCTCGTAGCCGGCGAGACGGCAAGGTTTTCCTCCTCAAAACCCGCTAGCACATCCTCTGTCTGCGCACCGCCGGTGTAGGCGTCGGTCTTGATGACAATGGTGGTGATGGTGCCGTCCTCGGACAGCAGCATATTGCGGTAGGTGGGGTTGGCCATGGCGCGTGCCCTGATCGCATCAAGCCCCGCCCTGTCCTGCGGCCAGTTCTCCAGCAGATCCTCGACGATCAGCTCGCCCTCGGCACCCCGGGTATTGCGTGCGTTGATCAGCGAGGTGATGTCATCGAGGTAGGGGAGCTTGTCGCGCAGTTCGTAGTGCAGGCGCCTGAGTTTCTGCAAAAACTCCGATGCAAAGATGTCGGGTGCGGTGATGGTCAGCAACACCAGCTCGTCGCGGCCAAACTGTTCGCGAAACTTCTCATAGGCGAGCAGTGTCGGATCATTCTCGTGCAGAAATCCCTCGGTGGAGGTGTCCATTGTCAGCCTGGGCAGTTGGCTGACGAGGGCGGCGACCAGTGCCAGCACGAGAAACAGGGTCTTCCAGTGGTTGCGATAGATCAGCTGGCCGAATTGCACAAAGCCGCTCTCTATGCGTTGTCGCATTGTCGTAGTCATGGGGGGTAGGGCTTTTCAGTTTTGTTTTCTGATTGCGGCAAGGACCAGCTCGGTGACCTGGTCTGCCGCCTGTTCCGGGCTTTCAAAGTGGTTGGAAGGGTGGGCGTTGCCGTGTTTTTCGGCCACTCTGCGGCGTATCGGTTCGTTGGCCGAGTAGAAGGTGAGGCTGCCGATGATCATCATGTGGACCATGAAACTGTCGGTTTCGCGGAAGCGTCCCGCTCTGATCCCCTGCTCCAGCGTGGCGGCGAGCAGATTGACGAAGCACCCCATGTGGGTGAGTACGCTCTGCGGCAGGTTGCGTCCGCCCGAGGCCACCTCCCTGAGCATGATCGGGGCCATGTAGCGGAACGAGCCGGTATTGCGCGCGATGGTGGTGATGAACAGGCGGATCTTCTCCTCGCTGTCGTCGACCCGTTCCAGGGCCGTGCCGATTTCCTCGACGGTTCGCCCCAGCACCCGTTCCAGCACCGCATGGTAGATCGCCTCCTTGTCGCCGACCTGGTAGTACAGGGTCGCCTTGTTGACCCCGGCGGCGCGGGCCAGCTCATCGACGCGGGCACCGTCATAGCCTTTCTCTGCGAAGACCTCGGCAGCGGCCTCGATAATGGCGTCAGCCGTGCTGGGTACTGCCTGTTCCACTACGCTGGACATAATTCAACTATATGGTTTAACCGTTTGGTTGAATTATATCCGCCAGCTTAAAAGATGCAAGCCCGACTCGGGATATGAACGTCCGCTGTCCCGTTACAGCTCCTATATGTGAACACGGTCACAATTGGTGGTTTTTTATGCGTAAAGACGTACGTTGCCGCTATGGAATCATTGCCTGAAATGATGGAAATCGATTAGATTCAGACTCGAAGTAACTATAAATGGGTATAAGTGCCTGATTATAATAACCAATAATAGGTAAAAGTCTTAGTTCCATACATTCCAGAGACTGGGCCGACGGTTCGTGTCAGAGAAACATGCTGAAGGGGCACGACGACGGGGCCATGCTTGTTATCAAGGGGGTATCATGAAATCCGCAAGCAGCCTGATTGGGCTGATTTTCCTCACATTTGTTATCGGCACGGGCGGCGTCTACGCGTCGGATGCAGAGCTGGTCGATATCGCGGGCAGTCAGCGTATGCTGACCCAGCGCATCCTCAAGAGTTATTGCCAGGTCGGTCTTAACGAGGTGTACGGCAATCCGACCGCGCAGCTGCAGGATGCGGTTACCCGGTTCGAGTCGCAGATTGTCACGATTGAAAAAGGCAGCAGCAACGAAAGGGTGAAACGCACGCTGGCGAAGGTGAAGCAGTTGTGGCCCGAGTACAAGGCGTTGGCAAGCGAGACGCCGACCAAGCAGGGCGCGGCCAAGCTGCTTGCCCTCAATCCGGACCTGTTGGCTGCCGCTCATGCCGTGGTGGTCGCCCTGGAGGAGACTTCGGGTGTCAAGGCCGGCGAGATTGTCAACCTGTCTGGGCGTCAGCGCATGCTCTCCCAGCGCATGGCAATGTTTTACATGCTGCAGCTGTGGGGGATCGAGGATGCCTCGATTGCCACGGGCCTGGAAAAGGCGAACAAAGAGTTCAGCCAGGCACATAAACGTCTGAGCCTGCAGCGCTCGAATACCCCGGATATCAAAAAGGGGCTGAACAGTGTGAGCAAACACCTGAAACTGCTGGAACGCACCATGCAGTACAAGGACCAGAATCTCTCCTTCAGTGTGGCGATGACGACAGAGGGCATGCTGGCTGAGATGAACAAGGTGACCGCCGCCTATGCCAGCCTCCCCGCGCAATAAAGGGGAAGGCAGCCGGTTGCTTCCGTTGTTTGATGTGTCGCCAGCATTGCCGAAACACTGAGTCGACGGGGAGGGTGATCCCCGTGGCGGCTCAGTGGCAATGATTCACAACCCTGCCACCCCTCGAGTGGGAACGGCTCCGCCCGTAGCGAAAAGCGGCGTGTCGCGGTGTTACTCCCGGTCTTGATAGGCGGGGTGCGCTTTCGGACGTATAATGGCATGCTTTAACGTTTTAATCCGTCTTTTCGGGGAGAGACCATGCCTCAGTACCGTTCACACACCTCCACCCACGGCCGCAACATGGCCGGTGCGCGCGCCCTGTGGCGCGCCACCGGCATGACCGATGAGGACTTCAACAAGCCCATCATCGCCATCGCCAACTCCTTTACCCAGTTCGTGCCCGGACACGTTCATCTGAAAGACATGGGCCAGCTGGTAGCGCGGGAGATCGAAAAGGCCGGCGGCGTGGCCAAGGAGTTCAACACCATCGCCATCGACGATGGTATCGCCATGGGCCACGGCGGTATGCTCTATTCGCTGCCCTCACGCGAGATCATCGCCGATGCGGTGGAGTACATGGTCAATGCCCACTGCGCCGATGCGCTGGTGTGCATCTCCAACTGCGACAAGATCACACCCGGCATGCTCAATGCCGCGCTGCGCTTGAATATCCCCACCATCTTCGTCTCCGGCGGACCGATGGAGGCGGGCAAGGCGGTGATTCACGATAAAGAGGTGCATCTTGACCTGGTCGACGCCATGGTCTCGGCCGCCGACGAGAACGTTTCGGATGAGGACGTGGCCACCATGGAGCGCTCCGCCTGTCCGACCTGCGGCTCCTGTTCCGGGATGTTCACCGCCAACTCGATGAACTGCCTGACCGAGGCGCTGGGCCTGTCACTGCCGGGCAACGGCTCGCTGGTGGCCACCCATGCCGACCGTGAGCGGCTGTTTCTGGAGGCCGGGCGCATGGTGGTGGCGATGGCCAGACGCTACTACGAGCAGGACGATGAGGCGGTGCTGCCGCGTTCCATCGCCACTGTCGAGGCGTTCGAGAATGCCATGAGCCTGGACATCGCCATGGGCGGCTCCACCAATACCATCCTGCACCTGTTGGCCGCGGCGCAGGAGGGCGAGGTCGATTTCACCATGAACGACATCGACAAGCTCTCGCGCCTGGTGCCGCACCTGTGCAAGGTGGCACCCTCCACCCAGCAGTACCATATGGAGGATGTGCACCGTGCCGGCGGTGTGATGGGCATCCTCGGCGAGCTGGATCGGGCCGGCCTGCTCAACCGCGAGGTGAATACCGTGCATGCCGAGAACATGGCCGAGGCGATTGCGCTGTGGGATGTGCGTCTTACCGAGGACAGCAAGCGCCGCGACTTCTTCCGCGCCGCTCCCGGCGGCGTGCCGACCCAGGTCGCCTTCAGCCAGGACAAGCGCTACCCGGACCTGGATGTGGACCGCGAGAACGGCTGCATCCGCGACCGTGACCACGCCTACAGCCAGGACGGCGGCCTGGCGGTGCTCTACGGCAATATCGCCGAGGACGGATGCGTAGTGAAGACCGCCGGTGTGGACGAGTCGATCCTGGTGTTCAAGGGGCCGGCGCGCATCTTTGAGAGCCAGGATGCGGCGGTCGAGGCGATTCTCGGTGACAAGATTAAAGAGGGCGATGTGGTGATCATCCGCTACGAGGGGCCGCGCGGTGGACCTGGTATGCAGGAGATGCTCTACCCGACCTCCTACCTGAAGTCCAGGGGGCTGGGCAAGGCTTGCGCCCTGCTCACCGACGGTCGCTTCTCCGGCGGCACCTCGGGTCTGTCCATCGGCCACGTCTCGCCCGAGGCGGCCGAAGGCGGTGCCATCGGCCTGGTGGAAGAGGGCGATATCATCGAGATCAACATCCCCGAGCGCAGCATTCATGTTGCCCTGGGCGATGAAGAGCTGGCCGAGCGCCGTCGTGTGATGGAGGCGAAAGGCGCTGATGCCTGGAAGCCGGTGGGTCGTAACCGTCCGGTCTCCAGTGCGCTCAAAGCCTATGCGGCGATGACCACCTCCGCGGCACGGGGTGCGGTGCGCGACGTCTCGCAACTGGAAAAATAACCGCTGACCGAGGGATCGGAGTAGCTCAGCTACTCCGACC
>JBFEUI010000077.1:0-13704 GCA_041547565.1 Thiohalomonadaceae bacterium
CAGCGAATGGGTAGATCGCATCGGTCAGCTGCTCCCGCTGCCTCCGTCCCTGGCTGAAGGCCCTTCCAGCAGGATCGATGACAGGCAATCCGCAGCCATACTGACCCACAACAGTTTCGAGAACAGCACCATCCTCCGCCTGCGCGCGGATGAACGCTGCCTTTTTCTGCTGTTATCACCAGAGAACAATCAAACCGCACTGCCCTCTGCGACGGTGTTTGACCCTGTGTTGCGCAACTTCAGCAAAACATACTGGTTGTGCCGTGAGAACGACAAAAAAACAGCCCACCTTGAGCAGGAAAACAGGCTGAGAAGAAAGGCGGAAGAGGCGCTGCGTGCGGAACACAATCTGTTCGTGGCAGGGCCGACCGTGGTATTCCGCTGGCAATGGGCCGAGGGTTGGCCGGTTAGCTATGTCTCAGCCAATATTGAGGAGCAGTTCGGCTACAGTCCGAATGAGTTTCTCAGCGGCAAACTCGATTTTGAGGACATCATACACCCGGATGATCGACAGTTCGTCGGACAAACAGAGGAGAAGACCACCGACAAAGGTACCTTCTTCGAGCTTGAATACCGCATTATCGATGCGCAGGGCCACACGCGCTGGGTTTACGATATCACCTTTCCGGAACGTAACGAGCACGGCGAAATCACTGCGCTCAACGGCTACCTCATCGACATCACCGAGCGCAAGCACACCGAGGAGGAGATGGCCATTGTCGCACAGGCCTTCAACTCCAGGGAGGCCATTGTCATTACCGATGATAACAACAAAATCATTCGCGTTAATGACGCCTTCACCGAGATCACCGGCTACAGAGCCGATGAGGCCATAGGCCAAACCACGGCACTGCTCAAATCGGGTCGACACGATGACAAGTTTTATGCCGATATGTGGACCGCGCTCTCAAATAAAGGCCATTGGGAGGGCGAGGTCTGGAACCGGCGCAAGAACGGTGAGATATACCCGGAACTGCTGCATATCACCGCAATAACCAACAGCCGTGGCCAAGTCTGCAACTATGTTGCCCATTTCACCGAGATATCCGAACTCAAGGCGCAGCAGGAAGCGCTGGGCCGCACCGTATCCGAGGAGGCGGTGCTGGGGAAACTGCTGCACCTGTCGCTGGCCAATACCACACAAGAGGTGTATCTCAAGCAGGCGCTCGATCTGCTGCTGAACGAAGTATCCTGGCTGCAGCTGGTGCCCAAAGGCGCAATCTTCCTCGTGCATGATGATACTGACAAGCCGATGCTGAAGATGTATGCCGAAGCGAATCTTGACCAGAACATCATCGACCAGTGCCAGTACGTGGCGATGGGGCAATGCCTGTGCGGCACCGCAGCTGCTACAAAGGATATCGTATTTGCCAACGGTGTCGATTCAATGCACACCATAGTGTATGAGGGCATGCCCGATCACGGTCACTACTCAATCCCCCTGCTTCATGGTGAACAGTTGCTTGGTGTACTCACGCTCTATATCCAGGCAGGCCATAAACGCTCTGACTCCGACACCACCTTCCTGTCACGGGTTGCTACGGTGCTGAGCCTCGGTATTAACAAGCGCAATATCGAGCAGGCCCTGATCGCATCGAAGAACGAGGCCGATGAGGCCAACCGGGCAAAATCGCTTTTTCTCTCCAGTATGAGTCATGAGCTTCGCACCCCGCTCAATGCCATCATCGGTTTTTCTCAATTGCTGGAGTTCGAGCTTGTTGATGAATCACAACGCGACAGCGTACATGAGATAAGCAAGGCGGGTGAGCACCTGCTGGGCCTTATCAATGAGGTACTGGATCTGGCAAAGATCGAGTCAGGACGTATCGACCTGTCGATCGAGATGGTGAAACTGCAGCCGGTGCTGGACGAATGCAACAGTCTGATAACCCCACTTGCCGCCGAACGGAACATCACCATCCACATGCCGACAATTTCGCCACAACTTGCCGTGCATGCCGACCGCATTCGTCTCAAGCAGGTATTGCTCAACCTGTTGTCCAACGCGGTGAAATACAACCGCCCGGGCGGTACTGTAACGCTCACAATCAATGGCAACGACGAATCGGCACGGCGCATCACCGTCATCGATACCGGACAGGGGATAGACGAAGAACAGCTCGCCGAGTTGTTCGAACCGTTCAACCGCCTGAATGCGGAAAAGAGCACGATCGAGGGTACCGGCATCGGCCTGGTGATCAGCAAGAAGCTGGTTGAACTGATGGCCGGAGAGATAGGCGTAGAGAGTACGGCCGGGCAGGGCAGCAACTTCTGGTTCGAACTGCCGGCCATGTCCGTCCAGACACCTGGCACCAGCAAACAAACCGACGATAGCGATGAAGACGCCGGTCAGAGACAAACTGCCTCGGCCACGGTGCTCTACATCGAGGACAATCCGGCCAATCTCAGGCTGGTGACCCAGCTACTTGGGCGCAAACCGCAGATCAAGCTACTCACCGCCCACGAACCGGGGCTGGGACTTGAGCTCAGCAGGGCGCATACGCCGGATCTGATCCTGCTCGATATCAACCTGCCGGGCATGGACGGATTCGAAGTGCTGGAACAGCTGCGGAATGACGACAGGACGAACACTATCCCGGTCCTCGCCGTCACCGCCAGCGCCATGGCGAGCGATATCGAAAAAGGGAAGCTGGCGGGGTTCGACGAGTACCTGACCAAACCCATCGATGTAAAAAGGTTCTACCAACTTGTCGATCGCTACCTATCGGCCACGGGCCAGCAGCGCGAACAGCACCTTTAGTTTTCAGCAGGCCCCTTCATCGTCGAGGTGGGCGCTGCGTATTAGCTCGATCTGATCGCGGATATCAAGAAACGCTTCGCTGAGCTGCGGGTCGAAGTGGCGACCGCCCTGTTCGCGAATAAAATTGAAGGCATCGTCAAGCGCCCAGGCCTTCTTGTACGGGCGACTCGATGTCAGGGCATCAAACACATCCGCCACGGCCGTGATACGCCCCAGCAAAGAGATATTCTCCCCCGCCACACCGTTCGGATAGCCCGTACCGTCCCACTTTTCGTGGTGAGTGACGGCGATATCCCTGGCCGTCACAAGTAGCTCGCTCTCATTGCCGGACAGCAACTCGTAACCGATGGTGGTATGGGTCTTCATGATCTCATACTCCTCCTCCGTCAGCTTGCCCGGCTTGAGTAGCACATGATCGGGGATGCCGATCTTGCCGATATCATGCATCGGTGCCGCATTGAGCAGAAGGTCACACGTCGGACTGTCCAGTCCGATATGGCGCGCCAGGGCTTCACAGAACTTGCTCATGCGGATAATGTGCATGCCGGTTTCATTGTCCCGGTACTCCGCGGCCCGGCCCAGCCGCTGCACGATCTCAAGGCGCGAGTCATGCAGTTCCTGCGTGCGCTGTTGCACAAGTTCTTCCAGCAGGCTTTTCTGGTCGCGCTCGAAACGGTGGAACAGCTGCGCCTCGATAATATTTCTCACCCGGTAGAGCAGCTCTATCCTGTCGAACGGTTTGGTCAGGTAGTCCCTGGCCCCGCCTTGAAGTGCCCGATGGCGGTGTTCCTTGTCGTGCTGGGCGGTGAGCACCAGGACAGGGGGCATCACAATGCCGAACTCTTCAACCAGCAGTGCCAGCACCCCAAAGCCGTCAAGGTGGGGCATGTTCAGGTCAAGCAGGATAATATCGAACGGTGTGGCACGACACAGGTCGAGTACGGTACGCGGGTCGGTGGTCGACACCACCTTCTGATAACCCTCCGCTGAGAATATCTTCTCCAGCAGCTTGACGTTCACCGGCTCGTCATCGACCACCAGTACATTTGCCTGCCTGATATCGAAAATCGTTTTGTTATTGTTCATGTATCGTTTTTCTTCACAACTTTCTCGTACGAATCAGGGGCGTTAGAGTCAGTGGCACCTGAACGGTAACCTACAGGATTAAGAATATCAGCTTTGCGACGGGAGTACAGGGCAATACACACCAGGATAGCGTGGTTATCGGGGCCTGCAGCGTGACTGTTATACAGCGCGCTTCATGCGTTGTACTGCGCCTTGAAACGCTCAATCTCATCCATTACCACGAACACACCGGCATTGATGCTTTTCCATAGCACCGGCTCCTGCTTGAGAAAATCCTGCAGCGACAGGCACTCGGAGCGAATGGCCGTCGCGCCCACTGCACTGGCCGAACCTGCCAGTTTATGCACCGCGGCATACAGCGCCTGGTGATCACCCATGGCATGTGCGATGAGTATCGCCTCCTCACTCTCAGGCAGCAGTTTCAGGAACTCTTCCAGCAACCTCTGCGCCAGTGTTTCGTCACCACCCACGGCAGCAAGTGCCGCCGTGCGGTCATGGATATGGGGCACCACATCATCATCCGCCTTCTCCTGCTCCACCCCGGGCGGCTTCTCTACGCCAGCGCACCACCTGGCGATCACGGCATAGAGCTGCTCGGGTTTATAGGGTTTGGCCAGCAGGTCATTCATCCCGCCCTCGAGTACCTCCTGACGCATCTCCGGGAAGGCATGTGCAGTCACGGCTATAATGGGTAACGATTCAAAAGCTGGGTTGAGCCGCCGCATACGGTGTGCTGCCTCGATGCCGCTGATGCCCGGCATCTCCAGGTCCATAAGCACCAGGTCGAACGTCTGGCTGGCGGCCTGCGCCAGGGCCTCAACGGCCCCCTCCGCGGCCACCACCTCAATCCCCTCGTTGGCGAGCAGGGTTGTGGCGACAGTCAGGTTGAGCGGATTGTCGTCCACCACCAGGATACGCTTGCCGGCCAGCTTTGCAGCTGCCGCCGAGTCAGCTACGGACGACTCCGTTTCCGAGCCTGCCTCTTCGATGGCACTACGCCCTTGCGGCAGTGACAGGCGTACCGTCGCGGTCACGGTGGAACCTTCGCCAGGTACACTGGACAGGGCAATATCACCCTCCATCAAAGCGACCAGCCGTTGGGTGATCACCAGCCCGAGGCCGGTCCCTCCGTAGCGCCGGGTAATGGAGCCGTCACCCTGCTGAAAGGGCTGAAACAGCAGTGCCTGCTGCTCGGCCGTAATACCGATGCCGGTATCACGCACCATAAGACGCAGGACGACCCGCTTAGCCTCCACCGCGTCACATTCGATATGTGCCGTGATGCGGCCGCTCTCGGTGAATTTAATTGCATTGCTCAGCAGGTTGATCAACACCTGGCTCAAGCGCACCGGATCCCCATACAGTTCAGTGGGAACGTCCGCGGCAATCGAGGTCTTTAGCTCCAGCCCCTTCTCCTCGGCACGAAAGGCAAACAGTGCCTTCACGTTATCGAGCATCTTCCGCAGATCGAAATTTTTGCACTCCAGCCTAAACTTGCCCGACTCCATTTTTGAGAAGTCAAGAATGTCGTCGATAATCGTCAGCAGGCTCTCCGCCGAACCGCTAATGGTCTGAACGTATTCCCGCTGCTGTTCATCAAGGGCAGTCTTCTCCAGCAGTCCGGTAAAACCCATCACCGCACTCATCGGTGTGCGTATCTCATGGCTCATGGTGGCCAGAAAATCGCTCTTCGCCCGGTTGGCCGCCTCAGCCCTGTCCTTGGCCGATTCGAGTTCACGGGTACGCTCACCCACCAGATGCTCCAGATCCTGGCGGTAGTTGGCCAGTTCCCGGTCATACTTCTGAATCTGCGCCAGCATGTCGTTGAAGCTTGCCACCAGGATCCCGAGTTCATCATTGCTGTGGTGCTCGGCCCGGCTGGAAAAATCACGCTTCACGGCAACCGCATTCATCGTATTGAGCAATTGTCGCACCGGCACCGACACCACCCGGTGAAGTCGGCTGGAGATCAACACGGCCAGCAGCATGGAGATGCCAAAGACGACCAGCCCGAGCAATGACTGGCGCTCAAGAATGGTACGGGCCCAGCTCATATCACCGACAATATGGATATACCCGAGCGTCTCGCCGGCAACTTTTACGGGCTCCCTGACCATCACGTTGTCAAGCAGTATTCCCGACGAATGGGCTTCGTGCCGTGTTGCCCAGTCGGCAGCGAAACGTGGGGATCGATAGACGGCAAAGACATCACCATTCAGGCGATGGATATCGGCCCACAACACATCATCCTGGGAGGCGAGTGTGTTCAGGATCTCGGTCGCAGTCTGGGTGTCACGGAATGTAACGGCAGCACCGCTGTTCTCCCCGACCAGCGTTGCCAGCGCCTGCAGGTGTGTTGTGGTCTCATTGCGGGCCGTGAGCAATTCGACCAGCATGAACATCACCATGCTGATTAACAACACAGCCGCTGCAGTGACGAGTATAATCGCCTCCAGCTTGTGTTTGATCGAAACATCACGCAACATCATGGCGTCACCTCGTGACCGATAAGCACCGCAAGATCGAGCAGTCGGGAACTGAACTCAAGTCCGCTCTGACGCGCTGCCGCCAGGTTGATGACAAAACGTATCCGGCCACCAGAACGATATAGTTCAATCACCCCGCCGGTATTCGCAAAACCGGGCAGTTCGCTAACCGTCAGTACCGTAGAACCGCGCAGGGCGTTAAGCAGTTTTCCATAATGCCGCTGTTCTGAACGTGCAATATATAGCAGATGACAACCGGCCGGGGATTGTGTCCGCGCGTACGTCTGTAGCGTTATGCGACGCTGCCCGACGACCTTGCCTTCAAGGCGCTTCAGTTCGGGCGCCAGTTCATCAGAACCGCTGATGCACAGTCTAAGCGGTTGTGCACTGTCGGACCAGGTATTCGCCGGCCAGCGGGTGAACTTCGCAAAGTTGTAAACAAAGGCCGCCTTGAGCATGCGCGCCTCGTCACCGTTCTCCTGGGCCAGGGCGTACCCGGAAAAGGCGCACAGCCAGAGGCCGGCGAGCATCAACAACCTTGTCTTTAGCGCGCTCAACTCACTCACCGGTTACGGCTACCCTTTTCTTTAACATCTGAAGTCCTTTCCATCGCGTTCTTCCCGTCAGCTGATGCGGCTAAAACTGATAACGCAGTTCAGCGTAGTAGTTGCGCTCCGGCAACGGCAGGTCATCAGGAATCGCAGCACCGGTATACTCCCGTGCATCGACATCGAACAGGTTGCGTACCGATGCGGCAAATTCCAAACTGCCGATGCCTGAATAGCGCAGGGTGGTGTCCGTGATCATGTAATCGTCCACGGGGTCACGTGTATCGCCCTCCGGACGCTCACGCTCACCGATCCAGTTGGCCTGCACGTTCCAGTTCCAGTCATGGTCGATGCGCCAGTCGGCACGCAGATAGGCCTCCTTATCCGGCTCGTAGCTGGCGCGGTAGTCACTGTCATCCTGCTCGCGCACGGTGTAGTTGGCGGACAAGCGCAGGTCTCTCACCGGTTGCCACTGCGCCTCCAGTTCCACACCGCGTATGGTGTGGTCACCGCTATTCTGGAATTGCGGTTTCGACAGCCCGGCCACAGCGACACTGTCGATCAGATCCGTCTGCCTGAAATGGTAGAGATTCATGGACATATGCAGTTTTCTCGATGCGACGTAGGCGAATGACAGTTCCACGGTTTCAGAGCGTTCCGGATCCAGTTCGTCATTGGGCAAGGTGCGTGATGTCTCGGCAAACAGTTCCTGGTAGGAAGGCGCGCGGAAGGCCTGGCCGTATAGCAGCTTCGAGGTAAGACGCTCAGTGCTTTGCCATACCAGGGCCAGCCGTGGATTCACGGTGCCGCCAAAATCGGAATAGTGGTCATAGCGCGCTCCCGCGGTCAGTTCCCAGTCATCGGAGAGCGTCCAGATATCCTGTAAAAACAGATGGCTGATTTCCCGCCGTTTCTCGGGGGCGAAGGCACTGACGGTATCGGAGATGTCGATCAGTTGCGCGGGATCAGCGGGGTCGTTGGTTACCTGCTCGACCCGATAGAGGTCCTGCCAGGTGTGCCCCGCCCCAAGGCGCAGCAGGTGGCCGCTGAATCCGCGATACAGGCCGCTCGCCTCAACGTTCCAGCGTCGCTCAGCCGAGCGCATTTTGTTGATGAGGCCAATCGGGTAGCTATCGCTGCCGTCGAAGTAGCCGGGGGGGCGTTCCTGGAATCCGTCCCCGGAGGTGTAATCGAGGTGCATGTAGCGCAGCTCCGCATCGAGCCCCCAATCCTCACTAAAGCGCTCGTTGCCGTATAACAGATTGATGTTGTAGCGGCTGTCTCTCGCGCGGGTGACCGGGTCCAGCACGCCGGCCCCCGTCAAACCAATCTCCAGTTCGCTATGGCGCAGGTAGTCGGCCTGCAGGCGCCAGTTGCCCTTGGCGATGGCCAGATGCACATCTTCACTGCGCCAGCCGTATCGCACCTCATCGGGGGCATACGAAACATCGGTGCCCTGGGCCTGGTCCGCGGCACTCTGGCCGTCGGTTTCAATGTAAGGTGCGTGACCGTCGGTGTCGGAGATCTCCGCGGTAAAGCCAATATCGTAACCGTTCCAATTGGCCCCGTGCTGTGCCCAGGCAGTTTGGGTGTTGAAACTGCCCACGCGCCCGCCGACCTCCGACTGTTCGATAGTGCTGGCGGTCTTGGTGATCACGTTGATCACCCCGGCAGAGGCATCCGCCCCGAACAGGGCGGAACCGGGACCGCGGATGATCTCCACCCGCTCGATCATACTGACCGGCAATCCCTTCCAGAAAATACCGAAGCCCCACATCAGGTCCTTCATGCTGGCGCCATTGACCATCAACAGGGTTTGAGTGGCATTGGCGCCGCGAAAGTGCACCAGGGGACGGAAACCGAAGTGGCTGGCCCGGATGTGTATGCCCGGCACCCCCTCCAGCGCCTCCACCAGGTTTGTGGCGCCAGTGGCCTTGATATCCTCCGCGGTGATCACCGAAACCACCGCCGGTGCCTTGTTACGCGTCTGTTTGGTGTCGGTGGAGATGGACACCTCAAGCGCCATCAACTCTTCCAGACTCAACGAAAGATAGTGTTCCAGCCGCTCCCCGCTTTCGGCCTGCACCGACATGCCATGGAGCAGGACCGGCAGCAATATGGCGGTTCTAGAAATATTCATCATGCATCACCATCGTACCGTCACACCCTGTTCATCCTGTAGACAACGGCACATCGATTCCACCGCATTAAGGCGGCTGAACGAGGCTCCCCCCTCCCTGCCCACTGTACCCGACGTCACCCCCCCAGTTCATCCACGGATGCACCGGAACCCGGGCGATAGCCGCCGTATACAGTAAACGGGAACCCCTGTAAAAAAAGCTCTAGCGCGGAGTCCATTGCAGCTTTTGGCATCTGCTATTCGCCCCGACAAAAACCGAGTATACCCAACCAGTTAGACTATATCTAACTATTGCTTCATTAGCAGGAAACGACCTTAACCTTGGCACTCGAAAATGACGGTTGCCAGTGGCGGCAGGGTGATCTCAAGGGAGTGCGGCAGACCATCGTGGGCCATATCAGTGGCCGTCACACCACCGCCATTCCCCTGGTTGCTGCCGCCGTAGATTTCTGCATCGCTGTTGAGGCACTCGCGATAGAACCCCGCAGCGGGGACACCGACACGATACCCCGCGCGCAACACGGGAGTGAAATTACACACCACCACCACGGGCCGCTGGTCACCGCCATAGCGGGCGTAGGCATAGACCGACTCCTCGGCGCTGTTGGCCTTTATCCACTGAAAGCCATCACCCTCGCAATCCTTGCGGTGCAAGGCCGGCAGGTTGCGGTAGAGGTGGTTGAGATCACGCACCAGACGCTGCACACCCGCGTGCCATTGAACACCGAGCAGGTGCCAGTCGAGGCTGCTATCGTGGTTCCATTCGCGCCCCTGGGCAAACTCACCGCCCATGAACAACAGTTTCTTGCCCGGATGGGTCCACATAAAACCGTAATAGGCGCGCAGGTTGGCAAACTGCTGCCAGGTGTCACCCGGCATCTTGCCCAGCAGCGAGCCCTTGCCGTGCACCACCTCATCGTGGCTCAGCGGCAGGATAAAGTTCTCGGAAAAGGCATAGAGCAGGCCGAAGGTCATCTGGTCGTGATGGTAGCAGCGATGCACCGGATCGAGGCTCATGTAACTGAGGGTGTCGTGCATCCACCCCATGTTCCACTTGTAGCCAAAGCCTAGGCCACCGGCATAGACCGGTCGCGACACACCCGGCCAGGAGGTCGACTCCTCCGCCGCCGTCATCGCTCCGCCATGCTCCGCATACACCTGCTCGTTCATGCTGCGCAGAAAGTCGATGGCATCGAGGTTTTCGTTGCCGCCAAAGCGGTTGGGGATCCACTCCCCCTCCTTGCGGCTGTAGTCGAGGTAGAGCATGGAGGCCACCGCGTCGACCCGCAGGCCGTCGATATGGTAGCGGTCGAGCCAGAACAGGGCGTTGCTCAGCAGAAAGTTCGCCACCTCCTTGCGCCCGAAATTGTAGATCAGGGTATTCCAGTCCTGGTGAAAACCCTGGCGCGGGTCGGCGTGTTCGTACAGATGGCTGCCGTCGAAGTGGCCGAGGCCGTGCGGGTCGGTGGGAAAGTGGCCGGGCACCCAGTCGATCAGCACGCCGATGCCCGCCTGGTGACACGCCTCGATAAAGAATTTGAAATCGGCCGGCGAACCGAAGCGGCTGGTCGGGGCGAACAGGCCGATGGGCTGATAGCCCCAGGAACCGTCGAACGGGAACTCGCTGACCGGCAGCAGTTCGATGTGGGTAAAGCCCATCTCCTTCACGTAGGGAATGAGCTGCTCGGCCAGCTCCCGGTAACTCAGGTAGCGGTTGCCCTCCTCGCTCACCCGCCGCCATGAACCCAGGTGCACTTCATAGATTGAGACCGGTGCATCCAGCGCATTGACTTGCGCCCGGTTCGTCATCCACGCCCCATCACCCCAGTCGCCGTTATGAATCGAGTGCACGATGGAAGCGGTGTGGGGCGGCTGTTCGGCGGCAAAACCAAAGGGGTCGGATTTTTGCGGCAGCAGTTCGCCGTGCGCCCCCTTGATCTCGAACTTGTATTTTTCACCCTCCCCGATTCCCGGAATGAAGATCTCCCACACGCCGCACTCCATGCGCAGGCGCATCGGGTGGCAGCGTCCATCCCAGCCATTGAAATCCCCGACCACGGCCACACGCCGCGCACTCGGTGCCCACACCGCAAAGGCCACACCCGCGATACCGTCCATCACATGAGGGTGCGCACCCAGCCGCTCGTAGGCACGCCGGTGGGTACCCTCGGAGAGCAGGTAGACATCCATCTCACCGAGCACGGTGCCGAAGCGGAAGGGGTCATCGATATCGTAGTGGCCGCCGTCACGATGGATACGCAGGCGATAGGCAAACGGTTCATGCCGGCCCAGGTTGCCGGCAAAAAAGCCGTGTTCGTGCAGCCTCTGCAGCGCGGCGACCACCTCGCCGTTGTCCGACCTGATCACTTCAACGCCCTGCGCCCCCGGCTGGAATGTCCGGACCAGAAGCGAGCCACCGGGCCCATCGTTGTGCATGCCACGAACGAAGAAAGGGTCTTCATAATCGGCGCCAAGGATGGCATCGATCACCTCCCAGTTGGGCACCAGCTGGGAGATTTCGGCACGGTGGTCCCGGGTATGACGGTAGTCACCGTGGAATATGCGAATGCTCAGCGGTGACAGGGTAACGCTGGCGGATTGCTCCGTGCTGTACTCCCTGCCGCCCGGCAACAGCTCGCTGTAGGTTTCAATGGTCGCGCCGAGGCTGCGCCACAGTTTTTCCAGCGGCACATCAATCTGCTTATCACGCAAGGGATTGATCAGCAGGATAATGACGCCCTCTTCACCGGCCTGGCGCAGCAGGGCCGTGCCCTGTTTCCCCGGCACGCCCAGCAATTGCTGTGAACCCTCCGTATTCAGCGCCCTGCAGGCCGCCTTGGTTTCATTCATCGATGCGATGGCCGCATCCAGCTCCACACCACTTTTCCCGGCAAGCCGCGGCCAGTCACCCGGTTTCAAAGCGGCGTCCCCCATCGCCACCGGCGCGGCATACTCATAACCCATCGGTACAATCAGCGCTGTAGAGGACAGGGCGGCAAATTGATAGCGAAAGGCGTAATGGTCGGCCAGTTTCTTCGCTTCACTGGTGTCCGGTTCCTCACCCGGCAACGGTGAACCGAACCCGGCCGGGAAGGCCATGGTCGGGGCGATGCTGCGCAGTTGTTCATGCGCCTCTGTAAGCCACGGCGAGTGAAAGTCCCACCAGCGGCTGCTGTCGAGGATAAAATCAAAACCGGCGATACGCAGCGATTCGATACTTGTTCGTTCTGCACCCAGCGTTTCGGCAACAAAACAGCTCGCCCCCTTGGTGCGTGCGGCCTGGATCAGGCTTTCCCATACCCGTGCAGGAACGGTATGGGCGGCATTACAGAGAAAGCCACTGACCCCCAGTTCAACATAGTGTTCGACCACCTGCTGCCAGTAGGCAGTCAGGCTGTCACAGGAAGATGGATCGGTGTAATCCAGCGCGGTTGCCTGCGCGGCCTCAGCGCCCACAGCCAACCACTCCGGGTGTGTTTCGGCGATAACACTGCCCGCAGGCGTACTGCCGATAACCAGTTCCATCATGACCTTGATGCCACGCTCGTGCGCCTGGCGCAAAAACTCGCGCAGCAGCGTGGCATCCTTCTTGCGCGAGCGCCCCTTCACCCGCGGGTGCAGGGCATAGGGATCATGGATGGCGTGGAGTGAGGCGTTGCCATCGACCGGGTGGAACGGCGCCAGCGCCAGCCAATCGAAATTCATCGCGGCGATGCGCTCCAGTTGCGCATGCCAGTCCGCGCCCCCAGCGTCGCTGATCGGCCCCGCCAGCAGCGGGTGCATGTGATAAACCCGTGGTCCGTTATTCATCGTTTCATTACAACCGGTTTGTGTTTAACAGGCGTATCCCGCCCCTTGCGGATGCGGCCGTTCGCCGCACCCAATCCAGCCGGCCCGTCAACCTGCCGCCTCGACACCGATGTGCGGCAGCGGTGATGCGTAGGCCTGCGCCGCCCCCATCAGGGCAGCATAGGGCGCCATAATGACATGCGTGGGAATCGCCGCCATGTAGCGCTGGAAGCGCCCCTTGTGTTCAAACGCCTCGCGAAAACCGGAGTGCGCAAAAGAGGTGCCCAGTTTCGGCACGATCCCCCCGCCGATGTACACCCCGCCGCGCGCGCCCAGACTCAATGCCAGGTTGCCCGCCACGGTCCCCAGCATGCTGCAAAACTGGGCAACTGCCTCCTCGCAGTGCACGCAATCCCCCTTTTCAGCCCGGCGCGTGATCTGGGCGGGTGTCAGGGCCGCTGGCGTATCGCCAGCCAGCGCGGCAATCGTCCGGTACAGCAACACCAGTCCCGGCCCCGAGATCAGGCGCTCGGCAGAGACATGTCCGTACTCCTCCCCCACCCGCGCCAGTATCTCCATCTGCCGCCTGTCAGCGGGCGACAGGGTTACATGTCCCCCCTCGGTCTGCAGCGGCACCCAGCTGTCACCAGCAGGAATCAGGCCAGATACGCCCAGCCCGGTGCCGGGGCCGATCAAGGCGATCGGAGAGGCCGGATGGCGCTGCCCGCCGCCCACACGGTAGGCCTCCTCGACGCCCAGCAGCGGCAGCGCCATGGCCAGTGCGGTAAAGTCATTCAATACCAGCAGCCGCTCGAGCCCCAGTTCCCTGGCTGTGGCTGCGACGGAAAACGACCAGTCATGGTTGGTCAGGGTGACCTGATCATCATAGACCGG
>JBFEUI010000078.1:0-13593 GCA_041547565.1 Thiohalomonadaceae bacterium
ACCCTTCACCCTTCACCCTTCACCCTTCACCCTTCACCCTTCACCCTTCACCCTTCACCCTTCACCCTTCACCCTTCACCCTTCACCCTTCACCCTTCACCCGGGGGACTGGCCAAACGAGGCCGAATCTGTCCATACTGAAGCTATGGATCTGAGTAGAGAGATATCGTTTGCACAGCTGTTCGGTATGGTGGGGCGCCGCACCATCAGTACCTTTCTCTACGTGCTCGATCTGACGGTCTTTATCCTGCAGATCCTGCGCAGCTGGCGGCGCAGGGGCGGGGTGTTCAACCGGGCCAGCCGCGCGGCAGTGGTCACCCAGATCATCTTTTCCGGTATCGACGCCATACCGACCATCACCGTGCTCTCCATCGCCGTCGGCCTGAGCGTGACCGCGCAGCTTATCTTTACCGTCCAGGTGTTCGCCGAGGATGCCGACGTGGTTTACCTGTTGACCAGCCTGGTGGCGCTGGAGCTGGGTTCCCTGCTGACCGCGTTTATCCTTATCGGGCGTTCGGGCTCCGCCATTGCCGTTGACCTGGGGAATATGACGCTGAACCGCGAGGTCGAGGGGCTGGAGCTGCTGGGCATCAATATGTACGACTTTTTCATTTCACCGCGTATTGTCGGCATGGCGGTGTCACAATTGGTGCTGGCGATCTATTTCTCCACCTTCTCGATTGTCACCGGCGTCACCTTCGCCGCAATGCTGGAATCGACCGCCAACTTCAAGTACCTGTTTGCCATGGCTTCGGCCTTTGAGCCGGTCAGCCTGATGGTGTTTGTGCTCAAAAACCTGCTGTTTGGCGTGGTGATCGGTGCCACGGCCTGTTTCCACAGTTTGCGGGTGGGGGTGTCGGTCACCGAGGTACCCCAGGAGACCCAGCGTGCCATCGTCAATGCGCTGGTGCTTATCTTTGTCATTGACGGCATTTTTGTGTTGGCGCTGCAGTAATGGCGGGTGATACACGGGTCGAGGCGCGGGGGGCACAAGCCTGGGACGAGGCAAGGCAGGTTGCGCTGCCGCCGCTCGATTGCGTGCTGGCCAAGGGCGATTGTCTTTTCATGCTGGCGGAGGATATGGAGCTCGCGGGCAGCTATCTGCGCATGTTGGCGGCGGTGGTGCGTCCGGAGTACGGGGAGATGCGCTTTTTCGGCCAGGCCGAGGCCGGTATGGATGAGGAGGTGTGGCAGGCCTTGCGGCGCAAAATCGGCTATGTCGATCACGCCATTCCGTTGTTGTCGGTGCTAAGCGGCATCGATAATGTGAAGCTGCCGGCCCGCTATCACCGGCTGGGCGATGAAGAGGCGATTGGGCGGCGTGCCCGGGAGTTGCTGGAGGCCATCGATTATCGTGCAGACCATGCGGTGCTGCCTGCCTATATGAGCGAATTGCAGCGACGGCACCTGTCCATCGTTCGCGCCCTGATGCTGGAGCCGCAACTGCTGTTCCTGAATGACCCGTTTGCAGGCCTGGGCAGCACGCAGCAGCGTATGATCGCCGAGTTCCTGCTCGGCCAGGTGCGGCAGGGGCGCATCGGCCTGTTGCTGAGCACGGATAATCCACAGCTGGTCCATGAGTATGCGGGCGCTGTCCTGTTCTGCAGCGAACAGGCCATGCTGCTGTTTGACAGCTGGCAGCAGTTTCATGACAGCACGAATGAGCAGGTGCGCGATTATATCGGGCAGCAGAGACGGCGCTGCGATATATTTAACTGAAGATGACAATGACTGAGCAGCAAGGCAAACCCAGGGTCCACTATATCCACCGCTTGAGCTATACCATGCGCGAGCGGCTGGTGGGCGTGTTTGTGCTGCTCTCCATTGCCATTGTCGTCAGTCTGGTCATGGCCAAGGGCAAGACCACACACCTGTTTGAGGACCGCATCACCTACCACGCCTTTTTGCGCAATGCGCAGGGACTGGCGGCCGACTCCCGCGTCAAGGTCTCCGGCATCGAGGTGGGGCGGGTCTCCTCGCTGGGGATTTCGCGCGACAACCGCATCCATGTGAAGTTTTTTGTCTACGAGGATTTTCAGAACCTGATCCGCAGCGACTCGCACGGGGCACTGAGCAAGCTGGCGCTGGTGGGCGATGCGGTGATTGAGATCACCTCCGGCTCACCCGAACTGCCGGTGCTGCCCGACGGCTCGGAGATCGAGATGGAAGAGCCGATGACCGTGGATGAGTTGCTCGGTGAACTGACGCCCATCATGGGCAAGGTGAAACAGACCTTTGATGATGTGGCCGAGATTGTCGGTGCCATCGAGCCGGAGAAGATCAACAAAAGCTCGGCCGACTTTGCCCAGACCATGGCGAACCTGAATGCGGTTAGTACCGATATTGCCAAGGGGCAGGGCGTGATTGGCAAGGCGCTCTACGACAAGCAGATGGAGCGCGATGTCAGCGAGTCGCTGCACCATCTGGCGAACACGATGGCGTTGGCGGAAAAGCGCCTGCAGGAGCTGGAGCCGGTGTTCCGGAACATGGATACGCTGTCCAGTGACAGCCAGGCACTGACGCAGGAGCTGACCGGGCTGGTCGGCGACAGCCGCGAACTGGTCACGCAGATGAACAGCGCCATGGGCACGATTAACACCGAGGTGCAGCAGTTGCCCGAGTTGATTACGCGCATGCAGCTGGTGCTGGAGTCGACCGACAGGATGCTGGAGGGGATGCAGCGCATCTGGCCGATCTCCTCGGCCATTGTCCCGACCGAGGCGGAGAAGATTATCAAGGTGCACCCGGTCAATGAATAACTGGCATATGCGTCTCTGGCTTATTGTGCTTTGCACGGCGGTGATTGGCTGTGTCGGCCAACCCGATCGCCGCCCCGAGGTGCAGATTCAGGGCGAACTGCAGCTGCAACGCGGCACCCGCGCCTATATCAATAACGACTACCGTACCGCGGCCGCCATGTTCCGGCGTTCGCTTGAGCTCTACCAGAGCATCGATGACCTGGAGGGGATCGCACACAGCCGCATCAACCTGATCGAAACCGCCCTTGCAGTGGGCAACTACGAGGCGGCAAGCCGCCAGTTGAGTGAGCTGTCGCGCCTGGTGGCGCAGGGGGGGCTGGTGCAGTACCGCGAGCGGCTGCAACTGTTGCGTGCCTCGCTGGCCTTTCAGCAACGGCGTTATGAGGAGGCCCTGGCGCTGCTGGAGCCGCTGCTGCCGGAGTTCGATGATGACGGCAGGGTGATCGGTACGCCGAGCGAAGAGGCATTAAGCGCCATGGCCAGCCGTGCGCGCATTGCCAGTGAATACTCACAGACCGAGGCGCGCTTGTGGATGGCGCGGCTGTCGAACGCACTGAAAAGCGAGATCTTCAAGGAGCGTCCCGCCATCGAGGCGCTGCTTGAGCGCCTCAAGGCCCGTATGGCCGTGGAGGACGGCCGGCTGGACACGGCCACTGAGCACCTGGCACGGGCGCTGGATGCCTACAAGCTGGCCGCCGACCGCCGGGGTATCGCGGCGACGCTGCAGGCCCAGGCGCGCCTGCGCATGCAACAGGAGAAGTGGGACGATGCCGAGGGACTGTTGCGTCGCGCCCTGTCGGTGCGCAGCTGGATGCTGGATCGGGCCGGAACCGTCGCGGTGCTGGGCGATCTGGTGACGGTCAACGAGCGTCTGGGAAACACCGAAGCGGCAACGGAACTGCGTGACTGGCACCAACGGCTGAGTGCCGAGTCATTTGCCGAGTGGTCGGCGCTGCCGGTATCCCGCTAAGCCCCTGTTATTACTGGCGGCTCGGTCCTTTTCCCCGTACAATAGCGCCCCCTTTTTCATATCGATAGCGAATATGCCCCGTTCCGTCTATATCAAGACCTTCGGTTGCCAGATGAACGAGTACGATTCGGCCAAGATGGTCGATGTACTCGGGGTGAACTGCGGCCTGGAGGCGGCCGAGTCGCCCGAGGCGGCCGATGTGCTGCTGCTCAATACCTGCTCGGTGCGCGAGAAGGCGCAGGAGAAGGTCTTCTCGCTGCTCGGCCGCTGGAAGGAGCTGAAGGCGGCCAATCCCGAACTGGTCATCGGTGTCGGCGGCTGCGTCGCCAGTCAGGAGGGGGAGGCCATTCGTCAGCGTGCGCCCTACGTCGATCTGGTGTTCGGGCCGCAGACCCTGCACCGGCTGCCCGAGATGCTGGGCGAGGTGTGGGCCCACCGGCGCAGCGTGGTCGACATCTCCTTCCCCGAGATCGAAAAGTTCGACCGCCTGCCAGAGCCCCGTGCCGAGGGGCCGACCGCCTTCGTCTCCATCATGGAGGGCTGCTCCAAGTACTGCACCTTCTGCGTGGTGCCCTACACCCGTGGCGAGGAGGTGAGCCGCCCGTTTGACGATGTCATCGCCGAGGTGGCGGCGCTGGCACAGCAGGGGGTGCGCGAGGTCAACCTGCTGGGACAGAACGTCAACGCCTACCGCGGCGAGATGCACGACGGCGAGATCGCCGACCTGGCGCTGCTGCTGCACTATGTGGCCGCCATCGACGGCATCGACCGCATCCGCTACACCACCTCCCACCCGGTGGAACTGAGTGACAGCCTGATCCAGGCCTATGCCGAGGTGCCGGAACTAGTCAGCTTCCTGCACCTGCCGCTGCAGAGCGGCTCCGACCGTATCCTGGCGCAGATGAAGCGCGGCCACACCGCGCTGGAGTACAAACAGAAGATCCGCCGCCTGCGCGAGCTGCGCCCGGATATTTGCCTCTCCTCCGATTTTATCGTCGGTTTCCCCGGCGAGACCGAGGCCGACTTCGAGGCGACCATGCAGTTGATCGAAGAAGTCGGCTTCGACCACAGCTTCAGCTTCATCTACAGCCCGCGCCCCGGTACCCCGGCCGCCAGCCTGCCCGATGATGTGCCGCTGGAGGTGAAAAAGGCGCGCTTGGCCCGCCTGCAGGCCCGTATTACCGAACAGGCCCTTGCCATCAGCCGGGCGATGGTCGGCACTGTGCAGCGCATCCTGGTGGAGGGCCCCTCGCGCAAGGATCCGCAGCAGCTGGCCGGTCGCACCGAGAACAACCGCACCGTGGTGTTCGATGGCGACGCCGGGCTGGTCGGCCGGTTTGTCGAGGTGCGCATCACCGAGGCGATGCCCAACTCGCTGCGCGGCGAACTGGTTTCTACTACCGGTGCAGAATGAAACGCTAAAGGACACGAAGACCCGGAGGCCGCAGAGTGAAGGTGGGTATGGGAATTCAGATAGCCTTGGGGCCTGAGTCTGCGGTGGAGAGATTTTGTGAATATTTCTGAATGAATTGTGAAAAAATACTTCGCGCCCTTAGCGTCTTGGCGCGCTTTGCGTATATTACTCCCAAGTTGAGTGAAGCCTGAAATTGACTGTAACCACAACAAGTACTGACCTGACCCTGGAACCGGCCGACAACCAGCGCCTGGCCAACCTCTGCGGCCAGCTGGATGAACACCTGCGCCTGATCGAACGCCGCCTCGGCGTCGAGATCAACAATCGCGGCAACAGGTTCCGCATCATCGGCGAGGCCGAGTCGGTGCGCGCCACCGCCGAGGTGTTGAAGGGACTCTACAAGGTGGCCGATGAGGAGGGACTGGCGCCGTCCCGCGTCCACCTCTACCTGCAGGAGTCGGGGGTCGAGGCGCTGTTGGAGCAGGAGGCGTTCGAGGATGTGGTGATTCGCACCAAGCGCGGTGTGATCCGCGGCCGCGGCCCCAACCAGCAGCGTTACCTGAAAAGCATTCTGGAGAACGATATCAACTTCGGTATCGGCCCGGCCGGTACCGGCAAGACCTACCTGGCCGTGGCCGCCGCCGTCGAGGCGCTGGAGCAGGACAAGGTGCGCCGCCTGGTGCTGACCCGCCCGGCGGTCGAGGCGGGCGAGCGCCTCGGCTTCCTGCCCGGCGACCTGGCACAGAAGGTCGACCCCTACCTGCGTCCGCTGTATGACGCCCTCTACGAGATGATGGGTTTCGAGCGCGTGGCCAAGCTGATGGAGCGCAACGTGATCGAGGTGGCACCGCTGGCCTACATGCGCGGCCGTACCCTCAACGAGGCCTTCATCATCCTCGACGAGGCGCAGAACACCACCCCGGAGCAGATGAAAATGTTCCTCACCCGCATCGGCTTCGGCTCCACCGCCGTGGTTACCGGCGATGTGACCCAGATCGACCTGCCGCGCGGCACTCGCTCCGGCCTGCGCCAGGTGATCGAGGTGCTGAAGGACGTGGACGGCATCAGCTTCACCTTCTTCCTGGCCAAGGACGTGGTGCGCCACCCCCTGGTACAGCGCATCGTCGGCGCCTACGACCGCTTTGACCGGGAAAATCAAAATGATTAAGCGCGAATTAAACGCAGAGGGCGCAAAGATGCAAAGGGCGCGAAGGAGATTAAGGCGGCGCTGTAGGGGAAACCGGGATTTCGCCGCCCACGTTTTAGCCGTTGCAAAAAACCGCCCACAGCAATGTTAACTTTGCGTTCTCTGCATCTTTGCGATCTTTGCGTTAAAGGCATTTCCCTATGATCGATCTCGATCTGCAGATTGCCGCTGACGCTGTGAACCTGCCGGCCGAGGCCGATTTTCAGCGCTGGGTCGAGGCGGCGCTGGACGGACGTGACGGGGCGCAGCTGACCGTTCGGCTGGTCGATGAGACGGAGATGACCGAGCTGAATGAAACCTACCGCGGTAAGCAAGGACCCACTAACGTGCTCTCCTTCCCGTTCGAGGCACCGCCGGGGGTTGAATTGCCGCTGTTAGGCGACATTATTATCTGTGCCAGGGTCGTGGCGCGAGAGGCGCAAGAGCAGGGCAAGGCCCTCGAGGCCCACTGGGCGCATATGGTGGTGCACGGCTGCCTGCATTTGCTCGGCTACGACCACATCGAAGAGGGCGAGGCGCAGCAGATGGAAGGCCTTGAAACAGAGATACTGGCTGGCCTAGGCTATAGCAATCCGTACGAATAAGAGGCATGAGGAAAGTTAACAAGATGCAAGAGAAAAGATGCTGAGGCAGCGGCAGTAACATGCACCGTAACAGGGCCGCAGAATTTGTATCTTTCCCCTTTTATCTTGAATCTTGAAAAACATGAGCGAAGACCGACCTAGTAGCGCCGCTGACGAGCGGCCGCAAAAAAGCTGGCTGGAACGAATCGGCCAGGTTCTTACAGGTGAACCCAAGGACAGGGATGATCTCCTGGAAATTCTGCACGACGCGAAGCAGCGTGACCTGCTCGATAACGACGCCTACGAGATGATGGATGGCGTGCTGTCGGTATCCGAGATGCAGGCGCGCGATATCATGATTCCCCGTTCGCATATGGTGGTGGTCGAGCGCGATGCCGCGCTGGAGGCGTTTCTGCCGATTATCATCGAGTCGGCCCACTCGCGCTTTCCGGTGATCGGGGAGAACAAGGACGAGGTGCTGGGCATTCTGCTGGCAAAGGACCTGCTGCGCCATGTCGGTCAGGCCGAGGGCAGTTTCAACATCCGCGAGTTGCTGCGCCCGGCGCTGATCATTCCCGAGTCCAAACGCCTCGATATGCTGCTCAAGGAATTTCGTTCCAGCCGCAATCACATGGCGGTGGTGGTTGACGAGTACGGCGGCGTGGCCGGGCTGGTGACCATCGAGGATGTGCTGGAGCAGATCGTCGGTGAGATCGAGGATGAGCACGACGTCGAGGATGATGAAAACGATATCCTCGAGGCGGGCCCCGGTCTGTATACCGTCCGTGCCCTGACGGCCATTGAAGATTTCAATGGCTATTTCTCCGTAGATTTGAGCGATGATGAGTTCGACACCATCGGCGGTGTGGTCACCAGCGGCTTCGGCCACCTGCCCAAGCGCGGTGAAGAGATCGACATGTACGGTTTTCACTTCAAGGTGGTGCGCGCCGATAACCGCCGCCTCCACCTGCTGGAGGTCTCACGCAGCGAGGCCGATGAAGGCGTGACCGAGCCTGTAATCAGTGGTGACACTGCCAGCATGGATTAAACCGGGGGCCAGGGACGGCGCACTGGCCCTGGTGGCCGGTGGACTGCTGCCGCTCGCCTTTGCGCCCTTCGATTTCTACCCCGTCGTACTCTTTTCACTGGCGCTCCTGTTCCTGCTGTGCGAAAAAGCCGCGGCTGTGCGTGGCGCCCTGTGGCTGGGGGGCCTGTTCGGTCTCGGCTACTTCGGTGTCGGCGTCTCCTGGGTGTATGTGGCGATCCACGACTTTGGCTACAGTTCGCTGCCGGTGGCCGTGCTGCTGACGCTGCTGTTTGTCGCCGCCCTTGCCGTCTATCCCGCCCTGTTTGCCGCTGCCGCCGTGTATCTGCGCAGGCGCTTCGCTTTTGGTGATACACAGGTCTTGCTGCTGTTGCTGCCGGGGATGTGGCTGCTGATGGAGTGGCTGCGGGCGATATTATTCACCGGCTTTCCCTGGCTCAGCCTCGGTTACAGTCAGAGCGATGCGCCGCTGGCCGGTTGGGCGCCGGTGCTGGGGGGCTATGGTCTCGGTCTGTTGCTGGCATTCAGCGCCGGTGTCTTTGCCCTGGCGCTGAAGCGGCGCAGGGCAATCATCCTGCTGCTGGCGTTGCCGTTGTGGCTTGCCGGCGAGGGACTCAAATTCGTCGACTGGACCCGGCCGGCCGGTGCGCCAGTCTCGGTGGCACTGGTGCAGGGCAATCTGCCGCAAATGACCAAGTGGGATGCCTCGCAGGTGAAGCGGCGTCTTGCCACCTATGCCGGGCTGACCGGGCCGCTGCTGGGGCAGCACGACCTGGTGATGTGGCCGGAGAACGCCATTACCGTCTTTTACCGAGACTACAGGGAACGCTACTTCGCTGCGCTGGAGGGGCAGGCGCTCGCTAAAGGCACCGACCTGCTGTTCGGTGTGCCGCAACGCGACGGGGACGGCCGGCGTTACTACACCACGCTGACCAACCTCGGGCCGAGTGGCTACCAGGTATACAAAAAGGATCACCTGGTCCCCTTTGGCGAGTACGTGCCGTTCGAGTCCCTGTTGCGCGGCCTGATCGCCTTTTTCAACCTGCCGATGTCGGGTTTCAGTCCCGGCGGTGAGGAACAGCCGCTGCTGGAGCTCGACGGTAACCGCGCGGCGCTGACGATCTGCTACGAGGACCTGTTTCCCAGTGAAGCGCTGCGCCGCTTGCCCGAGGCGACACTGATGATCAACGGCAGCAACAACGCCTGGTACGGCGACTCGCTGGCGCCGCACCAGCACCTGCAGATCGCCCGCATGCGTGCCATGGAGATCGGCCGCCCCGTGATACGCGCCACCACCAACGGCATCTCGGTGCTGCTCGATCACCGCGGCCGGGTGATGGTGCGCAGCGCGCAGTTCGAGCAGGCAGTGCTGCGCGGTGAGGTGCAACCGCACACGGGCACGACGCCCTATGTGCTGTGGGGGGAACTGGCCAATCTTCTCATTCTGCTTGCAATGGCGGCCGGTGCTGCCCTGATGGCGAGAAAAAACCGGACAGGCTAGGAGGCATGGCCGGCAGGCATGCGCCTCCCTCCGCGACGAATCGGTGGCGATTTCCCGGCAGGGGTTATAGGCTTTGAAGTAGAGGTCACAAACCGGGGGCACGGATGATTACAGCTAGCATTTGCAGGGTATCGCAGTACCGGTCAATCCGTACGTTTTCGCTTGTTCTGCTCCTGCTGTTTGTCGCCGTGCCGGTGCAGGCAATGGACATCGACGAGCTGATGCGCCACATCGACCGGCTGTGGCGCGGCGATACCTCCCACGCCACCCTCTCCATGACCGTGAAGACGCAACGCTACCAGCGCACCATGCAGATGGAGGCCTGGTCGAAGGGGAAGGAGCGTTCGCTGTTCGTGATCCACGAGCCGAAAAAGGATCGCGGAATCGCCACCCTCAAGGTGGAGGAGAACATCTGGAACTACCTGCCCAAGATCAACCGCGTGACCAAGGTGCCGGCGAGCATGATGTCCGGCTCCTGGATGGGCAGCCACTTTACCAACGACGACCTGGTCAAGGAGAGCACCTACGAGGATGACTACGACTCGACCATCACCTTCGAGGGCGAGCGCGACGGGCAGCCTGTCTACGAGGTGACCTCCCTGCCCAGGCCCGATGCCCCCGTGGTCTGGGGCAAGGTTGTGCTGCTGATCCGCCAGGACAACCTCACCCCCGTCAGTGCCGTCTATTACGACGAGGAGGGTGTGCGCGTGCGGGTGATGCGCTTTGACCGGCTGCAGCAGGTGGGCGACCGCGACATCCCCATGCGCATGACGCTGATCCCCGAGGACAAGCCGAACGAGTCGACCGTGATCGACTACCACGAGATCGCCTTCGACATGCCGCTGGACGAGCAGGTCTTCTCCCTGCGCAGCCTCAAGCAGAAACGTTAGGGCCGATGCCGAGCATGCGAACCAGCCCGCCCGCCAGCCGCCTGCCGATGCTGCTGTTCATCGCCTGGCGCAACGTCTGGCGCAACCCGGTACGCAGCCTGCTGACCATCTCCGCCCTGGGCGGCGGCCTGGTGATGGTGCTGCTCTATGCCGGGATGCTGGAGGGCATGTCGCGACAGATGGTGCGCTACGCCACCGAGGTATCCACCGGTCAACTGCAGCTGCACCGGCAGGCCTTTGTCGACGACCAGGACCTCTACGCCACCCTGCCGTGGTCGTACCTGGAGAAGATCGAACAGGCGGTGCCCGGTATTGAGGTGGCCCCCAGGCTCTATGCCGCGGGCCTGGCCAGCGCCGGTGACAGTTCCACCGGGGCGCTGATCAAGGCGGTGGACCCGGAACGCGAGCCGCGAGTGACGCAGCTGCTCGGTCACCTGCGCGCCGGGGCGGCGCGGCTGGACCTGGCCAGTGGTGCGGAGGAGCCGCTGCGGCGCTACAACGTGCTGATCGGTGCGCAGCTGGCGAAGAACATGAAGGTGGCGCCCGGGGCCGAGCTGATCCTCATCACCCAGGCGGCGGACGGCAGTATCGGCAATGCCCTGTTCCGGATCGCCGGTGTTCTGGGGCCGATCGAACCGAATTTCGATCGCATGGGGGTGTTGATGTCGATCGAGGCCTTTCAATACCTGATGTACCTCGACACCGGTTTCCATGAACTGGCGGTGAAGGCGCCGGGCCTGGCGCAGATCGACAGCGTGCAGGCGGCCATCGACCACGAGCTCAAACGCCTGGCCGCCGACGAGCCGCTGGACGAGCTGGGCGGCGCAGCCCTGGTGCGCAACTGGCGCCAGCTGGTCCCCGCCATCGCCGACATGCTGGAGCTGAGCAAGACCATGGTGCTGATCGTCGGCGTCATCATCGTTGGGCTGGCCTCGCTCGGCATGGTCAACACCATGCTGATGGCGGTGCATGAGCGCACCTACGAGTTCGGCATCCTGCTCTCCATCGGCATGGGGCGCTGGTGGCTGCTGCTGATGGTGCTGTTCGAGTCGCTGTTCCTGGCGGTGGTCTCCGCGCTGGCCGGTTCGCTGGCGGGCATCATCATCTGCGGCTATTTCGAGAAGCACGGCATCGACTTCAGCGAAAGCATGCCCGACGGCTACGACTGGGCCGGCATGGTGTTCGAGCCGGTGATGGAGGTCTACCTGCAGCCGCAGCACGTGCTGCAGGGGGCGGTACTGATGATCGCCGTGACCATGGTTGCCGCACTGCTGCCCTCCTGGCGCACGGTGCGCCTGAAACCGGCGGAGGTGATGCGGTGAGCCGGCGGCACAGCCACATGCCCTTCGCGGTGTTGTTCATGCTGGCCTGGCGCAATCTCTGGCGCCACCGCCGGCGCACCCTGATCACCCTCAGCTCCATCGCTATTGGGTTCGGGCTGGCCGTGCTCTCCATCGGCATCGGCGACGGCAGCCACAACTCCATGGTGCGCAACGCCATCAAGCTGGGCGAGGGCCACATCACGGTACAGCCGCGCGGCTACCTCGAGGCGCCGGCCAACCACGTCTATATCGCCGACGGCAAAACGCTGGCGCAGCGCCTCGCTGAGCTGGGCGTGGCGGGCAAGGTGCAACCGCGCATCTCGCTGCAGGTGCTGGCCAGCACGGCCAACAATTCCGTCGGTGCCGCCCTCGAGGGCATGCGCAGCGAGCACGACCCGCGCGTGGCGATGCTGCAGCCGATGCTTGTCGAGGGCAACTGGCTGGAGGCGGGCGACCACCGCGGCGTGTTGATCGGCGACGGCATGGCGCGCAAGCTCAAGGCGAAGATCGGCAGCAAGATCGTGCTGATGGCCGGCAAGCGCGGCGGCGACTCGCAGGCGCAGCTCGGGCGGGTGCGCGGGATTTTCGACTCCCAGGTCAACGAGCTCGACGATTTCCTCGTGCTCAGCGACCTGGCCTTTGCGCGCTTCTTTCTTGAAGGGGAGGGGGCCGACCCGGCGCTGGAGCCGGTCACCCGCTTCGCCGTGTTTCTGGATGACGAAGGTACGATGCCCTACTGGAAGGGAAGGCTGCGCGAGGGGATCGCAACAGCGGATGTCGTCGCCCTGGACTGGCAGGAGATGATGCCGCAACTGGTGCAGTTCATCGTCGTGGACGATGCCGGCAACTACGTCTTCCTGTCGCTGATACAGATGCTGGTGGTGTTCGGCATCGTCAATACCGTATTGATGAGCGTGCTGGAGCGCACCCGCGAGTTCGGGCTGTTGCGCGCCCTGGGGCTGAGCCGGCGCCACCTGCTGCTGCTGGTATTTTGCGAGTCGCTGTTGCTGAGCGTACTGGCGGTGGTCAGCGGCTGGTGTGTCGGTGGTGGCCTGCACCTGTGGTTTTCCCGCCACGGCATCGATTTTTCCTCGGTCATGGCCGGCGGCACCGAGATCATGGGCACCTTCATGGACCCGGTGGTCTTTACCGAGCTGTCGGGGGGACGCGTGCTGCAACTGACCACGATCATCTTCATCGCCACGCTGGCCTCGGGGATCTACCCGGCGATCAAGGCGGCGCGCGTGACGCCGGTGCAGGCGCTGCGCACCTGAACGCACAACAGGAACGGAACAATGGCACTACTGACACTGCATGATATCGCCAAACGCTACCGCCAGGGGGAAGTGGAGGTGCAGGCGCTCAAGGACATCGACCTTGAGGTGACGGAGGGGGAGTTCGCGGCGCTGGTCGGACCCTCCGGCTCGGGCAAGACCACGCTGCTCAATATCATCGGCGGGCTCGATGCGCCGAGTGCCGGCACGGTCCACCTGAACAGCACCGACATCACCCGCCTGGGCGAGGCGGAGCTGTCCGACTTTCGCCTGTTCGAACTCGGTTTTATCTTCCAGGCCTACAACCTGGTGCCGGTGCTGACCGCGCTGGAGAATGTCGAACTGGTGATGGTGCTGCAGGGGCGCCCGGTCCACGAGCGCCGCGAGCGGGCCGAGCACTATCTGGCGCTGGTCGGCCTTAAGGAACTGATGCACCGCCGCCCCGCCGCGCTCAGCGGCGGACAGCAGCAGCGGGTTGCCGTCGCCCGTGCACTGGCGGCCGGTCCGCGCCTGGTGCTGGCCGATGAGCCGACCGCCAACCTTGACTCGGAAAATGCCGGTGCGCTGCTCGAGGTGATGCACCGCCTGTCCCACGAGGAGAAGACCACCTTCATCTTCTCCACCCACGACCCGCGGGTGATGGAGCGT
>JBFEUI010000079.1:0-13537 GCA_041547565.1 Thiohalomonadaceae bacterium
ACTGAGCGCTCGTTTTCAATATAGAAACTGGTGACCAGCATCACCGCGATCGCATGCAGCACGTCATACTGCACATGGGCAATGAACACGGTCAGGTGCTTGCTGGTCAGCGGTGTATCGCTCTGCCAGGCAAAGCGGATCATCCCGCCCAGTAACAGTGAGAAGAATTCGGGCACCCCCCACTCCATGCCAAGCCCTACCGAGGCCAGCGCCTCAAGCTTGGTGAAATCGGGGTGGCCGGCAACAAGCCGCTGAATCAGCACATTGTCCGCAACCCCCTGAAGCATGGGCTGATCCTGCTCGGCAAACGGTATCCCCAGGCCCTCAAACAACTGACGGTACATCACAATGTGGGTGGTGGAGTCGAACAGGTCAGCCATGGACGGGTAGGCATCGACCGCATGGCTGCCGACACCGTACTCATCGGCCACCAGTTGCGCCAGAACGATTTGCGTCAACTCGGACAGCCGTTCATTGAGACAGCCATAAGGCATCGGCACCAGGCCGGAAAAGCGCCCCAGCGCCAATGCCACACATTGCCGGGTATTTTTCACCTGGTTGAAGTATTGCGTGGCAAAACGTGCGAGTTGTTCTGAAGTAAAGTCGCCCTGGAAAACCCTCAAAAACAGGGGATGACGCCAGACCGGATGATTCATTACATGCTCATGCAGGTCGTGGAACAGCCTGTCCAGTTCGCCCGGCTGAAACAGCACTGTCCGTCCAAATGCATCATCGCCCTGTTTTTCCGCGACACAACGCAGCCCGTCCATCAGCTGATACAACGGATTGTCCTGCTCCTGCAGTTGCCGGATGACTGCAGTGAAATCGTTGACCTGATCCTGCTTGAAACGGGCCAGTACCTGCTCGGCATCCAGACTCAACAACTCGGGGATGGGGTGGATACCGGGCAACAGCCGCGGTGAGCCGTCCGGCAACACCTCCAGCAGGTCGGAAAACCGCGAGGCTTGATGGGTCTGTGTCATTTCAAAAACCTTTCTTCAGCAATGGGGGATTCTTATGGATTAACGCCACAACATCACACAAGGTGCAAGCTCGACGATAAACGCAGATAATATCTACTATGGTTGCGGCAACTCAAATTCAACAGCTACCAAAGCCGGTTCTCGGGATCAGCAGTTGCCTGCTTGGTGAGAAGGTGCGTTACGACGGCGGGGACAAGTACAACAGCTATATCGACTTGACTCTGGGAAGCGACTTCGAACTCCACGGCATATGCCCAGAAACGGCCATCGGCATGGGAGTGCCGCGCAAACCGATTCACCTGAGCGGCGACCCGGCGGCCAGCCCGCGTGTTGTCGCCGTGCATGATCCGCAACTGGACTACACCCGCTCCATTATCGAGTACGGCAATTCAGCGGCCGCTAAACTCGACCAGATCTGCGGCTATATCGTCAAGAGCCGTTCACCCAGTTGCGGCTACCGTACCAGCCCTGTGTACCGCAAGGGACAACGGCCGGTAAAGGGCAGCGGCCTGTTTATCCATACCCTGCGCCACCACCTCCCCTGGCTGCCGATCATCGACGAGGAACAGCTCGGCGATCCGAACAGGCGTGACAACTTCCTTACCCGCGTATTCACCTGCGCCCGCTGGCAGGCCCTCCGGCCCGAACTGGACTACAAGGCCCTGTCCAGTTTTCACCAGCATCACAAACTGTTGCTGATGGCCCACTATCCGGTCGATGCAAAAAGGCTGGGAGCCCTGATTGCCAATGGTTCTTCGCAGCCGCTCTCATCACTGGCCACCGACTACCTGCATGGATTGATGCGTACCCTGGCGCACAAGGCAACGCCACGGCGCAACGTCAATGCCCTGCAGCACGCGCAGGGTTACCTGAAACGCCAGCTCTCGACGCACGACAAACGGGAATTTACGGAGATACTTGAACGCTACGCAACCGGGCAAACCAATCTCGCGGAGCCCATGGCCCTGCTACGGCACCACCTTGCGCAGCACCCCCACCCCTGGCTGCTGGAGCAGGTTTATCTCTACCCCGGTGCCGCGGAGGCACGGCTGCGCTGCCTGTAGTGACCCGGGTGAAGAAAAAAGAGGGGGCCGGGCCCCCTCTCTTGCTTTGCTGTTCAGACCTTGCCGTATTCGGCGATGCCCGGATTGCCGTTCACGTTCTTTAGCACCGGATTGTTCATCTTTTCGATCCTGGCGACCTTGATATCACGCAGATAGTCGGCCACCACATCCCAGATAGGACGGCCCGGTGACTTGGAACCCACCGTGGCCCACCCGGCCACCTTGTAGGTTTTGTCATGCTCTATCTTTGAGCCGTCATCCAGCACCATATCGGAGACCCGGTTGCCGATCGAGCGGGTCGGATCACAGACATAATTCATGCCGCTGACACGCACCATGTCACCGCCCTGCTGATAGTAGGGGTCTTCGTTGAACAGGTTGTCCAGCACATCCTCCAGGATCAGTTTGATGTCCTTGCCGGACATCTCCCGTACATAGGTTTCGGGATAGGTGGTGCCGGTCTGGTCCATCACGTGCTCCATGGTGATATCCTGGCCCGGCAGCACGGATGTGCCCCAGCGGAAGCCCGGCGACAGTGCTATCTGGGCATCCCCGACGATGCGCTGTGCATCGCAGATAATCTGATCGAAGGTGCCGTTGAAATTGCCACGGCGGTACAGCAGGTCGCCTGCCACCGCCAGCTTCTCGTTCAGTTTCTCCTCATAAGGTGCACGCACCTGCTGGATATAGGCGCTCATCTCCGCATCGGCCTCCAGCATATTGGAGAAGATCGGCACCAGACGATAGCGGAAGTCGCGCAGCTTGCCGCCGCGCACATCCAGATCCATCACACCGAGGAATTTGCCGTTGGAACCGGCATTGGTCACCAGCGTCTTGCCGCCCGGATTCTTGACGATGGTCGGCGCGGGCATCCCATCATGGGTGTGGCCACCCAGGATCACGTCGATGCCGCTGACCACCGAGGCCATCTTCAGGTCGACATCCATACCGTTGTGGGAGATCACCACCACCAGGTCCGGCTTCTCGGTCTCGCGCACCTTGTCCACCGTCGCCTGCATCTCCCCATCCATAATGCCGAAGGTCCAGTGGGGAATGAAACGCGAGGGGTTGGCGATGGGGGTATAGGGGAAGGCCTGGCCGATGACCGCCACCTTGACGCCACCCATGTTGCGAATGGTGTAGGGTTTGAAGGCGTGACCGGTATCCTCGTTGAACTGATCGAAATCGGCAAACTCATAGTCGAACAGCGCATCCTCCTTCACCCGCACATTCTGGGCGACAAACTCACCGTCGAAGGCCTGGACGTTCTTCAACACCTCTTCATCCAGATAGGTGAATTCCCAGTGCCCGGTCATCACATCCACGCCAAGCCGGTTGCAGGCACCGACCATGTCCATGCCACGTGTCCACAGCGCGGTACCCGAGCCCTGCCAGGTATCCCCGCCGTCGAGCAGCAGGGTACGCTCTTCACCGCGCTCGGCGCGCAGCCGCTTGACCAGTGTGGCCAGGTGGGCGAAACCACCGACCTTGCCGTATTGCTGCGCCGCGTCAGTAAAATTGAGGTAGCTAAAGGCGTGGGCCTCGATACTGTCGGGCCTGATACCGAAATGCTTGAGCAACTTGTCACCAACCAGATGGGGCGCCTTGCCGTACGCCCCGGCAAGACCCAGGTTGACATTCGGCTCACGGAAATAGATAGGATTAAGCTGGGCATGGGTGTCGGTGATGTGCATCAGGGTGACATTACCGAAGCGGGGGATCTCATACAGGTCAGAGGGTGACTTTCTCGCCTGGGCAAACGCACTACCTGGCACCATCCCTGCCACACTGGCGGCGCCCATTAACTGGAGAAACTGTCTACGACTGATCGACATACCGACTCCTCAAAAGGTGTTATTACAAGACTTCTTGTTCGTGGATTATGATATTACTCACCCAGCGGCCCGGCCTGCTTGACAGGCCAAAACCGCTGCGCTGATTACAATCAGGGGTTTTCTCACATACAAGACGCAGCAGCTGGGAAAACATTCCCTTATCGGTGAGAAGCCGCCTTCCTTCTGGCTCAGGCAATGATAGGGCATGCATTGCCGCCCTCCAACCGGCACACGACCGGGCAGCGGAAATAACCACATTGATTTTGGTATTAAATGGCGGCTGCGCTATCATAGTAGATAGCCACACAACGCATACAGCACCCCGCACATGAACGGAATAGAAAGCGCCCAACATGATCTCTATGATGCCCAGGCGAGTGTAGACACGGCACTGCAGCTGTTGAGCAGTATCAATGGCGAGTCACGTTCAGTGCCCGGCCCGGAGCTTGAAAGCGTTATCCAGGTGCTGCAGGCGGTATTGGGCGAACTGGAACAGGGCATCGACAATCTGGACAAGCTGCAGCTCCGCAGCGAGTGACACACTCCCTGCCGGCAGCATTTTCCGCTCAATCACACGACATGGCCGCATCACGCCGTCTCTACCTCAGCGTCACTCTCAAACTGATGGCCCTGTTTGCAGCAGGGGTGGCATTTTTCATCCTGCTCAGCGCCCTGGGCGGTCCGGAAACGCCGCCAGAGACAAAAACCGTCACCCTTTCTGTGACGCACCTGGTTGCCGGCAAGCCTGAGCTGGTTGACTGGGAGGGCAAGCCGATACTGCTGCTGGCCCGCAGCGAGCCCATGCGCACCGCGCTGCTCTCATCCGGGCAAAGACTGGTCGACCCCACCTCATCCACCTCCCATCAACCGCCGGCGGCAGCCAATGTGTACCGTTCGCTGCGCCCGGAGCTGTTTGTCACGCTTGCCCGTGGTACCCTAATAGGCTGCCCGCTGGAGTACGTGGCCGCCGACTCCGGTGCATCACCGATAGCAAACTGGCAGGGCGGATTCCATGAACAGTGCAGCGATGCCTGGTACGACCTTGCCGGCCGGGCCTATCGCCATGGCACCCATCCCCGTAACCTGGTCATCCCCCCGCACCACTACGATGCGCAAGGCCGCCTGGTCATCGGCAGCAATGAATAACCTGGAGCACAGCGTGACGAAGACGATCCAATCCTACATCTACAAGAGCCCGAAAAAGGACGAACTGTACCTGTTTCTATGTAAAAAAGACGACTTCGAATCCCTGCCCGAGGGTCTGATGAAGAGTTTCGGCCAGCCGCAATACGTCATGGAGCTCGAGTTGAATCCCGAGCGCCCGCTGGCACGCAGCGACGTGAACGAGGTCATTGCCAACCTCGACTCACAGGGCTTTCACCTGCAAATGCCCCCCGCCGATCCACGCCTGTCGGTCGAGGCGCAAATCAAGACGATGGAGCCGGGGCAGGAGGTTTGACCTTGTTGACCTGGTGGTTTTCAATAAGGGCCCTTTAATAACAACAGAGAACGGAACTAGCCATGCCCCTGATTCGCCCCTTTGCAGGCCTGCGCCCCACCCCCGGCCATGCCGATGATGTTGCCGCCCCCCCCTATGACGTACTCAATACCGAAGAGGCCCGCCAGCGGGCGGCAAACAAACCCTGGAGCTTTCTGCATATCTCAAAACCGGAGATTGACCTGCCCGAAGGCACCGACCCCTACGCGCCGGAGGTCTATGCCAAGGGACTGGAAAATTTCAGCAAAATGATGGAGGCAGGTATCCTGGCACAGGATCCGGCACCCTGTTACTACCTCTACCGGCTGGTCATGGGTGCGCACAGCCAGATTGGACTTGTGGTCGCAGCCTCGGTTCCCGACTACGACAGCAACCGCATCCGCAAGCATGAGTTTACCCGTCCCGACAAGGAGGACGATCGGGTACGCCAGATAGACACCCTCAATGCCCAGACCGGCCCGGTATTCCTGACCTATCGCCACCACGCCACCATAGATGAACTGGTGGCAACCATTACCAGCGCAGAGCCACAGGTCGATATCACTGCCGATGACGGCGTGCGCCACAGCCTCTGGGTGGTCGACCAGTCGAAGAGCATCGAGACCATCACCGCCACCTTCGATGCCATGGAGTGTCTCTATATCGCCGACGGCCACCACCGTTCGGCCGCCGCCTCCCGGGTCGCGGAAAAGCGCAAGGCCGACAATCCCGACCACACCGGTGAGGAAGCGTATAACTACTTCCTGTCGGTGATTTTCCCCGACGATCAGATGCAGATCCTCGACTACAACCGTGTGGTAACTGATCTGAACGGCAAGGCTGTCAACGAGTTCCTACAGGCCGTGGGTGAGGCGTTTGATATCAGCGAATCGGCCGAGGCAGTGCGCCCCGGCGGCAATGGCGAGTTCGGCATGTACCTTGACGGCAAATGGTATCACCTGAATGTCAGGCCTGATCGGATACCGCAGGACGATCCGGTGGGCCGGCTCGATGTCAGCCTGCTGGCAAGCAACCTGATAGCCCCGGTGCTGGGCATCGACGATCCACGCCGTGACAAGCGCATCGATTTTGTCGGCGGCATACGCGGCCTCGGCGAACTGGAGCGCCGCGTTGATTCGGGGGAGATGGCCGTCGCCTTCTCACTCTACCCCACCTCACTGGCACAGTTGATGGACGTGGCCGATGCCAACGAGGTGATGCCCCCCAAGTCCACCTGGTTCGAGCCCAAACTGGCCGACGGCCTGGTCTCGCACCTGCTGTAACCACAAAAAACAGCAGGGTATTACTTGCCCTGCTGTTTTTTTGCCTCCTCTATCTCCACATTCAGTTTCTCCACCTCTTTCACGCCACGAAGGGTGATGGTCTTGTTGGGCAGTTCGTAGTGGATATGCGGCCTGGCTTTCTGCGGCTGCGGCACGGAGGGTGTCGCTGTCTCAGGGTCAAGCTCCGGCTTTTCGCTGTCCGGCTGCGGAGCCGGTTCACTGGCCTGCCCGGGCTCAACATATTCCCCCGGCGGCTCGGGGGCCACGCTTTGCTCCGTGTCTTCCCTGTCCTCCAGCCCCTTGCCCGCCTCGATCAATTCGAACGGAGAGAGTGATTCCCAATCAGGTTCCTGTTCGCCGCTGGCTGTCTCCTCCACGGGCCGCTTCACGCGCGACTGCTCCAGCATGCGTACCACGTTGGCCCTGATATCCGGCATCTGCACCTCGAGCGACGGTGCTGGAACCGTATCAGTCGGTTCACCCGCAACCACCACTGGGGCATAAAGGATGCCAAGCTGCAGTATCAACCTGCACTTCATACCTGGAGGCTCACGTGATAGCCGGCAAACTTCCTGACATTCAGCACCCCGCAATCGAAGATAAGGTATTGCCCCTTGATGCCCTGCAGAGCACCTGTGATCTGTGACTGTTTGTCCAGGTTCAGCGCCTTGACCTTCTCCGGATAACGTAACACCGGGAAGCTGAGTGCCGTGACGGTCTCATCATCAACCCCGGCAAAGGCGCTCTCCCCGATACCCTGCTGCAGGCGAGCCAATTCATCTGCCGCCTCCAGCAGCAGGCCATCGCGGAACGCCCCCAGGTCCAGCGGCGCCTCGTCCCCCTTCAGCATGCGCCGCCAGTCAGTGCGATCGGCTACATGGTTTTTCAGGATGACCTCGATGAGTCCGGCATGGTAGCGGGTATCGACCCGAAATACCGGCAGGGCCTGGGTGGCGCCCTGGTCGACCCAGCGGGTGGGGATCTGGCCGGCCCGCGTAATACCCACCTTCACCCCGGAGGTGTTGGACAGGTAAACATAGTGGGTTTGCATGCAGTTCGCCTCACCCCACTCCGGCTCACGGCAGGTCCCCTGCGCATAGTGACACTTCTCCGGCCGCACGATGCATAGATCGCAGCGCGCCAGGCGCTGGCTGCATGGGAAACAGTGGCCCTGGCTGTAGCTCTTTTTGGTCTTGCGCCCGCAGGCGATGCAGTTGATTTCACCGTTGTAGTGCAGGGTAACGGGGCGATGCATATCCGGCACCAGTTCGACACGTGTATCGCCCACTGGCAGCCGGTAGTGCACCATGCCGTCAGCAGCCAGCTCACTCTCCATTTTCAACAGGTTGCCGCTATATTCGCTCATCACTTTTCCAGTAAAACAGTTGATTGCTGATCACCCAGCCGTTGATTATACGGAAACTTGGCGGCCAGTTGTTCACGCTGGAATGAGCAAAAAAAAGTGCGATACCCGCAGAGGTGGGTATCGCACACGATCAAAGGGGATAAATTAAAAGCTGTAGTGCAGGTTGCCCGCCATCCCTGGCCTGGCTGTCACTGCTGAAATGAGGTATCAGGCGGCCATTTTGGCGGCCATGAACTCCATACCCTCGCTGTCCTCGAGTACACTGGCCAGGGCCACCTCCACCTTCACCTGATCAAGCCCTACGCGGGCGAGCAGATCAGCGGGGATGTCCATGGTTTCCGCATCACCGATACCGTGGCGCTTCAGCAGGCAATTGGCGATATAGACCAGGCTGGAGTAGATCGAGTAGTCGCTCTTGTGCTCGGGATCATGGTGATGCTCCACCGCATCGATAATCTCACGCGGCATCTCCCAGGCGTCCATCAACCACAGGCCCAGCTCATTATGGGTGACACCCGTCTGCTCACGCTCGATGTCATGTACCGAACGCTCAGGCTCATCGGCAATGGCCTTGTTCAGGCGCTTGAACTGATCGGGGAACAGGTGACCGAGCAGCAGGAAGCCGAAGTTGTGCAGCAGGCCGGCCAGGTAGCCCATGCCGGGCGGGGGACGGCGGTTATAGTCGATGGCGTTGCACAGCGCCTGGGTCAGGGCGGCACAGTGAATCGCATGGTGCCAGAACGCCCTCAGCCCGATGGGACCCTCCTTGGGATTTTTGAAGGTCTTGCCCAGGGAGAGGCCGAAGGCGATATCGAGCACAAAGTCCATGCCCAGCACGCGCACAATGGCCTGCTCTACCGACTCGACCTTGCCCTGATAGCCGTACAGCGGTGACAGGGCATAACGAACCAGTTGCGCCGACAGGCTCGGGTCCTGCTCGATCACCGCGGCCAACTCGGCAGCATGGGAATAGGGGTTGTTGCGGATGCGCATGATCTCCGTGGCCAGCCCGGGCATGGCCGGCAGGTCATTGACCGACTCCACACGCTGCTTGTAGACCGACTTGGCATCGTGCGCCACAACCTCGGCCTGGCGGGGTTCGTCATCACGGATAATGGATTGTTTGTACCAGGCGTCCTCCTGCAGGCGCCTGAAGTCGTCCATGCTGGCGTGAATGAAGACACCCTCCGCGCCAGTGCAGAAATAGACCTCATCCTGTTCCATCAGCGTCCTGTCCAAAATCGCCCTCAGGCCATACGCCTCGGCCATTGGCGGCAGATAATCACTGGCGCAATTGGGAAACAGTTCGGCGATTTCAGCGGCATTACACAGCGCAAATTCACGCTTGAACAGCTTGTTCAGCTTGTCCAGATCCAGTTCATGATCCGCACGGGTGATCGCCATCAGATAGGCCTTGCCGCTCTTGACCACTAGCGAGCGGGCAAGTTTGTCAAAGGGGAGCCGGGCCAGAGTGGCCGTCTCCGTGAAACCTGTACCAGGACGCACAGTACGCGTCCTGTATTGCCCACCCTTGCGGGCCAGGTAGGTACGAACTGTGTTGGGGATGTTCATCATCTTTCTCCTAATGGTCGCGCAATCGCGAACCTTACTTCTTGATTAGGATACTAGTTAGATAGGTAGAAAGTTGCCGAGAGGCCCCTCACAGTGTAGCAGGAAGCAGTTCACAAATTCGCAATTTGTTGCGTTTTACCGCCTGCATCCGGCTACTTTTCCGGCTGATGACCTCGTGTTACCGCCTGTTTGCCAAAGCGGCCACTGATCGCATCGACCAGGGAATCCAGGTGGCGCTGACGTGACAGCTCAGCCTGCTCGAAGGGTAGTGATTGCTGGGGTGAAACGCTGTCAAAACCACTAACCCCCACCCCGATCAGCCTGACGGCGTCGCGCAAAGGCTCGACCTTGTGTTCAAACAGACCTTGCACCGCACGCCAGAGTACGGCACTGGTATGGGTCGGTTCCGGCAGGGTGACGGCACGGGTAATGGTGGTGAAGTCGCTGTAACGCACCTTGATTTGAACCGTACGCCCGCTCAGCCCCTTGCGACGAAGGCGCTGGCCGACCTGCTCGGTCAACTCATGCAGCCAGGCCAGCAGTTGCTGGCGATCGGTCATGTCCACGGCAAACGTGGTCTCGTGGGAGATGGAGCGTGCCTCACTGTCAGAGACCACGGGCCGCTCATCCCGCCCCTGGGCCAGTTGCAGAAAGTGCGCGGCGCTGTTGCCCAGGTGTTGCTGCAGCAACGCCGGTGAATAGTGCCGCAGCTGGCCGATAGTACGTATACCGAGGCGTTCAAACACCCTGGCCGTCACCTTGCCCACCCCCCACAGACGTTCCACGGGCAAGTGTTCGAGGAAGTTTTCCGCCTCCCCGGCGGCTACCACCCGAAAACCATTCGGTTTGTCCAGGTCGCTGGCAAGCTTGGCCAGAAACTTGTTCGGTGCCACACCCACCGAGGCAACCAGCCCCGTCTCCACCCTGATCTCCGCCTGAATATTTCTGCCGATTGACTCTGCAGCGCCAAACAGGCGTTCACTGGCCGTGACATCCAGAAACGCCTCATCCAGGGAGATGGGTTCAATCTGCGGGGTATAGCGCTCGAAGATGGCGTGAATCTGCTCAGACACCTCGGCATACAGCCCGTGGCGGGGAGGCAGTATGATGAGCGCCGGGCAGAGCCGCTGTGCCGATGCCATGGGCATCGCACTGTGTATCCCGAAACGGCGCGCCTCATAGCTGGCGGCCGCCACGACACCGCGCCGCTCGGCGCTGCCGCCGACCACCACCGGCCGTCCAGCCAGTTCCGGTCGCTCGCGTATCTCGACCGAGGCAAAAAAGGCGTCCATATCGACATGGATAATGGCTCTGTTCATATCACTGTTGATGATAGCCCCAAACACCAGCGGGATTCAGCCTGGCAAAGCCAAAGCGAACGGTAAAACTACACCGGAACGGACCTGCGGACCACCTATAACATATTGATAATCAAACTATTTATCTGGAATTTGAGCCAGCCTTGGCAAAGGCGGCGGCCATCGCGCCCGCGGCCCCCTTTTCCGGCCGGCGCGGGCGCGGCTTCGCCGCCCGTTTTGGCCCTGTGCCTGTTGTCTGTTTTTCGCTGTTTCGGTGATCGTCGCCCAGTCGCATCGTCAGGCCGATACGCCGGCGCGGCTGATCGACCTCCATCACCTTGACCTTCACCACGTCCCCGGCCTTCACCACATCGCGCGGGTCTTTGACAAATTTGTCAGACAGAGCCGAGATATGCACCAGACCGTCCTGGTGCACGCCGATGTCGACAAAGGCGCCGAAGTTGGTCACATTGGTCACCACGCCCTCCAGGATCATCCCCTTCTCCAGATCCGCCAGCGACTCGACGCCCTCCCTGAAGGCGGCCGTCTTGAATTCGGGCCGTGGGTCGCGTCCCGGCTTGTCCAGCTCGGCAATAATGTCCTTCACCGTCGGCTCACCGAAGCTCTCATCGGTGTAGTCGTTGGCCGCCAGGCGTGACAGGAAGCGGCTGTCGCCAATGATCTGCTCGATGCTCCTGCCGCTCGACTGAATAATGCGCTCGACCACCGGATAGGCCTCCGGGTGCACGGCCGAGGCATCCAGCGGGTTGTCCCCGTTCATCACACGCAGGAAGCCGGCACACTGCTCAAACGCCTTCTCGCCCAGCCGGCTGACCTTGAGCAGTTCATCGCGGTTGCCGAAGGCACCGTGCTGGTCGCGATAGCTGACGATATTGGCCGCCAGCGATGCGCTCAGACCGGCCACCTGCGCCAGCAGCGGCGCCGAGGCGGTATTCACATCCACCCCTACGGCATTCACGCAATCCTCGACCACAGCATCGAGGGAGCGGGCCAGCTTGCTCTGGCTGACATCGTGCTGATACTGCCCGACACCGATCGACTTGGGCTCGATCTTGACCAGCTCGGCCAACGGGTCCTGCAACCGCCGGGCGATGGAGACGGCCCCGCGCAGGGAGACATCCAACTCGGGAAACTCCCTGGCGGCCAGCTCCGAGGCCGAATAGACCGATGCGCCCGCCTCGCTGACCATGATCCGGGTCAGCTTCAGTTCCGGGTGCCGGCTGATTAGCTCCGCGGCCAGTTTGTCGGTCTCGCGCGAGGCGGTGCCATTGCCGATGCTGATTAAATCGACACGGTGCTTTTTCGCCAGCCCGGCCAGTTCGGCGAGCGATGCATCCCAGCGGTTCTTCGGTGCATGGGGATAAATGGTCGCGGTATCCACCAGCTTGCCCGTGGCATCGACCACCGCCACCTTCACCCCGGTACGCAGTCCCGGGTCCAGGCCGATGGTGGCCCGCGGTCCGGCTGGAGCCGCCAACAACAGGTCATGCAGGTTGCTGGCAAAGACACGTATCGCCTCCTCCTCAGCCTGTTCCCGCAGTTTTGATTTGAGGTCGGTATCGAGGTGGGTATAGATTTTTACCTTCCAGGCCCAGCGCACCGTCTCGCGCAGCCAACCATCCGCCGCCCGTCCCTGGTCGGCGACACCGACATGGGCCGCAATCATCGACTCGGCGTGATCCGGCTCTGTTGTGGCCGATTCCTCCTCAGCGGGCAGACTCAGCGACAGGTTGAGCACGCCCTCCTTGCGCCCGCGAAACAGCGCCAGGGCTCGGTGTGAGGGGATCGCCCTGATGGCCTCCACATAGTCGAAGTAATCGGCAAACTTCGCCCCTTCCCGCTCCTTGCCCTCGACCACCTTGGAAGCCAGGTGGGCATTGCCCCACAGGTAATCGCGCAGCCTGCCGACCAGTTCAGCGTCCTCGGCAAACGCTTCCATGAGTATCTGGCGCGCCCCATCCAGTGCCGCCGCCGCATCAGCCACGCCCTTATCAGCATCCACATACAGGGCGGCCGCCTGCTCGGGGTCCTGGTTCGGGTCCTGCAGCAGCAATTCGGCCAGCGGCGCCAGCCCGGCCTCGCGTGCGATCTGCGCCTTGGTGCGCCGCTTCTGCATGTAGGGGCGGTACAGGTCCTCAAGGCGGGTCTTGGTCTCGGCCGACTCGATCGCCCGTTTCAGCTCGGGGGTCAGCTTGCCCTGCTCATCGATGGTTTTAAGTACCGTGCCGCGCCGCTCATCGAGCTCACGCAGGTAGACCAGCCTCTCCTCCAGCGTTCGCAGCTGTGTATCGTCCAGCCCCCCGGTCACCTCCTTGCGGTAACGGGCGATAAAGGGCACCGTCGCCCCTTCATCCAGCATCTGCACCGCGGCCTCGACCTGGGCTGTTTTTACCTTCAGTTCCTCGGCAATGCGCTGGGAGAGTTTCATAAAAGTCCTGTCCGTGCTGATTGTTGGAAAAGGGCGATCATAAGCAGACGCGGCATTAAAGGAAATATTGACAAACCCGACAGCAGGAGTTGCCTCTTTCCCATCCACAGTGCAATCCCATACCCCTCTGGCACCAACACCTCACTTCATAAGTATCTTCTAATTTGTTAAACTTCCCGGCTTTTTTGCCACCCACCCAGAGGCGTGTAT
>JBFEUI010000080.1:0-13199 GCA_041547565.1 Thiohalomonadaceae bacterium
ATAGGAAAAAACGAGATAAAAAAATGGAGACAACAATGAAAAAACTTTTCATCAAGATCTTTATCGTATCACTGTCTGTGCTGATGTTTGCGGGGTGTCGCACTTCAGCCGTTTACAATGTTCAGGATGCCACCATCGTTGCTGCCGCGGACAAGCCGGCAACCATGGAGCAGGTGCAAAAGGCGATCTTGCGGGCGGGTGCATCACTGGGCTGGAGCATGAAGGCCGAATCGGAGGGCCGAATCATCGGCACCCTGTTCCTGCGCGATCACATGGCCAAGGTTGCCATCGACTACACCACCACCTCGTACAGCATTACCTACCAGGACAGCAGCAACCTGAAATATGATGCTGAGAACAACACTATCCACAGCAACTACAATGGGTGGGTGCAGAATCTGCAGCGCAATATTCAGGCGCAGATGTCCCTGCTCTAAATCGCTCGTCTGTCGGGGGCCTTCCCGGCCCCCGATATGCCTCATCTCGGTTTCAGATAGGCCCGGTACAGCCCAGCCGGGTACATCCCCCACTTGATCAGTTTCCAGGCCACCATGGCCACGATGCGCGTGATGTCCGCGACCGGGCGGAAGTGGCTGGCACGGGCGTGGGTGGGGTAGCTGGCGGCGATCGGCACGGCGCAACAGGCAAAGCCCGCCCGCACCGCCTCGATAATGATCTCGCTTTCGAACACGAAGCCGCGTGCCCTGTGCACCGGGATATGCAGGCGCTCAAGCGCCGTGGCCGGGTAGAGGCGAAAGCCTGACTGGCTGTCTTCGATGCGCCGGCCCGCCGCCCACGAGATCCAGAAGTCGGCAAAGCGGTTGGCGAACAGGCGTGCGCGCGGGGCCTGTTCCAGGCTTTTCTTGCGTGCGGCGATGATCAGACTGTCGGGTTGCCCGGCAGCAGCCTTTTCCAGTAAAGGGATATCCTCCGGCGCATGCTGGCCATCGCCATCGAGCGTGACAATGTAGCGGCTGCCCTGACGCAACGCCTCCTGCATGCCATCCCACAGGCTCGCCGCCTTGCCCATGTTCTGTTTGTGGCGCAGCAGCGTGAGCGGCAGGTCTGCCAGTTGTGCCACGGTCTCGTCGCCCGAGCCGTCATCCACCACAATGACACGGGGGCACTGCTGCAGGGCACGCTGCGCAATGTCGCGGATGGTGGCCGCCTCGTTGTAGGCGGGGATGACGATGCTTGTTGGGCCGATCATGGGACTATGCTAATTGCCTCAGGCCATCGCGCCATTGATGCCGATCACCTGCCCTGAAATGTAGCCGGCCTCCTCGGAGGCGAGAAAGGCGACCAGGTGGGCCACCTCCTCGGCGCTGCCGGCCCGTTGCATGGGCACCAGCTGCCTGATGGTCTCGGGCGGGAAGGTCTCTTCGCTCATCGGTGAGGTGATGATGCCGGGCGCCACCACGTTGGCCGTGATGCCGCGCGAGGCCAGTTCGATGGCCAGCGACTTGCTGGCTCCGTGCAGCCCCGACTTGGCCGCCGCGTAGTTGGCCTGGCCGCGGTTGCCCATGACGCCAGCGATGGAGGAGAGGGAGATCACCCGGCCCCAGCGGGTTCGCATCATCGGCAGCAGCAGCGGCTGGGTGACGTTGAAAAAGCCGTTCAGCGATACATCGACGACGCGGCGCCACTGTTGCGGGCTCATCCCCGCCATGGGCGCATCGTCGTGAATGCCCGCGTTGTTCACCACGATCTGGATCGGGGTGCTTTCGGCAAGCGGAGTCAGTGCCGCAGCCGCGGCATCAGGGTCGCAGACATCGAAACAGACCGTCTCCGCGCTGCCGCCCGCCTCCTCGCGAATTTCATTCGCCACGCGTTCGGCTGCCTGTTCGTTGCTGTTGGCATGCACAATGACGTGATGGCCCTGCCGGGCCAGTCGCCTGCATACGGCGCTGCCGATGGCGCCACTGCCACCCGTGACCAGTGCCCTTTTCACTGTATAGTCTCCCTGCTCTCGTTGAAAACGGTCGCACGCCCCTCGACCAGCGCCTGTCCCGTGGAAGAGGTGACGCTGAAGTTGTAGATAAAGCCCGCGGCATCGCCGCCGAGCCGCTCGGCGTGGATGATCAGTTCATCGTCCAGCTGGTGCAGTGTCTCGGCGTGCAGTGAAACGCCGCGCAAGGCGGCCAGGTAGCCCTGCGTGGGTCCGTCTTCAGCGCTCCTCAACAGTCCACCGTGGACCGCCATCGCCTGGGCCGCGTACTCGACCGCGCAGATGGCGGCGAGCCGGCCGTCACGGCGCAGGGGGTTGTGCGGGTCGCGGTGGCTGCTGCTGTGGCAGGTGATGCTCTGCGCGTCCCATGCGACGACCCGCTCGAGCAGGCACATGGTGCCCGCGTGGGGGATCAGGCGGCACAGCCGGTCGTGGCTCAACACGGTGTGAGCTCCAGCAACAGGGACTGCCCGCCCTGATAGTCGAATACGACCAGGCCCTCTTGCTGGCGGGCCAGGGCGGCGAGCAGCGGCAGGGCCCGGGCGGCGGGGTTGCCGGTGCGCAGTGCCTCGAGTTCGGGGTGGGCCATGGCGGAGGCCTCGCCGGCCTCTGCGCTGAACCGCAGGGTGCATTCGGCCAGGGTGTGCCTGCTGCGTTGCGGTGTGAGGCGCAGGGCCACGGCGCAATCGGCAACGATGGGACGGCAGGGTGCCAGGGGCTGGGGAAAGGGGATGTCATAGGTCACCAGCATCACCGCCCGTTGTTCCGCGCTGGCCTGCACGGCGGCGCTAAGCAGGCCGGCGGCAAAGCTGTCGTCGTAAGCGGCGATGCTGGTCGATGCCTCCATCGAGCCGCTGGCGATGCTCCAGTAACCGGCCGGGGCATTGTGCACCGAATTGTGAAAGCGCATCGGCGAGACCATCGGCTCGGCTTCCGCCAGTGACTGGCACAGCTGGTGGAGGATCTCGGTATCACCGTTGGCCGAGGCGAATAGCGTTGCCAGCTCGCCGTCCTGCGGGCTGCCCGATTCGCGTGACTCCCGCGCCACGCGCAGCGCCAGTTTCGTGGTGGCGCTGCTGCGGCGGCGTTCGGTGGGCGGCAGTATCTCGGGCGCCACGCGAGCCAGGGCGGTGCCCTCATAGGGCGTGGCACCGTTCAGCACCGCGGCGGCCTGTGGCCAGCCGTCCAGGCCGGGTGCGGCAACCGCCGGGGCTTCCAGGAACAGCCTCAGCATGGCGCGGTTCCGAAAATAAGGCTGCAGTTGCTGCCGCCGAAGCCGAATGAGTTGCTGATCACCCGCTGCACCCCGGTGTGGCGGCTGTCCCGCAGGATATTGCTCGAGAGCTGCGGGTCGGGGCTTTGCGTGTTGAGGCTGCCCGGCATGAATCCGTGCTCAAGGCACAGCAGGGCGATGATCGCCTCGGTGATCCCGGCGGCCCCCAGGGTGTGGCCGGTCCACCCCTTGGTGGAACTGCATGGCGTTTCGCTGCCGAAGACGCTCTGGATGCCCCGGTCCTCGGAGGCGTCGTTACTGGGGGTGGCGGTGCCGTGCATGTTGATGTAGTCGATTTGACCGGGCGTGAGCCCGGCCCGCTGCAGCGCGGTATTCATCGCCAGGGCGGCACCGGCCCCCTGCGGGTGGGGGGTCGACATGTGATAGGCGTCGCTGCTCTCGCCGTAGCCCAGCAGGACGGGGCCGGCCGAGTCTGCGCCCTGTTTTTCCACAATCGCAAAGCCGGCGGCCTCGCCGATGTTGATGCCGTCGCGTGCCCGGTCACAGGGGCGGCAGGGGTGTTCGGAGACCAGTTCCAGCGAGTGAAATCCGTACAGGGTGGTCAGGCAGAGGCTGTCCACGCCGCCGACAAAGGCCGCATCGCAGAGGCCGGCGGCGATATGGCGCTGGGCGTCGGCGAACACCTTGGCGCTGGAGGAGCAGGCGGTAGAGACGGTGAAGGCCGGGCCTTCCAGCCCCAGCCTGCGCCGCAGGTAGCCGGTGACAGAGTAAAGATCGTGAGTACCCCGGTAATGGTAGTCGGCGGGCAGGGTGCCGTGCTCGTCGCGCCGGCGGTAGGCCAGTTCCGTGCTGAGGATGCCGGAGGTGCTGCTGCCGATAAACAGTCCGATGCGTTCACTGGCAATGCGTTGTTTCAGACCTGCCACCGCGGCGAGGAAGTCGTCCTGCTGCAGGGCCATTTCCGCAAGGCGGTTGTTGCGGCAGTCGTACTCCCGCCAGTCGCCTTCCAGTGCCGCCTGTTCCAGGCCCTCCACCCGCCCGATCCAGGTGTCGATGGCCGCGTGCGGAAAATCGTTTTTTCTCAGACCGCTACGCCCCTCTACCAGGGCATCGAACAGTTCGCTGCCACCGTGGCCGGCGGCGCTGACGGTAGTGTGGGCTGTTATGTTAAGAGGGATCACGATGCATCAACAGGGCGACTGAATTTCCATTTCAAACGCGTTTGTCATTCCTATTTCGGGCGCGCGTCATTATGCACCATTGTGGCGCTTAATATAAGGCTGAGCAGCGCACCGATGCTGACGGTCAGACCTATCGCCTGCAGTACCGGTATTGCAGTGGTGGCGAGCAGTCCGAACACCATCAGCGTCGTGAGGCTGCAGGTAATCAGGGCCAGGGCCGTGGCGGCGAAATGCGGATGGCTGCTCGGGGTGCGTTCGATAAACAGGGCGTAGTCGAGACCGATGCCCAGCACCAGCAGCAGTGCCGCGATGTGGAACAGGGACAGCTGCTGTCCCAGCAGGTGCAGTAAAGCGGTGGTCAGCAGTATCGCGGCGGTGACAGGGGCAAGCACGCGCCACACCCGCCTGGCACGCAGCGCCCAGAGCAGCACAAGCGCGGCACCGAGCAGCCCGTAGCCGGACATGATCAGGGTCTCGTCGCGGTAGCTGGCCACCATGCGCGATGATTCGCTCGTCAGGTCGAGGTAGTGGATGTTGCCGCCGATCTCCCGCACCACGGCTCTGAGCGCTTGCTCATCCGCCACGGCGTAGAGGGGAATAATGCCCATCCAGTGGTCCCGGTAAACGCGCATCCGGGTCTCCAGTTGCAGCCCCAGGGACGAATTGTGCAGCGCATCGAAGGTGAGCGGCTCCAGCCCGCGGCTCTGCTCAACCGCCTCGAGAAACGGTGTGAACAGGCCGGGTCTGAACGGCGATGTGGCGACAGCCTGCTGCATTGCCTGCCGCAGGGTTGGGGCATCGGGCAGTGCCGCCTGGCGTTGCCGCTGCCTGGCCTGGCTGGGAAGGTAGCGGGAGGGCAACTGGTAACCGGCCAGTTGCCGGCGTTGAACCAGTTCTGACAGGGGCTGTTCCAGTGCCTCGCTCAGCTGCAGCAGCGCCTCCGGGTTTGCCGCCTCGATGAGCAGCACGCGGTTGCCCTGCGGGATGCCGAACTCACCGCGCAGGCGGCGATCCAGCGTCTTGGCCTCGGCGGATACGGGACTGAGGCGCGCCATGTCATGCTCCCACAGCCTGTCGCTGTTGACGCCAAGATAGGGCAGGGTGGCAATGATGCACAGCGGCGCCAGCCACTTCAGCCGGGGGGGCGGGGTGACAGGCCGTAGCCAGTGCGTGCGGCTGGTTGGCAAAGAGAACCGCGGCACCAGCACGGGCAGTACAAAACGGGTGGCGGCGGTGGCGGCAAGCAGGCCGACGATGGCAAAGGTGCCCAGTTGGGACAGTCCGCCGAAACCGGAAAAGAGCAGTGCGGAGAAGCCGAGTGCGGTGGTGATCAGGCCCAGGCGCAGCGTCGGCCAGATATGGTGCATGGCGCGGCGGCTCTCAACGCTGAATGCGGTATGGGTGAACAGATGGATCGGGTAGTCCACGGCGATCCCGATCAGTGTAATGCCAAAGGCCAGTGTAATGCCGTGGATGGCACCGAACAGCAGGGTCACGGCGGCGGTAGCGGCGATGATGCCGGTGAAAAGGGGCAGTGCGACGACCAGTGCCAGCCGTAACGAGCGGAACACAAACCACAGCAACAGGCCGACCCCCAGGCTGGCCAGGATGGACAGTTGCCGGGCCTGGCTGCGTATCAGGGCGCGAGAGTCCACGGCAAATTTGCCCACGCCGCTGATGCTCAGGGTGATACCTGTCTCCTGGCGAATCGGTGCAAAGGCCTGTTCAATGGCGGCCAGTGCCGCTTCCTGCCTGTCCAGCTCAAGGGCGGGGAAGTCGCTGCGCAGCATGATCAGGGCGCAACAGCCATCGCGCGTGAACCACACCCCCTGCCGGGTGTTGGGGCGGTAGTCCGTCGCCCAGCTTTGCAGCAGTTGGCGGAAGGTGCCTGTCGGATCGGCTGGCAGATGGCGGCGGTAGAGGAGCCCGAGCGGTGTGGCCAGCTCCTTTTCCCGCTGCGCAAGTGCCGCGTGCAGGCTCTCCGTTGTCAGGGCGGTGTCGGCAAGCAGGTAGCGGTAGGGGAACAGCAGTGACTCCACCTCGGCCCCGAGCGCGGCACCGCCGTTATTGACGTCGGAGAAGTGATCGCTGTCCTTTAGTATGCGAGCCAGTTGCGTGCTGGCCTGTGCCAGCTCATCTCCCGGTGCACCGGCAAGCTCGAGTAGCAGCATGCGCGTTGCAGCGCCCTGTTTGAGTTCATCCAGCAGCAGTGACTGGCTGTGGCTGCCTGCCCGTGGCAGAAACTGCGTCAGGTCGGTGTTGAGCGGTGGTGCGGTGAGGATAACAGCGCCACAGGCTCCGATAAACAGCAGCCACAGGGCAATATAGCGAAGTGCGGTGCCGGTCATCACTGCAGCGGCCGGCCGATTTCAAGCGTGGTGGTGTCGCCAAGCGGTTCGTTGATCTCAAAGCGTTTGATTTCACCGTGCGAACCGTTCGCCTCCAGCGTCAAGATATAGCCCTGCAGCCGGCTGTCCCTGGGCCGCAGGGTCATGTGCCATGCCTCCCTGCTACCGCTGAGCTGTATCGTGTAGTGCTGCTCCAGGGTGGGGCGGTCGCCGCGCAGCAGAGCACGGAATCCGGCCACAAAGCCGTAGAGCCAGGGCTGCTGCTGCAGTGACAGTTCAACGGTTTCGCCCGGTTTATCGTCGCGGTACAGCCGGATGCTGCGGTCGTCTATCACCGTGCGTGTCTTTACCGGTGTAACGGTCTCCTTGGTCATTACACCGGCCGGGCTCAGGCTGAGGGTGCCACGGCTGACCAGCGGTATGCGCAGCATCTCCGACTCCCGGGTTTCGGTGAAACTGACAGGTGGGCGCACGGTGGCGGCGAGTTCCTGCATCAGGGCCGGCAGGCCCCAGTCGGCATATGCCACCGCTGACACAAACAGTGCTAGCAGCAGGCCGGCGAACCTCTGCCGGAAGTTAACGGCTCTTCTTCTCGACAGTTTCATTCCCAAGGTCATTCCAGTAGTCGTAAAAATTGAACCAGTTGTAGGGCGCCAGGCGGCAGTAGTGTTCGAGCCGCGCCGCATAACGCTGTGTCCACTCGCTTATGTGCTGTTGTCGCTGTTCGCGCGCGAAGGGCAACTGCGCAGTCAGCAGTTCAAAATGGATATCGTAACGTTTGCCGCCACGGTAGATGCCGAAAAACAGTACCACCGGGACTTGCAGCAGACCGGCCAGCAGCATCGGCCCGGCCGGAAAGGCGACCTCGTCGCCGAAAAAGCGGCACGGCACCTGCTTGTCGTCGAGTGCCACCCTGTCGCCGAGTATGCCCACGATCTCGCCCCGCTCGATCGCCTCTTTGACCTGTATCAGGCTGTCGGCCTCGCCGATGGGGATAATGCTCTCGGAGACCGCCGGGTTCAGGGCGCCGATGACCGCATTGACCTTCTCCGCGTTTTCCCGGTACATCATCGCCTTGACCCGGATTTGCGGGTGGTCGGCGGCCAGGCAGCGCAGCAGTTCAAAGCTGCCCAGGTGCGAGCCGAGCAGCAGGCAGCCGCGCCCGGGTGTGAGCTGGTCGAACAGCGCCGCCTCACCGTGGATGGTGATGTCGAAGTAGTCCCGGCGCCCGGAGAAAAAATAGATCCGATCGAGGATGGTGGCGGCGAAGGTGTAGTAATGGCGAAACAACTGGGACAGCCCGGGACGCCGGCCTGTGACCCGTTTCAGGAACAGGTTCGAGGCGAGGCGTGAGCGGCGCGAGAAAAGCAGGAAATAAAGTGAGATGGGAAACAGCAGCAGGCGGCCGGTGGGCCGGCCCAGCGTCAGCGTGATCCAGACAATCAGGCGAATCAGGACAGGACTGCCCCGTTCCTGCTGTGTCAGCCACTGCCTGCCCATACGCCGCTCATGCCTCCTGCGTGTACTGCAATGTTCCGGAGACAAGGAGGGTATCGTCCGTTACAACCTGGAAGGCGATGCCCGTGCGTGATTCGCTGAAGGTGATACTGCAGCGGTTATCCGGCTGCAGCGGTGAGAGGAACTTTGCGTTGGCAACGGCGTGGACCTGCAGGCCGGCCTCGGCGGCACACTGCAGGACATGATCCAGAATCACCACACCCGGGACGATGGGGTTGCCCGGGAAGTGGCCGGCCAGGGCAGGGTGTTCCTTGCCGATGATGAAGTCACAGGCCGGCACGGGAGCACTCCTGGGAAACAGAACCATTGGCACAGCAACGCGCATAAAGAGCATTTAGCCTGTTGCGAGCGAGTTTGCCGGTGGCATCGCGCGGCAGGCTGTTCACAAAGTGCAGGGGGCGTGGCATAAACGCGGGGTCTATCAACGGGCGCAGTGCCTGCAACAGAACCTGCCGCTTGAGCGTCGGCGCGACGACAAAGGCACACAAGCGCTGGGCGCTGTCGGCCACCGCATCCGGCATGTAAAACACACCGTCCTCCACGCCTTCGATGGCCAGCAGTTTGTTGTTCAGATCGCCCAATGACGCCCGTTTGCCGCCCACCTTCAGCAGGTCGCTGCTGCGGCCCAGCAGTTCAAACGAACCGTTATCGAGCCTGATTCGGTCGCTCAGCCTGAGCGGCCCTTGCAGATGCCCGGCCCGGACGACCACGTGCGTATCCGAACTTTGCAGGTGGATGCCGTCCAGCGGCTGCCAGCGCAGCTGCTGTGCCGGCCTGCGTGTGGCGATGGCGCCTGCCTCGGTGCAGCCGTAGATTTCCCAGACTGGTGCGTTGAATGCGGACTCTGTTGCCCGGGCCAGTTCGGCCGATAGCGGGGCGGTGGCTGAGAGGATGAACTGCGGCCTTGGCATGGGGGCGCCCTCCGCTATGCAACTGCGCAGATGGATCGGCGTGGTGACAAGCAGTCGTGGTTCCGGGAGTCCCGCCAGCCGCTGGGCAATGTCCGCGGCAAACAGCGGTTGGCCCGGATCGATGGCCAGGCCCCACTGCAGCGGCAGCATGATCGAGGTCTCGATGCCGTACATGTGCTGCGGGGGAACGGTGGCCAGGATGGCGGCCTGCCCCAGTGCCGCCAGGCCAAGCCGCCCGCCGGTCAGCAGGGCGCCCTGCACCATCTCGCCCCAGTGCTTGCGGTGCGCCGTGGGGGTGCCGGTGCTGCCGGAGGTAAATAGCTCCAGTACGCACTGGTCGGCCGGGATGAGGGGAACCTCCCGTGCGGCCTCATTGCCCTGTGCCTCAACATGGTAGCGGACACTGTCGATACTCCCGGGGCAGCTGTCATCATCGCCCAGGCAGTAGCAACTGCCGCGCTGTGCGGCGATTTGCTGCAACTCGCGCGGGGCACGGCCCGAGGGGAGCAGTACAACCTGGCCACGCAGCATGGCGGCGGCGAACGCGACCATGAAATGGTAGCGGTCCTTGCACAGGTTGAACTGGTAACGCCGGTCGGGCAGCGTTGCGGCGAGCGCGGCGCTATCGGCGAGAAAGTGCTGGGCACTGATGTGTTGGCCATCCCGCCAGGCAATGGGGGCCTGCAGATCCGGGTGGCGCAGCAGCGGCAGCGCGACAGCTGTGGTGCTGTCGCTAACCACGCAGCCACTCCCCCAGTCGTCTGATATCGGTCAGCCGGGAGAGCGTGCGTCTTTTCGGCAGGCGGCGGAAATAGAGCATGCGGAAACTGTACTCGGCAATAAACAGCCCGACAATGGCGAGGTAGTTGATGATGTTGGTGTAAAGCGACCAGGTTTCGAGCGGGGCGTAGAGACTGAGGTAGATGATCTCCAGCAGCATCAGGGAAAGAAACAGCGTCCAGAGCCATGTCACCCGGGTGGTGTAGAGGCGTGTTTGCCGATCCTCTTCGCCGTACACGACACGCGCGAAACGGCTGATGAACGGTTCGCGTCCCGGCAGCAGGCTGCGTCCAAACAGCCACCACAGGCCGCCGGTGATGAGCAGCGGCGGCAGGTAGAGGGCGAAGTGGCCCGCGGAGAAAAGGTTAAACAGCGTGAGGCCGATCAGCAGGGCCGGGATGAACAGGCCTGTTGCCCGACTTTCGCGTCGTGCCGCGAACTGCAGCACGGCGATTGCCAACAGCAGCCACAGCGCCTGTTGATGCAGCCCCTGGCTGATCGTCAGGTGCAGTGCCAGCGGATAGCACAGGGTGATGAGGTGTGCTGCGGTGTGAAACCCGCCGGCGGAGTTGCGTGTGGCGTTCACGTGCTGCGGTGTGCGGTGATGTGTTCGCTCAGGGCGCGCAGGGAAGAGAAGATTCGGGCATTGTCGCTGTCATCCGAGCGCAACTGAAAACCGTACTGTTTCGATATGGCCATGGCCAGTTCCAGGGCGTCTATCGAGTCGAGCCCCAGGCCCTCTTTGAAAAGCGGGGCGGCCGGTTCGATCTCAGAGGGGTCCATATCCAGGTTAAGGGTTTCGACAATCAGGGCGGCGACGGCCTGCTCCATTTCTTGTGTGCTCATGCTCATTCCCAGGCAATGTGTTTTGTATCTTTAATGAACGCTCTGGCCGCAAGGGGGTGGAGGCCGGTGCGCTTGGTGTACAGGGTCTGGTATTGTCTTGGGCCGGCCTAGGGCTGTCAACAAGAGCGCAGGGCGAGACTGAGTCTAAGAGATGCGGGACAGGCTGTGCCGGTTGCGCATCAGCGTTGACCAGTAGCGTCCCACCCAGTACCAGTGGAGGTAGTAGGCCTCGAGCAACAGCTGCGTTGCCAGTCGCGGGCTGCAGCGCATTTCCCGCTCCGCGGCACAGAGCGTGTGTTCCAGGCCCATGCCGCGGGCCAGGGTCGAGGTGCGCGCCAGATGGTAGCGGTTTGTGATCAGTACCGGTGGTGTGTCATACCGATCCCAGCATGCGCGGGCATTTTTCAGGTTCTCCAGCGTGTGGCGCGACTGGTCTTCCGTATCGATAAGGTTACCGGGTATCCCCGCCGCCATCAGCCTGTCGCGGCCCGCGGCGGCCTCGCTGAAGCGATTGCCTGCGCTGGTTCCTCCGACAATAAGGAAGCTGGCCTCGGGGTGGCGGGTGTGCAGCTGGTGCGCCCGCTCCAGGCGCAGGCGGTAGTCGTCACTCAGGGTATCCCTGTGCAGCTTGTGGCCGAAAACGACGAAAAGAGTGTGCCTGTGACTTGTATGGGGCGTACTGGCGGCTACCCTGAGGATATGCCACAGCAGCGGCAACAGTGAAATGCCGGCGCTTAACAGCAGCAGTCCATTGGACAGCAACAGCGTGACAATGCCGTCTCGCTGCAGTATTCGTGCGGTTCTGCTGAATTTCCGGTACATCGAATCCCCTGGTCCACATGCATTATATGACTGTTGGACCGTGTGACAAGAAGGGGATATTGTCGGGCCTGCATTGGGTAGTGGCTGTGTTGGCAGCAGAGTGAACAGGGAACAGTTTTGACTGAAAGGAATGGTGCGTGTTGGATTGGAAAGGCTTTTGTTGTGCTGTGTTATTAGTGTCGTTGTTCGGTGTTTCCGCCTGTTCACAACAACGGACGGTGCAGGACAGCGAAAACAGGTTGCCGGAGATGGAACAGGAGTGCATCCCCGAGCCGGTGTTCAATGGCCGTGCCTGTATCTACCAGGCAAATCGCGGTGCGGCAGAGAGCGTGGTGCTGGTGCACGGCCTCAACGGTGCGGGCAGACGTGACTGGCAGCACCAGATCGCGCGGCTGTCGAAAGAGTATCATGTGCTGACCTTCGACCTGCCCGGTTTCGGAAATTCCACCAAACAGAGCGCAAGCTACACCCCCGAGAACTATGCCCGGTTTGTCGACTATGTCACCGGTCGTTACATCGATGGTCCGTTCTACCTGGTCGGGCACTCAATGGGCGGTGCGATCAGTCTGAGCTTTAGCGCACGCTACCCTCACAAGGTAAAGGGGCTGCTGGTGGCCAACGTGGCCGGTGTGCTGCACCGTCTGGCACTGGGCAAACTAATGGCCCGCGGCTGGGTAACCGGCGAGACCGAGGGGGAGAACGGCTTCGGCAATTTCGTGCAGAAGATGGTGGGCAAGGTCCTGGAGTTCTTTGATGCCGGGGTGGAGCGTGCGCAGCAGGCTGCAGAATCGCATATCGAACTGGAGCCCTCCGCGAGTGCGGCAAAGTGGCTGGTGGAGACCGATTTCAGTGAAATTCTGCCTGCGGTCAGGGTGCCGACGTTGATCGTATGGGGCGGCAGTGACACCGTGGCCCCGATACGCACCGCATGGGTGCTGCGCAAGTCCCTGCCACAGGCGCGGCTGGCGGTGATTCCAGGTGCCGGCCATATGGTGATGTGGGAACGTCCTGCACGGTTTACTTCTCTGCTGCTGTCGTTTATCAAGACGGAAATGGCGAGGCCTGAAGCGGACGCCGCAGAGCGGCAGCCCGTCGCCGATAATGCCCCGGTGGCGCAGTGTGTGGCACGGTCGGGTGTGGTTTACGAGGGCGACTTCAGTCGCATATCGCTGTCGAACTGTGACAATGTGGTGATCCGAAACGCCAGGGTCAGGCGTTTCGATGCGGTGGGCAGCCGGGTCGACATCATCGACTCCACTATCGATTCCACCGGGGTCGGGCTTGAGGTGATCGGTTCGGAGGTATCGGTGACGGCCAGCGATATCCGTGCCGACGTGGCCATTCGCTCCGCAGGCAGCCGTCTGGACCTGGCCGGTGTCACCATTCAGGCCGATACGGCGGTTGTCGAATCCACCCGCACCTCCACGCTCACTTTTTCTGTCACACGGGTGGACAGCCCGCAATACCGGCGGTTTTTTCACCGCCATGTCCGCCTGCCGGCAGACGGCAAACTCAGACCTGTTCCCGCAACGGTGCCCGCTCCGGCGATCGGCACCCTGATATATCTTGATTATATATATCAGCTCGATATAATTTGGCGATGGATACCAA
>JBFEUI010000081.1:0-12902 GCA_041547565.1 Thiohalomonadaceae bacterium
CCGTAGCGGCGAATACCCTTTTTATCGCCTAGCGCCTCGGCAAAGGCCTGGCCCAGGGTGATACCGATGTCCTCAACAGTGTGATGCGCATCGATGTGCAGATCACCCTGCGCCCGGATCTGCAGGTCAATCAGGCCGTGACGCGCCACCTGATCCAGCATGTGGTCCAGGAAGGGGACGCCGGTCTCGAAATTCGCCCTGCCACTGCCGTCGAGATTGATCTCGGCGGTGATCTGGGTCTCCAGGGTCTCGCGGTTTATTGTGGCCTTTCGTGCAGCCATGGACACTCCTCATCGTTCAAGTTGCATAGCATACCGCTAACTGCCCGCGGATGAAACAAACGCCACATGCCACCATACCAATCCGTGACAGCCGCCATTTCAGCCCGCACCACAACGTCCCCGCCCCTGCAGTTCCCCCTCAGGACAGACCCGGCGCACAGATATCAGTTGCAAGATACCGGTACTTATAAGAGGATTGGCTTTCCAAAGTACCCCCGCAATACGAGACGTTAATGGCAGGCAGAAAAGCGGCACCGTCCCTCAACCAGAACCAGCACAAGGTTGCATGTCAGGATTGCAGTCTGTACCAGTTGTGCCTGCCGACCGGGATCAACGATGCGGAACTGAAGATGCTGGATGACATCATCCGCCGCCGACCGCCCCTCAAGCGCGGTGAGCACCTGTTCCGAGTCGGCAACACCTTTCAGGCGATCTACGCGGTACGCTCCGGCTCGATCAAGACCTATGTCCCGACCGAGGACGGCAAGGAGCAGGTCACCGGCTTTCACCTGCCCGGTGAACTGCTGGGACTGGACGCCATCAACACCGGGCATCACCCCTGCGCGGCGAAGGCCCTGGAAACCACCAGCCTGTGCGAGATCCCCTACGAGTCGCTGGGGGAGTTGAGCCAGCGGCTGCCCAACCTGCAACAACAACTGCTCAAGATCATGAGCAAGGAACTGCTGCATGACCAGTCGCTGCTCATGCTGCTGGGAAAAAAGAATGCAGAACAACGGCTTGCGGCCATGCTGGTGAGCATGTCCTCCCGCTACCAGCAACGCGGCTTCTCGCCCACCCAGTTCAATCTCAGCATGTCGCGCAATGATATCGGCAACTATCTCGGCCTTGCCGTCGAGACCATCAGCCGCCTGTTCAGCCGTTTCCAGGAAGAGGGGCTGCTGGACGCCGACCGTCGGCGCATCGTGATTCTCAACCTGGATGCACTCAAGCAGCTGGCCGGGGAAACCTCGGACTAGCCCCTTCCCCACCGGCCCGGCCAGCGCCTGTCTATCTGCCTGTATTCGTTGCAGAAAGGCGGCCAGCCGTGCGCCAAAAAGGCACAAAGCCACAAATAAATTGTGTGAAAACACGCATTTTATTGACAATTATCAATGTTCTGCTATCTTGCCTTCGTCTAATATTCGAACCCACTGCATAAGGAAATTCGGGGGTTTTTCCTGGCAGGGGCGGAACACTAACCCAAGGGAAATAGTAAAGATTTTCATTGGGTTATACGGTTTTCCTGAAACGAACAATAATAAATAATCGGATCACGAAGCCGGAGAGTGCCGCCTCCAGTACCGCTCTGCCGTGCACCACGACAGGGCACGCGCCAAGAACCCCGGAAAGCGCCTGTGGAGGGAACGTTTGGGGGTACCCTGCTTGGGTGCCAGACAACAACCAAATATGTAAAGGCATACAAGAGGGAGAAACATCCAGCTTTAACCACCCCGCTTTGTTGGAGTTTGGCACCGGCACTCCCAACCCTCGTACACCCGCCAGTACCACACTCCCTCAGGCGTGCACCGAAAAAAGATTTCAAGCAATCATTTTGGTAACAATAAAGGAGACTACTCGTGTCTACACAAGTAGAAAAATATGACTTTGACGTCGTCAGATGGTTTACCGTCATGTCGGTCGTCTATCTGGTAGTAGGCACCCTGGTGGGTGTTTACGTCGCATCAGAACTGGCCTGGCCGGCTCTGAACCTCGATATGGCTGAGTTGAGCTTCGGTCGCCTGCGTCCGCTGCACACCAATGCCGTTATCTTCGCCTTCGGCGGCTGTGTACTGTTCGCTACCGGCCTCTACAGCGTCCAGCGCACCGGCGGCAACAAGCTGTGGAGCAACGGCATGGCCTGGTTCACCTTCTGGGGCTGGAACCTGATTGTCGTTTCCGCGGTCATCACCCTGCCGCTGGGTATCACCCAGGGCAAGGAGTACGCAGAACTGGAGTGGCCGATTGACCTGGCCATCGCCGTGGTATGGCTCTCCTTCGGTATCAACTTCATCATGACCGTTGCCCAGCGCAAGACCAGCCACATCTATGTGTCCAACTGGTTCTTCATCGGCATGTTCGTGATGATCACCTACCTGCATGTGGTCAACAGCCTGGCCATCCCGGTCAGCCTGTTCAAGTCCTACTCCGTGTTCTCCGGGGTACAGGACGCCATGATTCAGTGGTGGTACGGTCACAACGCGGTAGGCTTCTACCTGACTGCCGGCTTCCTGGGCATCATGTACTACTTCGTACCGAAGCAGGCCAACCGCCCGGTCTTCTCCTACCGCCTGTCCGTGCTGCACTTCTGGGCACTGATGTTCGGTTATGTATGGCTGGGTTCTCACCACCTGCAGTACACCGCTCTGCCTGACTGGACCGGCTCTCTGGGTGCCGCCGTCTCCCTGGCGATGATCATTCCTTCCTGGGGTGGTGCCATCAACGGTATGATGACCCTCTCCGGTGCCTGGGATAAGCTGCGTGATGACTACATCCTGCGCTTCCTGATCATGTCCCTGGCCTTCTACGCCATGTCCACCTTCGAAGGTCCGGTCATGTCATCCAAGACCGTTAACGCCCTGTCCCACTACACCGACTGGACCGTCGGTCACGTACACTCCGGTGCACTGGGCTGGGTTGCCATGGTTGCCTGCGGCGCCCTCTACCACCTGGTCGAGAAGCTGTGGAACACCCGTATGTACTCACCTGCCCTGGTAAACCTTCACTTCTGGATGGCCACCATCGGCGCCGTGGTCTACATCACCGCCATGTGGGTATCGGGCATCATGCAAGGCCTGATGTGGCGCGACTATGACGAGTTCGGCACCCTGACCTACACCTTCGCCGAGTCCGTCTCTGCCATGCATCCCTACTACGCCATGCGTGCCATCGGCGGCATGATCTACTGGGCCGGCGGTGTTGTCATGCTCTATAACGTGGTGATGACCATCCGTCAGGCAGCGGGCCAGCGCAGCACTTCTGCCGCTACCGCCAACGCCTAAGAATGAAGGAGTACATAAACAATGGCTGATCAAATCCATTCAACCAAGCTGCAGGACAAGACAGAACGTAACGTCTTCGTCATGCTCGTAATGCTGCTTGTACTGCTCTCCGTAGGTGGTCTGGTGGAAATCGCTCCACTGTTCTACCTGGATGGCACCATGGAGCACAATAAACACCCGCAGATCATGTGGCAGCGTAAGGACGGCGAATCTCTGGCCGACTGGAAGGCCGGCGACGGCATCCGCCCCTACACCGCCCTGGAACTGGCCGGTCGTGACGCCTACATCCGTGAAGGCTGCTACACCTGCCACTCCCAGATGATCCGTCCTTTCCGTGACGAGAAAGAGCGCTACGGTCACTATTCACTGGCCTCCGAGTCCATGTACGACCACCCCTTCCAATGGGGTTCCAAGCGTACCGGGCCTGATCTGGCCCGTGTCGGCGGCAAGTACTCCGATGCCTGGCACGAGCAGCACCTGCGTGCACCGCGTTCTGTAGTGCCCGAGTCTGTAATGCCGAACTACCCCTGGCTGGAGAAGACTGCCGTAGACGGTCGCCACATCACCAAGGCGATGCGTGCCATGCAGGCAATCGGCGTGCCCTACAGCGAGGCCGATATTGCCAACGCTTCAGACGAGGTGGCAGGCAAGAACGAAATGCAGGCGGTTATCGCCTACCTGCAGGTCCTCGGCACCATGGTTAGCCTCGAAGAAGGCGTTGATTATCGTGAGTAATCTCAGCGACTACTTCCAGACCAACTGGGCAGAGATGACGCTCAATGACTGGATTGGGCTCATCCTCACCATCGGGGTCTTCCTACTGATGGTCTGGTTGTACGCGTACGTCTTCAATCCGAAGAATAAAGAGAGACTCGAGTCACAACGTCATATTCCGATAGACGAAGACGATTTCGACACGGAGAAAGATAAATGAGTGAACAAAACAATCCCTACGGTGAAACTACCGGTCACGTATGGGACGAGACCCTGGCGGAACTGACCAACCAGCCTCCCAAATGGTGGATGCTTGGTCTGCACGCCAGCTGGATCTTCGTCCTGCTCTACAGCATCATCTACCCGAGCTGGCCGCTGCTCACGACACACACCAAGGGTGTGACCGGCTGGACTTCCATTGGCGAGTACAAGGAAGACCTGGCAGCCATCGAAGAGAAGCGTGCCAAGTACGAGGAGCAACTGCCCGGCAAGTCCGCCGCAGCCATCCTGGCCGATGAGGAACTGTCCAACTATGTACAGCGTTCGGCCAAAGTACTGTTCGGCGACAACTGTGCTGCCTGTCACGGCACCGGCGGTGCCGGTAACCCCGGCTACCCGGTTCTGGTTGACGACGACTGGCTCTACGGTGGCGATATCGAAGTCATCGAGCAGACCATCGTCAACGGCCGCACCGGCATGATGCCCAAGATGGGTGGCATGCAGCTGAGCGACGCCGAAGTCAATCAGCTGGCCGACGCCATCATGGGTGGCAACCCCGCCTCATCCCCACTGTTCATGGAGAAGGGCTGTATCGCCTGCCACGGCATGGACGGCAAGGGCAATCCGCTGCTGGGTGCCGCCAACCTGACCGACAGCATCTGGCGCTTTGAAGGTGCTGACCAGCGTGCCAGCGTCGTTCACACCATCACCCATGGCGTAAACGATCCGTCTGACCCGCAAACCCGCAGTGCGGTAATGCCGAAGTTCGGCGGCGGCAAGCTCTCTGATACAGAAATCAAGAAGCTTGCCGTCTACGTCAAACTGCTTGGCGGTCGTCAGTAATTCACTCTGACAGTCCAATGTTATGACAGGTGGACCGGGCAACCGGTCCACCGCCAACTAAAAAACCGATATTGGGGGTATAACCATGGACGCAGTAGTAATCGGCTCTGCACTGACAGTAGTTGTGTCAATTGTAATTCTGGTTGTGCTTGTAATCCGTGTGGGTAAGTTGATCAACACTACCCACTCAGACGACAAGTAAGCTGGAACTTTAAATTGGGAAGGGGGGTGTTATACGCCCCCCTTTTTTGTCTGGAATATTAGGGTTTGCTTATATGTGATATAGTTACTGATTTACCGTGCATTCAAGGTCATAGTGCAACGAGCCATGCAGTTGATTGCTATAGTGATTCGGACAGTCGCCATATCAATCAGTTGTAATACCCTTTAACACTTTATCCCCGGCCGCAGTAGCGCCAGGGCAAAGGAGCAATCCGTGACCGAGGCAAGTAAACCCGCAGCAGAACAGAATCTCGAGGATATCTACGAGGATATCGGACACTGGCACGTCAACACCGGTGAAGAGAAGATCTACGCCAAGCGCATGGGTGGCCGATTCCGCAATCTCAAATGGCTGGGTCACGCCATCTGGCTGGTGCTGTTTTTCGGTCCCTACCTGCGCTGGGGCGACCGTCAGGCAGTGCTGTTCGACATCCCCGACCGCCAGTTCCACATTTTCGACATCACCATCCTGCCGCAGGATATCTGGATGCTCTCCCTGCTGCTGCTTTTCTTCGCTATCCTGCTCGCCGCGGTCACCTCCATTGCCGGTCGCGTCTACTGCGGTTTCTTCTGCTTCCAGACCGCCTGGACCGACGTGTTTATGTGGATCGAGGAGAAGGTCGAGGGCCAGCCGGCCAAACGGCGCAAACTGGACAAGGGCCCCATCGATGCCAGCAAGCTGCGCCTGCGCGCTATCAAGTACACGGCGTGGCTGCTGATCTCGGTATTGACCGGCATCAGCTTCACAGCCTGGTTCACCGATGCACTGCAACTGTGGCAAGACCTGTTCACCATGAGTGCCAGCCTCACCGCGTACACGGTGATCGGCCTGTTCACTGCAGGCACCTTTGTGCTGGCCGGCTTCCTGCGTGAGCAGACCTGTTTCTGGCTCTGCCCTTATGCCCGTATCCAGGGCGTGATGTACGACCGCGAGACCGTCCTTCCCGCCTACGACTACAACCGTGGCGAACCGCGCGGCAAGCTGAAGAAGGGCAAACCCATCGAGGGCAACGGCGACTGTATCGAATGCAACCAGTGTGTCGCGGTATGCCCTACCGGCATTGATATTCGTCAGGGTCAGCAGGAAGGCTGTATCACCTGTGCACTGTGCATCGACGCCTGTGATTCGGTGATGGAGAAGATCGACAAGCCGAAAGGCCTGATTCGCTACGCCTCGCTGGATGAACTCCAGGGCAAGCCCAGCATACCCATGCTCAAACGCCCCCGCGTGCTGGTCTATTTCACAATTCTCACATTGGCCTTTGTCGGCATTATCTACGGCCTGCTGAACCTCGGCGCCATTGAACTGAAGGTCCTGCACGATCGTTCACCGCTGTTTGTGCGCCAGAGCGACGGCTCGATCATGAACAAGTATGACCTGAAGATCCTCAACAAGACCGATAAGGACTTCTACGTCACAATTGAAGCCACAGGACACGATGAAATGGTGCTGCGTGGCGCGGACAAACCGCTACTGGCCAAATCCGGCAATATCAGCAGCCATTTCGTCAATATCACCATCCCCGGCAAGGCGCTCGAGCGCGAAAGGCTCGCCATCACCTTCCGAGCCACCAACAGGGACAATCCGGAACAGAGCTCGAAATACACCAGCATGTTCCTCGGCCCGAAAAAGTAGTACCGGCCGGACATGGATCAGCACCCCGCAACGGGAAGAAACAGGTATAATAGGCGTGGTGGACAGCTGCCGCTGTCCACCGTGACTTTCGACTTTGACAGCCAGCACAGAAAATGAATATGACAGCCACTTCACCCAAACGCCTCTCCCAGGACAACAAGCAGGCCTTCCGCAACCCATGGGTCATCGGCCTAATCGCTGGCATTGTCTTAGTTGTCGGTGTCAATGCAGCATTTATCGTCACCGCCATCATGACCAATCCTGGGCTGGTCGAGGAAAACTATTACGAGAAGGGCCGGGACCGCGAACAGAATTTCAAGAGTAAACTGGATGCCCGCAATCGCCTCGGCTGGCAGATGAAGCTGGATATGGGCAATGACACCATCGTCGGACGCCCGACCACCTACCACTTCAGCGTGGTGGATCAGGTGGGACTGCCTGTGCGCGGTGCAACAGCGCTGCTCAAGGCCTACCGCCCCAGCGATGCTTCGGCCGACTTTGAACTGGCGATGGATGAGATCGCGCCCGGACTCTATGTCGCCAAGGCCGCCTTTCCGCTCAAGGGCATCTGGGAATTGACCGCACAGGTCAAACAGGGCGAAGACAGCCTGGAACTGATTCGCCGTATCAATGTGCTGGCGCAATAACCGACCACGACACTAGCCTCCCCCACCTCACGCCATGCCGGAACAGACCGGAGACAGCTGTTTTCACTGCGGGCTGCCGCTTCCCCCTGATGAGAGCTTCGAGGCAACCATTCAGGGCGAGAAGCGCCGGTTCTGCTGTTATGGCTGCCAGTCGGTCTGCCAGGCCATCTATGATGCCGGTCTCGAGGGCTTCTACCAACGCACCCCCGACGGCACTCTCCTCTCGCCTCCCCCCGAGCCGCCAAAGGATATCGGCCTCTATGACCTGGATGACGTGCAGAGCGAGTTCATTACTGAACTGGGCGAAGAGCGCGAGATCCACCTGCTGGTCGAGGGGATCCACTGTGCCGCCTGTGTCTGGCTGATTGAACGCACCCTGGGCCGACTGCCAGGCGTTATCAGCGCCAACGTCAACCTCTCCGGCAAGCGACTGCTGCTGCGCTGGGACAACAGCCGCATCAAACTCTCCGTCATCATTCAACGCCTCGGTGAGATCGGCTACAGCGCCGCCCCGTTCGATCCGGAAGCGGCCGAGGGGACATTGAAAAAGCAGAACCGCGCCCTGCTATTTCGCATGGCCTTCGCCGGTTTTGCCATGATGAACCTGATGTGGATCTCTATCGCGCTCTACGCCGGCGCCGATGAGGGCGAATACCGGGGCCTGTTCCACTGGATTGGCTTTGCCCTGGCGACGCCTACCCTGCTCTATTCGGGCTGGCCCTTTCTTAAAGGCGCATGGACCGGGCTGCGTGCCATGCACCTTGGCATGGATCTGCCCATCGCCATCGGGGCAACCACCACCTACCTCTATTCGGTCTACGTCACGATGAGCGGTTCGACCATCGGTGAGGTCTACTTCGACACCGTGGTCAACTTTCTGTTTGTGATCCTGGTCGGGCGGCACCTTGAGGGCATGTCAAAACGCCACGCCGTGGCCGCCACCCAGCGCCTGATGGACCTGCAGCCACGGGTGGCCACGCTACTGCAGGATGGCGAGGAGAAGGTGGTGCCCATCCGCACGGTCAAACCGGGCGATACCGTGCTCATCAAGGCAGGCAACAAGGTGCCGGTTGACGGCACGATTATCGAGGGCCGAAGTTCACTCGACGAGGCGATGCTCAGCGGTGAATCTGAACCTGTCGCCAAAACGGTCGGAGACAGCGTCTCGGCCGGCACGGTCAATGTGCTCAGCGCCTTGACCGTCAAGGTCACCGGGATACTCAACGAGACCGCACTGGGCCGCATCATCCGTCTGGTGGAAGAGGCCCAGGCCTCGAAGGCACCGATCCAGTGCACCGCCGATCGCATCGTGCCCTGGTTTGTCTTTGCCACCCTGCTGCTGGCCACCATCACCTTCAGCTGGTGGCTGCACACCAATTTTGAACTGGCCCTGATGGCCGCCACCTCGGTATTGATTATCACCTGCCCCTGCGCCTTCGGCCTTGCCACGCCGATGGCCATCGCCGTCGCCTCGGGCCAGGGGGCCCGTCACGGCATTATGGTGAAAAACGGCGAGGTGCTGGAGACCCTCTCCCACATCAATCACGTGGTATTCGACAAGACCGGCACACTGACCGAGGGCAAAATGAAGGTGCATACCATCATTAGCGCGGACGGTCATGATAAGCAGGAGCTGCTGACACGGGCCGCTGCGCTGGAGCGTTACTCCGAGCACACCATCGGCAAGGCCATCATCGACGAGGCCGTAAGACATCAACAATCTTTGGCCGCATACGACGTAAAGGGATTCGAAAACAGTCCCGGCCACGGCATCAGGGGTGAGGTCGACGGCCAGCCACTGCATATCGGCACCAGCGCCTGGCTGGAGAAAAACGCCATCCGGCTGGACACAACGTTGCTCGAGGAAGCGGTAAGACTTGAGAAACAGGCTATCGGTTGTGTCCACGTGGCCATCGAGGGGCGCCACTGTGGCCTGATCGCCATCACCGATACCCTGCGCCCCGATGCCCGCACGCTGGTGCAACAGCTGCGCCATGACGGAATACGCATGACCCTGCTCTCCGGTGACCGCCGCCGCGTTGCCGAGGCCATCGCCAACCAGCTTGGCGGCATGGAGGTGATCGCGGAAGTGCTGCCGGAGGACAAGGATCGCGTTATCAGTGAACTGCAGCGTGAGGGGCACCAGGTGGCCATGGTCGGCGACGGCATCAACGATGCCCCCGCACTGATACGCGCCGACGTGGGTATCGCCATCGGCTCGGGGACGGATGTGTCGGTGGAGAGTGCCGACATCGTGCTGATGGGTGATGAGCTGGAGAAGATCCGCCTGGCCAGCCAGCTCTCGCGTCGCACCCTGCGCACCATCGCCCAGAATATCGGCATCTCAATCACCTACAACATCATCATGGTGCCGCTGGCAATGATGGCCTTCATCACTCCGCTGGTCGCCGCCATCTCCATGCCGATCAGCTCCCTGCTGGTCATCGGCAACGCGGCGCGGATACGAACGATGTTTAAAAACACAGGTAAGTAGGTGAATGGGTGAATGGCCATAATGCAGCATCTTCTATTCACCTATTAACCCACTCACCCAATAAGCAACCGGCAATCACAATACCATTAATGCTAGAATAACCGGACTTTCTCAAGAATCTCTACGTATCGTTATGGACGTCATCTACACACTCATCCCGGGCATGATCTTCTTCGGGCTCATCTTTATCGGCGTGATGTTCTGGGCCATAAAGCGTGGCCAGTATGAGGACATGGAGGGGGACGGGAACCGGATCCTGATGGATGACGACGATCCGCTGCTGCCTGAAAACCAGGACAAGGCGAAGGAAAGCAAAACCGACCAGCGTAACTGGCCGGACGCGGACTGAAGCATGTTTCGTGCGACCGCCATGGATGGCGGGAGTACTGGTGACGCTGAAGCGTGAAGCGTGAAGCGTGAAGCGTGAAGCGTGAAGCGTGAAGCGTGAAGCGTGAAGCGTGAAGCGTGAACAAGATTGTCCCTACGGCTCGTTCCCTGTCAACTCCCTCCTTTCACGTTTTACGTATCTAGTTTCACCTTTCACGATGAAGGGCATAGGGCGGGCCATGCCCGCCATCAGCGGCGCCCACGAGGCAGCAAATTCGTTCGTGCTTCAGAGCCAGGCTTTATCTTGCCTGCTGTACGAGCAGCGGCTGACGCACCTGCGCCTCAAACCGGGACGGCATCACATACTGCAACACATCCTTGTTTTTATCATGCAGTGCAATATCCAGCCCCCTGTCCGGGTAGAGCCAGTGCTCGACAGGATTTTCCCGCTCCCTGATAGTCTCGGCAGGCTTGCCGAAACGCTGTTCAACCAGCTCGGCGCTCAAATCCAGGCGCGGCAGATAGGTGATATGGGCTATGGGACTGTTCATCGCCCGTTCCATATCCTGCTCTGACAGCGTCACCTTGCGGGTGCCGCTGCCGAGGGTGGCGATGCGAACACCGCGCTCATACATGCCAGCCAGTTCCTGCTCGCTGATTTGCGCGGCCACCACCACCTTCGCCTTGATACCGCTCAGGGTGACCTGATCAAAATAGGCCTCAACCACGCGCTCCCCGGCATCCGTGGCAAAGAGGCTCACCACCGCCTTCTCCTGAAACTGCGCCCTCGCCTCATTGAGCGTGCTTGTTCCCAGGGTAAGCCCGAAGACCCGACTGCCCCCCCCGGCGGTTGTCTCGATCTGCCAGGGCAGGTTGACCGGCTGCTCCGGTGGTTGCCCCGGAATCAGCATGGCCACTACCAGGGCAACAAGAGTGCCGCCCAGAACCAGGAGAAAGACGTTGCGTTCCATCAGTGAAATCACCGTCCGGTTTACGCTGCATCGGCAGCAGGTTTGGGGAATTTCTTCACCAGCCAGTCCGGCACCTCGCCGATCTTGGCCTTGTGTACCGCATCGGACTCCATCACGATCAGGGTCAACACCGTCAGCATGGTCGGCAGGGCCAACACCCCACCCAGAGCCTTGTGACCGGGGCGCAGCGCGCTGGTATCGCCCCCCACGGAGAGCAGCAGTCCGGTGAACACGACACCCAGCAGGGCCAGCATGGCGATGAAGAACTTGCTCCGGCGCGCGCACAGTTGCCAGTGGCAGGCCACGAACCAGGTATCACTTTTCAACGCACGCCTGGCACGCATCATCAGATAGCTGAGGATGAGAATGGACACCGCAGGGGTGATCAGCAGCACCCACGGGTAGGTCTTTGCCATGCCCAGCAGGGCGACAAAAACCAGGATGTGGTTGGTGATCAGGTTGATCAGGAAATACTCGTGGGGATGACGGGCCTGCTTGCTCTCTTGTTCCGATATATCGAAAAGCATGTTTGATTTATCTCAAATTAACTGTGACACACGCCGCGCAATATAACAGTTTCGCCGCGGTGCCTAAACACAAGCGTTGCTTTATCTGACGGGAGGGGGGTCAACGTGCCGGCGGTACCTGCAGCCAGAAGGTCACCGGGCCGTCATTAATCAGTGACACCTGCATATCGGCACCGAAGCGGCCACTGGCCACCTTGCCATGGCTGCGTCGGGCGCTATCGAGCAGGAGGTTGAACAGCCGTTCCCCCTCCCCGGGTGCAGCGGCAGGGGTGAAACTCGGACGCATCCCCTTGCGGGTGTCGGCCGGCAGGGTGAATTGCGGCACCAGCAGCAGCCCCCCCTCGATATCGCGCAGACTGCGATTCATCTTGTCGTCGTCATCGGGAAACACGCGGTAACCCAGCAGCCGCTCCAGCAGCCGCTCGGCCTGTGCCTCGCCGTCGTCCCGCTCCACCCCCACCAGCACCATCAGACCGCGTTCGATGGCGCCAATCACCTCGCCGTCGACGCGCACACTGGCCTCGCTGACACGCTGCAACAGGCCGATCATGCCAGTTGCTCAGCCATGGCAATGGCGGCCCTGAGCAGGGCATCGGTAATGCCCGGTTCGGTGGCCGAGTGCCCGGCGTCGGCGATGATGTGCAGTTTGCTCTCGGGCCACGCCTGGTGCAGCTGCCAGGCGTTCTCCAGCGGGCAGACCACATCGTAGCGGCCGTGGACGATGGTGCCGGGGATTCCCTTGAGCCGCGGCGCATCACGCAGGATCTGGTTCGGCTCCAGAAAGCTGTCATTAACGAAGTAGTGGCTCTCGATGCGGGCCAGGGAGAGTGCGGTGAAGGGATCGCCGAAGTGGTCCTCCACCGCCTTGCTGCCGCGCAGCGTCGAGGTGCGCCCCTCCCACAGCGACCAGGACTTGGCGGCAGCCATACGTCCCAGTTCGTCATCGCCGGTCAGGCGCCGGTAATAGGCCTGCAGCAGGTCACCGCGCTCGTCCTCGGCGATGGGCGCCAGATACTCCTGCC
>JBFEUI010000082.1:0-12782 GCA_041547565.1 Thiohalomonadaceae bacterium
GCCGAGGCGCGCACCCTGGAGCAGGCCCGGGCCCAGGGCGCCGATATCCGCCCGATTGCCTCGCCCATGGAAGCCGTGCGCATTGCGCAGGCAAATCCCGACAGGCCCGTGGTCTTTTTCGCGGCCGGTTTCGAGACCACCACTGCCCCGGTGGCGGCGATGGTGGCAGAGGGCATACCCGATAATCTGCTGCTATTGATGTCGGGCCGGCTGACCTGGCCGGCGGTCGCCATGCTGCTGAACAGCGGTCAGGCTGGCTTCGATGCACTGGTCGCCCCCGGCCACGTCTCCACCGTGATGGGACCGGAGGAGTGGCAATTCGTCGTCGATGGCCATCGGCTGCCGACCGCCGTCGCGGGTTTTACCCCCGAGTCCCTGCTCGCGGCCTTCTACTCGGTGATAAGGCAGAAACAGGAGGGCCGCCTGTTTCTCGACAACTGCTACCCGGAGGTGGTCAAGCCCGGCGGCAACCGCCGCGCACAAAAGCTGCTGCACCGGGTCATGGACATCTACGATGCCAACTGGCGCGGCATCGGCACCATCCCCGCCTCGGGCTACGAACTCAATGCCGCCTTCGATGCGCACAACGCCCGCAAGCAGCTGACCAACTACCGCGATGATGCCCGCCGCCGTGCCGGACAGATGCCGCCCGGCTGCGACTGCGCACAGGTGGTGCTGGGCCGCATCTACCCCAACCAGTGCAAACTCTACGGCAGTGCGTGCACGCCGCGCGCGCCTGTCGGTCCCTGCATGGTCTCCGACGAGGGTGCCTGCCGCATCTGGTGGAGCGGCGGCATCCGAGAGCAGCAGCACAAGCGCAACGCCCACGCATGAGCCGGACACCGCATGCCGCACAGCAGATCACCGTTACCGGGCAGGTGCAGGGCGTCGGGTTTCGCCCCTTCGTCTACCGGCTGGCCCACCAGTATGGCCTGGGCGGCTGGGTGCAGAACTGTCAGGGGCAGGTGCGGATATGGGCCGAAGGCGATAGCGCTTCACTGGAGGCGTTCACACGGGCTCTGGTCGAGCAGGCCCCACCGCTGGCGGCACCCGCGCTGTCACAGCAGAAGCCGGTCACGGCGGAACGACACAAAGAGTTCATCATTCGCGACAGCACGGCAACGGGCCGTGCCGACATCCACGTGCCGTCCGACCAGTTCACCTGCGATGCCTGCCTGCAGGAACTGAACGACCCGCACGACCGGCGCTATCACTATCCGTTTATCAATTGCACCCAGTGCGGACCCCGCTACACCCTGATCGAAAAACTCCCCTACGACCGCCCCAATACCTCCATGGCCGCCTTCCCGCTCTGCCCGACCTGTCTTGCCGAGTACCGGGACCCGGCTGACCGGCGCTTTCACGCCGAACCCGTCGCCTGCCCCGAGTGCGGGCCGCAGCTGCAGTACCGGCAGGACGCAATGCAGCTGGACGACACTTCTGCCGCGCTGCAACAGTGCCTCAGCGACCTGCGGGAGGGAAAGGTGGTGGCGGTCAAGGGGATCGGCGGCTACCACCTGCTGTGCGATGCCTACAACAACGACGCGGTCGTGCGTCTACGGGAGCGCAAGGGCCGCCCCGACAAACCGCTGGCCGTGCTGTTTCCGTTCACCGGGCCGCAGGGTATGGGGGCAATCGAGCAGACGCTTCGCCCCACCCCGATAGAAGTTCAAGCGCTGGCCGCGGCGCAACGCCCGATCGTGCTGTGCCGCAAGCGGGAGGACTCGCCCCTCAGCCCGGCCATCGCACCGGGACTCGATGAGGTGGGGGCGATGCTGCCCTACTCGCCGCTGCACCACCTGCTGCTCGCAGCCTTCGACGGACCGTTGGTGGCCACCTCGGGCAACATCAGCGGTGAACCGGTCATCACCAGCGAGCAAGAGGCCGAGCAGCGACTGGCCGCCGTGGCCGATGCCTTCCTGCACCACAACCGCCCGATCCTGCGTCCGGCCGACGATGCGGTGCTGCGCGTCATCGGTGAAAAAAACCGCGCGATTCGCCTCGGCCGCGGGAGCGCACCGCTGGAGTTGCCCCTGCCCGGCAGAATAGAAGTCCCCACCCTCGCCACCGGCGGGCAGATGAAAAACTGTATTGCGCTGGCTTGGGACAGGCGCATCGTCATCGCCCCCCATATCGGCAATCTGGACAGCCCACGCAGCCTCACTATCTTCGAGCAGGTCATTGATGACCTGCAACGACTCTACGGCGTACAGGCTGAACAGGTCGTCTGTGACGCCCATCCCGGCTACGCCTCCAGCCGCTGGGCGCGGGAGAGCGGCCTGCCCACGCGGGAGGTGTTTCACCACCACGCCCACGCCTCGGCCGTGTACGGTGAACATGCGGGAAAGGGCGACTGGCTGGTCTTTGCCTGGGACGGCGTCGGCTACGGCCCGGACGGTACGCTGTGGGGCGGTGAGGTGCTGCTGGGCCGGCCGGGCCAGTGGCAACGCTTTGCCTCACTGCGCCCGTTCCACCTGGCAGGCGGCGACCGGGCCGGGCGTGAACCGTGGCGCTCTGCGCTGGCCCTGTGCTGGGAGGTGGGCATTGCGTGGGAGGAGGCACCGCCACAGGGCGAGTTGCTCCAGCAGGCATGGTGCAGGGGGATCAACCGCTCAACTACCAGTGCCGCAGGCCGACTGTTCGACGGTGCAGCGGCGCTGCTCGGACTGTGCCACACGGCCAGTTTCGAGGGACAGGGGCCGATGCGACTGGAGGCCCTTGCCACACAGCAGGAGCTCGGTGAAGAGATTGCACTTCCGATACAGGCTGACGCGGCCGGTCACTACACCGTCGACTGGTCGCCGCTGCTGCCCATGCTGCTCAATGCCCGGGCCAGCAGACAATACCGCGCCAGAACCTTTCATGCCTCACTGGCCCACACGATCGCTGCCCTCGCCACACTCGCCCGTGAGCGGCATGGCATTGCCGGCATCGGTTTTGCAGGCGGCGTATTTCAAAACCGCCTGCTATACCAGTTGGGCACTCATGCACTGAGCACGGCCGGCTTCACCACCCACCTGCCCATCCGCATCCCTGCCAATGACGGTGGTTTGAGTTACGGCCAGATTGTGGAAATCTGCCAACCAGGTCACGAGATAAAATAACCCTTCTCAACATGATGTATTGACGTGGCCATTGTCATAGAACAAGATTTCCCTCTCTTAATACTGAATATTAATATCAACGGCCAAACGTTTGCCCAGCGGTAATTAATGGAAAAGAAAGTTAAAAAGGAGCTCTTGGCTGTAGAGGAGTTTCAGGCTGCCCTGGTTCGACTGGGCATCTGGCTCTTCGCCGCAGGCTATGTCGGACTGAGTTCCATGTCCGAGCATTATGCGGTCAACCTGAATTACTATGCCGCCCTTTTCAGCACCTATCTCATCATCTTTATCGGGATATTTATCAGCGTACTTATGCGGCGTACCTGGCCCGCGCGCCGTTACTTCACCCTGGTGGTCGACATCACCGCCACCAGCTTCGCCATCTTTCTTACCGGTGATGCGGTCAGCCCGTTCTATATCCTCTACTTCTGGATATTCATCTCCTACGGTACCCGCTACGGGGTGGATTACCTCAAGGCCGCCTCCATCATCAGTATCATCGCGTTGTGTATTGTCAGCATCACGCTCGATGCCTGGGGCGAAAAACCGTTCGAACTCGGTTTTCTGATACTGTCACTCATCATCCTGCCGCTGTATCAACACACCCTGCTGAAAAAGCTGTACAACGCCAAGCAGGAGGCCGAGGCATCCAGCAAGGCGAAGAGCATGTTTCTGGCTAACATGAGCCATGAAATCAGAACCCCCCTCAACGGCCTGATGACCATGGCCCAACTGATGCTGCGCAGCGGCTTGAACGACACCCAGGAACAGTATGCGCGCAACCTGCTGAGCTCCGGCAACTCGCTCAACACCATACTCAATGAGATTCTGGATTACTCGAAGATCGAGTCAGGCGAGATACAGCTCAGGTACGAGGTCTTTTCGGTGCAGACGATGCTCGGCGAACTCAAGGCCTTGATGGGCTACAGTGCCGAGGAAAAGGGTCTGACACTGGATTTCGAGATTGAAAAAGATATCCCTCAGCGGCTGTGCGGTGATCCCAGCCGCCTGCGTCAGGTATTGGTCAATCTTGTGGGCAACGCCATCAAATTCACCCCCCGGGGCGGTGTCACGATGTCGGTGCAACACGTCCAGAAAGACGCGAGCGGCGATGTCTTTCGTTTCGCTATCATGGATACCGGCATCGGTATCAGCGAACAGGACAGGGAGAAACTGTTCCAGCACTTCTCACAACTCGACACATCATTGGCCCGCCACCATGGCGGCACCGGACTGGGGCTGGCCATCAGCAAGCGTCTTGTCGAGGCGATGGGCGGCGCTATTGGTATGGAATCACATGAAGGGGCCGGCAGCACATTCTGGTTTGATGTTCCGCTGCAACAGGCCTCGCAGGATACTGCGCAACAACAGAGCGAGCCAACGATAAGCCATGCGCTCGATCAGCTGAAGATACTGCTGGTCGATGACGATGCCATTAACCGCATGGCAGCGACACATCTGCTGGAACACGAGGGACACCAGATTAGCGTTGCCAAAGACGGTTACGAGGCGCTCGATGCCATCAAAAGTGAACATTTCGACCTGGTGTTGATGGATGTCCATATGCCCAACCTCGACGGCATCGCCGCAACACGAAAAATCCGCAACGAAATGCAACTCTCCCGCTCCCAGCTGCCGATACTTGGCGTGACGGCAAGCGTCATGCAGGATGAACAGCTGCATTACCTTGAGGCCGGTATGAATGGTGTCATAGCCAAACCGATCAACATGGACAACCTCAAACGGAAACTGAGTGAAGCCATCGTCACAAGCAGAGGTTAAGCGCTCTTGAACGATACCCGCGTATCACTGGCACACGGCAACGGCGGCCGCCTGATGCGTGAACTGATCGAGGAACTGTTTGCCCGCCACCTCGGCAATTCACAACTGGATACCCGTGCCGATGCCGCCACACTCCCCCTCCCTGCAGGGGAAGTGCTGATCACCACTGACGGTTTTACCGTCAAACCACTGCAGTTTCCCGGCGGCGATATCGGTTCACTGGCGATACACGGTACGGTCAACGACCTTGCCGTGGCCGGCGCCCGGCCACTCTACCTGACCGTCAACGCCTTCATTGAAGAGGGACTGGAACTTGCGCGGCTGGATCGCTTCATCGCCAGCATGGCGGCTGCAGCGGCAGATGCCGGCGTCAGCGTGGTGGCCGGCGATACCAAGGTGGTACCGCGTGGCGAGGGCAGCGGGCTCTATCTGGCCACCACCGGCATCGGGGTACAGCAGTTCCCGGTCAAGCCGGGCATGGACAGGATACGACCGGGGGATGCCATTGTGGTCAGCGGCCCCGTGGGCGACCACGGTACGGCGGTAATGCTCGCCCGGGAGGAGTTCGGCCTGCGTGGCGACCTGCGCTCGGACAGCGCCAACGTGTTTCCGCTTACCAGCGCACTGGCAGATATCGAAGGCGTACGCTTCATGCGTGACCCGACTCGCGGTGGACTGGCGACCGTCTGTCATGAGCTGGCACAGGCGACCAACCTGTCGGTCAGGCTGCAGCAACAGTCCATCCCGGTCCATGATGCCGTTCACTCGGTGTGCGAGATTCTTGGCTACGACCCGCTCTACCTGGCCTGTGAGGGCCGGGTGGTCGCCGTCAGTGCAGCAGAAGCGGCACAACAGGTGTTGCAGCGCTGGCACGCCCTGCCGCAGGGTGCCGATGCGGCCATCATCGGCACACTGGAAACCGGGCGCTCCTCGGTGATTCTCGAAACCGCACTGGGCGGCGAACGCATTCTCGAGGAGTTGGAAGACGATCCCCTGCCCCGGATATGTTAGTGTGAGGTCGGTCCGGGACAGCAACAGGCGCCCGGGACAAGCCCCAGCAACCACGGTTCCTGCCAGTGATTAAAACGAGACATAACAGCCCCGAACGCCGACGGCTCAAACAACTTGAAACCATCGGTACGCTGGACGCCGAAGCGTTCGAGGAACTCACCGCGAAACTCCATGTCGAAACCATCCCGGCAGGCAGACGGCTGTTTGTGCAGGGCCACACCGATCAGTGGGTATTCTATCTGCTGCAGGGCAAGATCAGGCTCAATTGGGGGGACGGCCACAGCGAGACTATCGCCGCCGACTCTGCGGCTGCCGACTATCCGCTGGCCAACGAGCAGCCGCGCCCCGCCACGGCGACGACACTGGAACCGATTGAGTTCATACGTATCGATGCCAACCTGCTGGAGGTGCTGGCAAACGAACCGGTGCGCCGTCGCGTGCAGGTAGAGGAGATACGCGAAGATGATGCCCGGATCAGCAATCGCCTGTTCTTTGCCCTGTACAGCGACTACATGCAGGACACGCTGAAACTGCCCCAGCTGCCCGAAGTGGCCCTCAAGGTACGCGAGGCGGTGCAGAACCCGCTCTGCGATATTGCTCGGGTGGCCCGTATCATACAGGCCGACCCGGTGTTGGCCGGCAAACTCATCCGCGCGGCAAACAGCCCGCTGTACGGTGTACAGAGCCCCATCACCACTTGTCAGCATGCCGTGGGCTATCTCGGACTGAAAACAACGCGCGATCTCATCACCAGTTATGCGCTGCGTGACCTGTTCCACTCCCACTCAGCCCTGCTCAACCGGCGCATGCAACAGCTGTGGCAGCACAGCGTCATGACCGCTTCACTCTGCTACGTGCTGGCAGGGATGACGCCGGGACTCGACCCTGACAGGGCCCTGCTGCTGGGGCTGTTGCATGATATCGGCACGCTTGCGGTCATCGGCTATGCCGAACAGTTCCCGGAGATGGACAACTCGGATGCCCTGCTGGATGAAAGCATCCACGCCCTGCGCAGCCAGGTAGGTGCCATGGTGCTGCGCCAGTGGCAGTTTGGTGCCGAGACCGTCGAGGTGGCCATGGAGGCGGAAAACTGGCAGCGCGATCCGGCAAGCCGCGCCGATTACGCCGACCTGCTGGTCATCGCGCAACAGATCGAGTGCCGGGCGGCAGAGGAACTGCCGACGGATGCGCTGGCACAGCTTCCCGCCTATGGCAAACTGGCACGCGGCAAGCTGGATGCGGAACTTGTCGCCGCCATCCTCACTGAGGCCCGTGACGAGGTCAGTTCCACCTTCGAACTGCTGGATTAAACAGGGCGTGAATACGGGCGGGGTGTGACACCTCGCCCGTGGCGCTGCAAGGTTCAGGCGGCCGATACGGCGGGGCTGCCCTTGGAGAACACCATCCGCCCATCCTGCAGCTCGACCACAATATGATCGCCCGGCAGGAATGAGCCTGCGAGTATCTCTTGGGCCAGGCCGTTTTCGATCATCTGCTGGATGGCGCGTTTCAACGGCCGGGCACCATAGACCGGATCAAAACCGGCCTCACTCACCTTATCCAGCGCATCGTCAGAAACCGCCAGCGTCATATCGCGCTCGGCCAGACGTTTGCGCAGGTAATCGAGCTGTATCTCGGCGATGGCATGGATTTGATCCCTGCCGAGCGGATGGAACACCACCACCTCGTCAATGCGGTTGATAAACTCGGGCCGGAACTGCTGCCCAACCACCTCCATCACCGCCGATTTCATCTCGTCATAATGCTGATTCGCACCGTCCGTGGTGCTCACCCTACGGGCAGCCTCCGGGTGTCCCGATTCGCTCCCGGCGAATCGGTCCTCGCTCATCATCTCCTGAATCAATTGGCTGCCCAGGTTGGAGGTCATCACCACCACCGTGTTGCGAAAATCGACCGTGCGGCCGTGGCCGTCGGTCAGGCGACCGTCATCGAGCACCTGCAGCAGAATGTTGAATACATCGGGGTGGGCCTTCTCCACCTCATCGAGCAGGATCACCGAGTAGGGTTTGCGCCGCACGTGTTCGGTCAGATAGCCGCCCTCCTCATAACCGACATAGCCGGGGGGCGCACCGACCAGGCGCGCCACGGAGTGCTTCTCCATGAACTCCGACATATCGATGCGGATCATCGCCTCCTCGGTATCGAACAGGAACGAGGCGAGCGCCTTGCACAGCTCGGTCTTGCCGACACCGGTGGGGCCGAGAAACAGGAACGAACCGTTGGGACGGTTGGGATCGGCCAGACCGGCACGGGAGCGGCGAATGGCATCGGAGACCACCTTGACCGCCTCGTCCTGGCCCACCACGCGCTGGTGCATCACCTCCTCCATGCGCAGCAGCTTGTCCCGTTCGCCCTCAAGCATCTTGGAGACGGGTATCCCCGTCCACTTGGAGACCACCTCGGCGATCTCCTCCTCGGTGACCTTGTTGCGCAGCAGCTTGGTCGCCGCATGTTGCGCCTCGTCGGCCATCTGCAGTGATTTTTCCAGGTCGGGGATGCGGCCGTACTGCAACTCGGACATGCGCGCCAGGTCACTGGCACGGCGGGCGGTCTCCAGTTCCATGCGTGCCCGGTCCAGCTCCTCCTTCAGGTGCTGGGTGCCCTGCAGCGCTGCCTTCTCAGACTTCCAGATCTCCTCGAAGTCGGCATACTCGCGCTCCAGCCTGCCGATCTCCTGCTCCAGGTCGGCCAGACGTTTTTTCGACGCCTCATCGCTCTCCTTGTCCAGCGCCTCACGCTCGATCTTCAGCTGTATCAGGCGCCGGTCGAGACGGTCCATCTCCTCGGGCATGGAGTCGATCTCCATGCGGATGCGGCTGGCCGCCTCATCGACCAGATCGATGGCCTTGTCAGGCAACTGGCGATCGGAGATATAGCGGTGTGACAGCGTGGTGGCCGCGACGATGGCCGGGTCGGTCACTTCCACACCGTGGTGGACCTCGTACTTTTCCTTCAGTCCACGCAAAATGGCGATGGTCGCCTCCACCGTCGGCTCCTCGACCAGCACCTTCTGGAAGCGGCGCTCCAGCGCGGCATCCTTTTCGATGTACTGGCGATACTCATCGAGCGTGGTGGCACCGATGCAGTGCAGCTCACCGCGGGCCAGTGCCGGCTTGAGCATGTTGCCCGCATCCATCGCCCCCTCGGCCTTGCCGGCCCCCACCATGGTATGCAGTTCATCGATAAACAGAATGATCTGCCCTTCCTGCTTGGCCAGGTCGTTGAGCACCGCCTTGAGGCGCTCCTCGAACTCGCCGCGGTACTTCGCCCCGGCAATCAGTGCGCCCATGTCCAGCGACAGCAGGCGCTTGTTCTTGATCCCCTCGGGCACCTCACCGTTGACGATGCGCTGCGCCAGCCCCTCGACAATGGCGGTCTTGCCGACGCCGGGCTCGCCAATCAACACCGGGTTGTTCTTGGTGCGACGCTGCAACACCTGAATGGCACGGCGGATCTCGTCATCCCGGCCAATGACCGGATCGAGCTTGCCCTGTTCGGCTCGCTCTGTGAGATCGATGGTGTATTTCTGCAATGCCTGACGCTGCTCCTCGGCGTTGGGATCATCCACACTCTGTCCGCCACGGATATCCTCGATGGCCTTGGCCACCGCATCACGGCTGGCTCCTGCATCGCGCAGCAGGTCACCCAGTTCCCCCTTGTCCTCTGCTGCCGCCAGCACAAACAGTTCACTGGAGATATAGGCATCGCTGCGATCCTGGGCCAGCTTGTCCGTCTGGTTGAGCAGACGCGCAGTGTCGTTTGAGACGTGGACATCGCCTGCCGCCCCCTCAACCGACGGCAGGCGCTCGAGCGCCTCGCCAAGATGGGAGCGCAGGGCGTGCACCTTGACCCCCGCCTTGGTGAGCAGATTTCTGATGGTGCCGCCTTCCTGATCCAGCAGTGCGGTCATCAGGTGCAGCGGCTCGATAAACTGGTGGTCACGGCCAACCGCCAGGCTCTGTGCATCGGCCAGAGCCATCTGGAACTTGGTGGTCAACTTGTCCATTCGCATCAGGCTGTTCCTCGATATCTAAATTATTCAAACCTGAAACAGAGATAGGAGCACGGCAAAAGGAATTCAAGCACGATTAACAGGGATAATTGTTTTGCCCTAGCCCGGCGGCTGGATAATGCGCCTCCCGGATAGGTTTGTTTCTTATCAAACAGAGCTTGGCAATTACGCCCCGTTTGGCTACCAGGGTGAAGGGTGAGACTCATTGCTGTGCGGCAGTTGCCCGCTTGCCGCTGATAATCCGCTCCAGCTGCTCGAGGCAGACACGCTGTTCGAGTGCGGCACAATCAAGTGGTTCGTAGCTGTGCACGTGGGCGCGTGAGGGGACAAACACGGCGGGCATCACCTTGCCCTGCATCCTGACACCGGTAATACGTGCCGGGACGATGGGACACTGCGCCAGGCGTGAGAGCTTGAACACGCCTCCCTTCAGCGGCCGGTACGGGGCATCATCCAGGTGGATCTTGCCGTGGGGAAACAGCGCCACCACCTCGCCCGCCTGCAGTGCCCGCAGCGCCTCACGAAACGCCCGTTCGGGGCGTGTACCGCGTTCCACCGGAATACATCCTGCGGCGCGGAACAGCCAGTTGAAGCCGAAGCGGTAGTACTCCTCCGCGGCAATGATAAAGCGTAACGGGCGCTTGCTGGCCGCCATCAGCAACATCGCATCAACGCCTGAGACATGATTGCAGGCCACCAGTGCAGGACCGGTGGCCGGTATGTGCAGCGGCTCCGGATCAAGCCGGTGCACATACCGGCAGAAGAGGCGGTTCAGGCCGTCCAGCCGGTTGCGAAACGGGGTACCCCAATCTACCACGTTGGCCCTTTCGCTCACCCGGTGCAGGAGCAGCAAAAAGAAAACGACTATACCCAGTAGCGTGATAAGAATGGTTGTGGCAAATCCGGGCATAGGCAATTTTGCGAAGGGTCTGAAGGCGTGAAACGTTAAACGTGAGACGTGAAGCGGAAATCAGATTGTAGAACAGCTAACGGAATCAGTGGCGTTTCACCTTTCACGATTCACGTTTCACTTTTTCTGATAGACCTTTCTCTTGAACAGATCTTTGCGCCGGCTGACCAGGCGATCGAGAAACAGCATACCGTCGAGATGATCGCACTCGTGCTGCACGGCACGCGCCTCATAGCCCTCGCTGGTGTACTGCTTCAGTTCACCGTACTCGTCGCAGGCCTGAAAGGTGATGCGTTCGGCACGGATGACATTACCGGTGTAGTCCGGCACCGACATGCAGCCCTCACGCCCGACTTCCATTCCCTCCCAGGTGAGGATCTCCGGGTTGACCAGGATCATGCGCCCCTGGTTCGGTACCGGCTTGCGCGTTTCGGAACAGTCGACGATAACGATATTCTGAAAACGACCGACCTGGGGCGCCGCGATGCCGACGCCACCCGGACCGGCGCGCATGGTCTTTTCCAGATCGACAATAAAGCCGCGCAGTTCATCGTCAAACCGCTCCACCGGCTCGGACACCTGCTTCAGGCGCTCGTCTGGATACTTGAGGATCTCCAGTATGGCCATACGCCGCCTCAGCCGATCAGGGTATCGATCTCTTCAAGGCGCGCCTCGATGCCCTCGGCCTTGATGATCTCCAGTACCGAGCGCAGCGCCTCGACACCTTCACCGGCATGCCCCTCCATCTGCATAATGTAGATCGGGCTATCCTCGGTTCCGCCGACATCGGTCTCCATATCGAGGATATGCAGACCAGCCTCGGCCAGGGCACCGGTGACCTTCGCCACGATACCGGCACGGTCGGCCCCGTAAACGGTGATGAGCACATCGGGCTCCAGATGCTGATGCAGCTTCGCCTCGATGCGGTCAACGTGAAGATGCAGCCCCATCGACTCGGCCACCGGTTCCACCATTTTGACCACCTCTTTCACCGTGCCGTCATACTGCACCATCATCATGATGGTGAAGTTCCCCCCCAGCCGCATCATCGAGGCCTCGCCGAGGTTACATCCGCCTTCATAAAGTGCGGCGCTGAGGTGGGCAACGATACCCGGCCGGTCCTTCCCCACCACCGTCATCATAAACCAATGTTTCATTACCCTTTCTCCTTCTAGCAGCCGGCGTCAGTGCAACGTAGAGTGCGCCAGATAGATCACCACGACACCGGCCAGGATCAAGGCAACCTGCTGGATGGTTGCCGCCACATGTGTGCGTTTATGCAGCGTGGGAATCAAGTCGGCCACCGCAATGTAGATGAAACTCGCCGCGGCAATCGCCAGCACAAACGGCAATATCTGCTGCGCATCGGTCAGGCTGTAGTAGGCCAGTAGGCCGCCGAGCACCGTCGTGACGCTCGTCAGAATGTTATAGAAAAACGCCCGTTTGCGGCTAAAGCCGCTGTGCAGCAGTACGGCAAAATCGCCCACTTCCTGCGGGATCTCATGTGCCGCCACCGCCAGCACCGTCACCACACCAAGATGGATATCGGTCAGGAAGGCCGCGGCAATCAGCACCCCATCGACAAAGTTGTGCAACCCGTCGCCGATCAGGATCAACACACCGGCACTACGGTGATCGTGTTCGCCCGTGTGCACATCGCAGGATGCAGAGTGGCAATGGCGCCACAGCACCATCTTCTCCAGCAGGAAAAACAGCAGCACACCAATCAGCACCGTCGTCGTTATGTCATGGGGGTCAACGCCGGTCGGGACAAGGGCATGGGGCAGCAGGGCCAGAAAGGCCGCGCCCAGCAGCGCCCCGATAGCGAAGCTGACAAGCTGGGGAATGGTATGGCTGCGCATATGCTCCGGTATCACCAGGAATACCGAGGCGGCGAGCACGCTGAGTACGCCGCCCAACAGGCAGAACATGACGATCCAGCCAA
>JBFEUI010000083.1:0-12755 GCA_041547565.1 Thiohalomonadaceae bacterium
GAAAGAGGGTGACCGGGTGGTCATTGACTTTACCGGCACCATCGATGGTGAGGAGTTCCCCGGCAACAGCGCCAAGCAGATGCCCGTCACCCTCGGTGGCAAGCGCATGATTGAAGGCTTCGAGGAGGGACTGGTCGGTGCCAAGGCCGGCGAGGAACTCACCCTGGAGCTGACCTTCCCCGAGGATTACGGTAACGCCGATCTGGCAGGCAAGCCGGTGAAGTTCGCGGTTACCGTGGGCGCGGTGGAAGAGTCCCGCCTACCGGAGCTGGATGACGACTTTGCCAAAGGCTTCGGCGTTGAAGAAGGGGGCATCGAGGCCCTGCGCAGCGAGGTGCGCGAGAACATGGAGCGTGAGGTCGAGCAGGCCGTCTCAGCCCGGGTGAAAAACGCGGTAATGGACAAACTGGTGGAGCTGAATGCCATCGACGTGCCCAAGGCGCTGGTCGATAGCGAGGCCCAGGCACTGGCCCAGCAGATGCAACAGCAGATGCACACTCCTCCGGGCAAGGAGGGTGTCGACCTTGACACCTCCGTCTTCGAGGAACAGGCCCGCTCACGCGTGACCCTTGGATTAATTCTATCTGGCCTTATTAAAGAAAATGAGATCAAGGCGGAAGAGTCCGAACTGCGTGCGAAGGTCGAGAAGCTCGCCGCCTCCTACGAACAGCCTGAAGAGGTCGTCAACTGGTATTTCGCCGATCCGAGTCGTCTGGGACAGATTGAGTCGCTGGTGCTGGAAGAAAAGGTGGTTGACTGGGTACTGGAAAATACCGATGTCACTGAGGTGGATTCCAGCTTCGAAGAGATCATGCAACGCGGCTAGTCTGGACGGCCGTTACTGGATTTAAGGACCGAGGAATAATGACCGATAATCAATTTATGAGCGGAGCACAGTCAGTACAGAATGTGGGCCTGGTGCCCATGGTGGTAGAGCAGACCGCGCGCGGTGAGCGTGCCTATGATATCTACTCCCGGTTGCTCAAGGAGCGGGTGATCTTCGCCGTGGGTCCGGTCGAGGACCACATGGCAAACCTGATTGTCGCCCAGTTGTTGTTCCTCGAGTCCGAGAATCCGGATAAGGATATTCACCTGTATATCAATTCGCCGGGCGGCTCTGTCAGTGCCGGGCTGGCCATCTACGACACCATGCAGTTTATCAAGCCCCAGGTCAGTACCATGTGCCTGGGCATGGCCGCCAGCATGGGGGCCGTGCTGCTGGCCGGCGGTGCCGAGGGCAAACGCTACTGCCTGCCGCATGGCAAGGTGATGATTCACCAGCCGCTGGGGGGGTTCCAGGGACAGGCTACCGATATTGAGATCCATGCACGGGAAATCCTCAAGACCCGTGAGAAACTCAATAGCATCCTGGCGCACCACTCCGGGCAGAGCCTGGAGAAGATTCAGGACGATACCGAGCGTGACAATTTTATGAGCGCTGAAGAGGCCAGGGATTACGGCCTGGTCGACGAAGTGTTGCAAAACCGTACGCCCGGTAAGGGCAACGCTGACGCCGAATAGGCCGCCACAGGCTTGAAAAAATAGCCTGGAATGTGCTTAGTTTAGAGTTAATGGAACGATAGTGCCTGTGAGGTAGGATTTAATGAGCGAAGACACGACCAATAACGGTAACGGCGACAACGGCAAGCTTCTCTACTGCTCGTTCTGCGGAAAGAGCCAGCATGAAGTGCGCAAGTTGATTGCCGGACCCTCGGTATTCATCTGTGATGAGTGTGTCGAGTTGTGCAATGACATTATCCGTGAGGAGATCCAGGAGGAGTCGGCCGCCACCGGGCGCAGTTCCCTACCCACACCCCATGAGATCAATGCCAGTCTGGACGAGTATGTGATCGGCCAGAAACGGGCCAAAAAGGTGCTCTCTGTAGCAGTCTACAACCACTACAAGCGCCTGGACGCGGGCCTGAAGAAGGACGATGTCGAACTGTCCAAGAGCAATATCCTGCTTATCGGCCCGACCGGCAGCGGCAAGACGCTGCTGGCGGAAACCCTCGCACGCCTGCTGAATGTGCCCTTCACCATTGCCGATGCGACCACGCTGACCGAGGCCGGTTATGTCGGTGAAGACGTGGAGAATATTATCCAGAAGCTGTTGCAGAAGTGCGACTACGATGTGGAAAAGGCGCAGACCGGTATCGTCTATATCGATGAAATCGATAAGATTTCCCGCAAATCGGACAACCCCTCCATTACCCGTGATGTCTCCGGGGAGGGCGTACAGCAGGCCCTGCTGAAGCTGATTGAGGGCACTGTCGCCTCGGTACCGCCGCAGGGCGGCCGCAAGCACCCGCAGCAGGAGTTCCTGCAGGTCGATACCGCCAATATTCTGTTTATCTGCGGCGGCGCGTTTGTCGGACTCGACAAGGTGATCCAGCGTCGTTCGGAGAAGGGTGGCATCGGTTTCTCTGCCGAGGTCAAGAGCAAGGAAGACAAGAAGAGTGTCTCCGAGATGCTGCAGGAGGTGGAGACCGAGGATTTGGTCAGCTACGGCCTGATCCCGGAGTTCGTCGGCCGTTTGCCGGTGCATGCCACCCTGGAAGAGCTGGATGAGGATGCCCTGGTGCAGATTCTGACCGAGCCCAAGAATGCCCTGACCAAGCAGTACGACAAGCTGTTCGAGATGGAAGATGTCGAGCTTGAGTTCAGGGAAGATGCGCTGCATGCCATTGCTCGCAAGGCGATGGACAGGAAAACCGGTGCCCGCGGCCTGCGCTCTATCCTTGAGAATGCGCTGTTGGATGTGATGTATGACCTGCCGTCACAGGAGAGTGTCAGCAAGGTGGTCATCGATGCCGGTGTTATCAATGGTGAGTCCGAGCCGCTGATGATCTTCGAAAGCAACGAGCAGTCTGCTGTGGCAACCGAATAGGCCGCAGCAGCCTGTAATTTCAATCGCTTGCACCACAGGGCACGCAGTGCTCTTGAATCCTCAAATTACGTCCGCATTAAAAAAGAAAGCCAGGCGTCTCCGAGACCAGTGAAGTACGCCGCCACCCCCCCTGAAACGAGGAACTGAATATGACGCAGACGGACAAGACCTCCGAACTCAGTGAACAGATGCGAGCCATCCCGGTTTTGCCTCTGCGCGATGTCGTCGTCTATCCGCACATGGTGATCCCGCTGTTTGTCGGGCGTGACAAATCGATTAACGCCCTGGAAGCGGCCATGGCGTCCGACAAGGAGGTGTTGCTGGTCGCACAGAAATCGGCGGCGGAGGATGAGCCGGAGGCCGATGACATCTACCGTGTCGGTACCCTTGCGACGATTCTCCAGCTGTTGAAGTTGCCGGACGGCACCGTCAAGGTGCTGGTTGAAGGCGTACAGCGTGCAAGCATTGTCCACTTCCTGCCCCATGAAGAGTATTTCAGGGCGCAGATCAACGTGCTGGAAAGTGAGCATGTCGAGGCGCGCGAGGCAGAAGTGCTCGCCCGTTCACTGCTCAACCAGTTTGAGCAATACGTCAAGCTGAATAAAAAGGTGCCGCCCGAGGTGTTGACCTCGCTCTCCGGCATCGACGATCCCAATCGTCTGCTCGATACTATTGCTGCGCATATGTCCTTGAAAATCGAGGAGAAACAACAGATTCTCGAGATTGTGGAGCCGCGTGAACGCTTTGAACACCTGCTCGGAATCATGGAGTCGGAACTTGACCTGCTGCAGGTCGAGAAGCGCATCCGCGGCCGGGTCAAGAAGCAGATGGAGAAGAGCCAGCGCGAGTACTACCTCAACGAGCAGATGAAGGCCATCCAGAAGGAACTGGGTGAGATGGAGGAGGCCCCCAACGAGCTCGATGAACTGGAACAGAAGATCGACAAGGCCGGCATGTCCAAGGAGGCCAAGGGGAAGGCGACCGCTGAGTTGAACAAGCTGAAGATGATGTCGCCCATGTCGGCCGAGGCCACGGTGGTGCGCAACTACATCGACTGGCTGGTGAGCGTGCCGTGGAAGAAGCGTACCCGCGTGCGTCACGACCTGACAGCCGCTGAGGAGGTGCTGGAAGCCGATCACTACGGACTGGAGAAGGTCAAGGAGCGTATTCTTGAGTACCTTGCGGTACAACAGCGTGTCAGCAAGCTCAAGGGACCGATACTCTGCCTGGTCGGGCCTCCCGGTGTCGGCAAGACCTCTCTGGGCAAATCGCTTGCCCGCGCCACCAACCGCAAGTTTGTGCGCATGTCACTCGGCGGGGTGCGTGACGAGTCCGAGATCCGGGGCCACCGCCGTACCTATATCGGCTCTATGCCAGGCAAGATAATTCAGAATCTCTCCAAGGTGGGAACACGCAACCCGCTGTTTCTGCTGGACGAAATTGACAAGATGTCATCCGATTTTCGCGGTGATCCGGCCTCTGCCATGCTGGAGGTACTTGATCCGGAGCAGAACAACAGCTTTAACGACCACTACATGGAGGTCGACTACGACCTGTCCGATGTGATGTTCGTGGCCACCTCCAACTCGATGAACATTCCGGCACCGCTGCTGGATCGGATGGAGGTGATCCGTATTCCCGGGTATACCGAGGATGAGAAGCTCAATATTGCACGCCGTTACCTGCTGCCCAAGGAGATCAAGGCCAACGGTGTGAAAAGGGAAGAACTGGATGTCAGCGATGAGACGCTGATGGACATTATCCGTTATTACACCCGCGAGGCGGGTGTGCGCAGCCTGCAGCGTGAGATCGCCAAGATCTGCCGCAAGGTGGTGAAGGATATCCTGCTGAGTTCGGAAACCGGTACGGTGAGTGTATCCCCTGATGATCTGGAAAAGTATCTTGGTGTGCGCAGATTCCGTTACGGACTGGCCGAGGAGAAGGATCAGGTCGGTCAGGTGACTGGTCTGGCCTGGACCGAGGTCGGTGGCGAACTACTGAGTATTGAGACTGCCGTTGTCCCGGGCAAGGGCAAGAACATCGTCACCGGCCAGCTCGGTGATGTGATGAAAGAGTCCATTCAGGCTGCCATGAGTGTGGTGCGCAGCCGGGCCCAGCGCCTGGGGATCAAAGCCGACTTTTATGAAAACCAGGACATCCACATTCATGTGCCTGAAGGGGCGATCCCCAAGGACGGTCCGAGTGCCGGTATCGGAATGTGCACCGCACTGGTCTCTGCACTGACCAATATCCCGGTGCGTGCCGATGTGGCGATGACCGGTGAGATCACCTTGCGTGGCGAGGTGCTGCCGATCGGGGGGCTCAAGGAAAAGCTGCTTGCGGCGCACCGCGGTGGCATCAAGACAGTATTGATCCCCGAGGAAAATCGCAGGAATCTCGAGGAAGTCCCGGACAACATTAAAGAAAATCTCGATATCCATCCGGTAAAGTGGATCGATGAGGTGCTGGAACTGGCCCTAACAGAAAATCCCAAACCATTGCCCGGGGGGGAGGATATGGAAGTGATGGAGAGCAAGGAGTCGGGCAATAAGGAAAATTCCAGTTCCATTCGCACACATTGAGATGCGATAATGCGCGCTACTGGTGATTAACGGCAAATAATCATTAATTGCCTTGTCAAGCCCTATCTGAAGCGGTTTTCAGCTTGACACTGATTCAGGGCGCTTGGTATAAAACCATGCAACTTTATTGCTGCCGCCTGCGCCTAGGGGCGGCGTTTTTGCTCGATACATTCCACTATAAAGAGGGGAGAATTAATAGTGAATAAATCTGAACTGATTGATGCCGTTGCGGCAGGCGCCGATATTTCAAAAGCTGCTGCTGGTCGTGCAGTGGATTCCATGATCGATGCAGTATCCGGCGCTCTCAAGGATGGTGATCAGGTCAATCTGATTGGCTTCGGAACCTTCCTGGTTCGTGAGCGTGCAGCCCGTACCGGCCGTAATCCGCGTACCGGTGAGACCATTAATATCGCTGCCGCAAAAGTTCCTAGTTTTAAGGCTGGTAAAGCGCTTAAAGATGCAGTAAACTAGCGCGCCTTCGGTTGGGGTGCTTAGCTCAGCTGGGAGAGCATCGCCCTTACAAGGCGAGGGTCGCAGGTTCGATCCCTGCAGCACCCACCAATCTTTTAAGTTTAGGAGCGGTAGTTCAGTTGGTTAGAATACCGGCCTGTCACGCCGGGGGTCGCGGGTTCGAGTCCCGTCCGCTCCGCCACTGATAAAAGGGCGCATTCTCTGATGAATGCGCCTTTTTTTTGTCTCTACATGCGGTAGGAAATTATCCATCATGTTGGAATTCATCAGAACCCGAGCACAGAGCTGGATTGCCTGGATTATTGTCGGCTTTATTGTTATCACCTTTGCGCTGTGGGGCGTCAGTAACTATTTGACTGGCGCCAAGGAGCAGCCGGTAGCCGAAGTTAACGGTGTCGCTATCTCCAAGGCACAGGTCCACTCCGATTACCTGCGCCAACGTCAACGTCTACAGGAGATGCTGGGTGAGAATTTCCGGCCTGATCTGTTCCCTGAGCAACAGATGAAGCAGCGTATCGTGCAGGAGCTGATAGAACGCGAGTTGATTGTGGGTGCAGCTGGAGAAGCCGGTTTCCGCATCAGTGACAAGTTCCTGGTGGATTTTCTCCATGCCATCCCTCAGTTCCAGGAAAGTGGCCGTTTTTCCAATGCGGCGTATGAACGTGCCCTTCGCCTCCAGGGCATGATGCCGGGTTATTTTGAGCAGATGCTGCGCCGCGACCTGGTTGCCCAGCAGTACATTGACGGCATCATGAAAACCGAGTTTGTGACCTCCTTCGAGGAGGATCAATATCAGCGCCTGCAAAACCAGAAACGGGACATCGGCTACATAGTTGTCCCCCTGGCCCACTACATGGAAAGTGTGGTGGTGGAAAATGGAGAAATTGAAAAATACTACAACGAAAACAGCCAGCGTTATCGTATCCCCGAACAGGTCAGCATCGACTATCTGGAGCTGAATATTGCCGATATCCAGCAGGCCATCGAGGTCTCTGATGATGAGTTGCGCAGCCGTTATGAGTCACAGAAGCTCAATTACCGTACGCCGGAGGAACGCCGTGCTCGCCACATTTTGATCACGCTTGATGATGATGCCGATGAGCAGGCTGTCAAGGCGGCCGAGGATAAACTCAACGCTATTCGTGAGCGAGTGGCAGGTGGCGAGTCGTTTGCCGATTTGGCCAGGGAGTTCTCACAGGACCCGGGCTCGGCAAAAGACGGTGGTGATCTGGGCTTTTTCGGCCTGGACGTGATGGACGAGACGTTTGAGAAAACCGCCTTTGCATTACAAAAGGGCGAGGTGAGCGTACCGGTGCGTAGTGCATTCGGAATGCACCTGATCAAACTGGAGGATATTCGCGGTGGTGAGACCAAATCCTTCGATGAGGTCAGTGAGCAACTGCGGCAGGAGATAAGGCGCGAGCAGGCTGAGCAGCGCTTTTTCGACAAGGCCGAACTGCTGGCTAACCTGACCTATGAGCATCCGGATACGCTGGAGACGGCGGCAAGCGAACTGGACATGCAGGTCAAGCAAACCATGATGTTCTCACGCCAGGGGGGCGAGGGTATCGCCGCCAACCCGAAGATAGTGGGTGCCGCTTTTAGTGAGGATGTACTGAATGGCGGTAATAACTCTGAGGTGGTGGAACTGGACAATACCCACCTGGTAGTACTGCGCGTGAACGAACACCAGGAAGAAACTGCGCAACCGCTGGAACAGGTGTCGGAAGATATCAGGGCGGATCTCAAGGTGCTCAAGGCGCGCGAGGCGGCGGACAAGGCAACCGCGTATATGCTGGCTCGTCTGAAAGAGGGTGAGGCTCCACAGCAGCTTGCCGAGGAGGTGGGTACCGAGTGGGCGCAAGTCGAGGCGCTTGAGCGTCAGGCCAAGGATACGGAACTGGATCCGGCCATCATTATGACGAGCTTCCGTATGCCGCGTCCTGCCGCAGAAGGCGTTACCGTATACGAACGGGTCAATACTCGCACGGGTGATTACGCGCTTATCGGCCTTTCCCATGTCGTTGATGGCGATGCGCAAGCCGAGGCGGCCTCTGCCGAGCTAGCGAAGATTCGTGATGCCTACAGTGAGGCAGCCTATATTGCGGCGCTGAGCAGCCTGAGAGCACGCGGGGATATCGCGATCCAGCAGTAATAGCGCAATAACAACAGGGGGGATGTGAACAGTGGCGAGGTTGCAGCTCCACTGGCAGATTCTGATTGCCCTGGCCCTGGCGGTCATCGCCGGCCTGGCAACGGGGAAAGACGGTGCGCTGTTCGGTGTCACCTTCTATAGTGTTTACGATTTTCTCGGCACGCTGTTTCTGAATGCACTGAAGATGCTGATTGTCCCGCTGGTGGTCTCCTCCATCATCGTCGGTATCGCCGGGATTGGCTCCAGCAGTGCGCTGGGTCGCCTCGGCGGCAAGACACTGCTCTATTACATGGCAAGCAGCCTGTTTGCCATCCTGATCGGGCTGGCCATCGTCAACCTGTTCACACCCGGCATCCAGGATGGCCAGCCGTTAAAGGAGGTTGTCGGTTTCACTGCCGATACCGGTGCCTTTGAGGAGAAAGTGGCGGGCAAGGGCGCGGGTGATATTGTTGGCATCTTCCTGCGCATGGTGCCGACCAACATTATCAGTGCCGCCGCCACGGGCCAGATGCTGGGGCTCATTTTCTTCAGTCTGCTGTTTGGCTTCTTTCTTACCCGTATTCAGGAGCCCTATGCCGAGGCGCAGTACAACTTCTGGCAGGGGCTGTTTGAGATCATGATGAAACTCACCGAGTTCATCATGCGTTTTGCCCCCATAGGCGTGTTCGGACTGGTGGCCAAGGTTGTGGCTACAAGCGGGCTGGAGGCCTTTGCCTCACTGGCCTGGTTCTTCTTCAGCGTGTTGCTCGCGCTGTTGTTTCATTTTGCCGTCACCATGCCTTTGCTGTTGAGCATTGTGGGACGGGTCAACCCGCTACGCCATTACCGGGCCATGGCACCGGCACTGTTGACCGCCTTTTCCACGGCCTCGTCTGCATCCACGCTGCCGCTGACCATGGAGTGCGTGGAGAAAAATGCCGGGGTATCCAACCGTACCACCAGTTTTGTACTGCCGCTGGGCGCCACGGTGAATATGGACGGGACAGCACTGTACGAGTGTGTCGCCGCGATGTTTATCGCACAGGCCTACGGCATTGAGCTGGACTTCGCCACACAATTCACCATTGTACTGGTGGCGCTGGTCACCTCCATCGGCGTGGCGGCGATCCCATCGGCCAGCCTGGTTGCTATCGCCATTATCCTTGCCACCATTGGTCTGCCGGCAGAGGGTATCGGGCTTATTCTGGCGGTCGACCGCATCCTCGATATGTGCCGCACCTCGGTGAACGTGTTCAGTGACTCCTGCGGCGCGGTGATCATCGGGCGGCTGGAAGGGGAGGAAGGCATCCTTCAGGAAAGTCCGGCGCGGGCCTGAACCGTATCTACTCAAAAGGCGGCTCTATCCCGCCTTTTTTGATGGCATCACCCGGTACTCCCGGGGCCTACCTCTGCTATCTTGAAAGATAGACAGATGGCATAGGCGGGGTGCGCGCATGGCAAGGGACGATAAGAAAAGCACTTCTGACAAATCACTCGACAACGGTTCCGGACGACCGTTGTATGAATCCCTGGTAGCCGAACTGCTGGCGGGGATAGACGAGCATGAAGCCGCGGTGGATGAGGCGTCGCTTGAGCAACCGCGAGAGTTCGAGGGGTTGCTGCGTGATGCGGTGAGGGAACGGGCCACCGACATCCACCTGGATACACAATTGCACGGGATGCTGGTTCGGTTGCGTATCGATGGTGCTTTGCTCGACGGTTGTTTTCTCAATCATGAGCGTGGACAACGGCTGGCGAACCAGATCAAGGCGCTGGCAGGGCTCAGCCCGGTAAGGCGCTTTTTCCCCGAGGAGGGGCGCATTACCTACGAACTGGATGATACGGTGCTGGATCTGCGTCTGGCCCATGCCCCTTGCCTGCGCGGCGACAAGTTGAGTATCCGCCTGTTTGAGCCGGGCATGGTTCCGCGTCAGCTCGAGGAGTTGGGCCTGCACGAGCAGGGACTGGAGAATATTGAAGAGTGGCTGGACGATATCAGCGGGCTGCTGCTGGTGGCCGGCCCTACCGGTAGCGGCAAGACCACCACGCTCTATGCCCTGCTGCACCGGCTCAAGCGCCATGAGCGCAATGTGTTGACGATTGAGGATCCGGTTGAGTATGAGATAGAGGGCATCAACCATATCCAGGTGGATGCCAGGCATAACTTCGGTTTTGCCGAGGGTGTGAAGGCGATGCTGCGGCTCGACCCTGATTACCTGATGCTGGGCGAGATACGGGATGCTGCCTCGGCCCATGCCGCAATCGCTGCAGCGGCCAGTGGCCATGCCCTGATGAGCACGCTGCACAGCCGTGATGCGGTCGGGGTGATTGATGTACTGCGCAATCTCGGTGTTGGGGGACAGGAGCTATCGGCCAACCTGGTACTGGTGCTGGCGCAACGGCTGGTGCGCAAGCTCTGTATCCACTGCCGGGTGGAAGAGGCGCCGACCGACGAGGAAAAGCAATGGTTGGACGTGTTGCAGCGCAGGGTGCCAGAGAGTCTGTGGCATGCCCGTGGTTGCGAGCATTGCCAAGGGCTGGGCTATCGTGATCGCACGGGGGTATTTGAGGTCTGGCGTATCAACAAGGAGGAGTACCAGCTGATACTGGACGGTGCCGACCGGCTCACCCTCTATCGCCAGCTTGCCGGGCGCGGTCACCGCTTTTTGCTTGATGACGGCCTTGATAAAGCGGTTCGGGGCGAAACCACCCTGGCCGAGTTGCGTGGGATGGGCGGCTTTAGCGCACTGCCCACCATCGACGTGGTGGTGCATTAGCCGGGCGCAGTGCAGGGAGCACTCCTGCATCATGCGGCCTGTAGCCGGAACTAGCTGTGCAGCAGGTTAAGCTGCTTGGCGATAATGTCGTGGTTGAGCCAGAGCACCGGGGCGCTCGGTGCGGACATCTCATGGAACATCAGTGGTCCGCTCCCCTCCAGCACCAGTGCACTCAGATGGTCTGTGATCAGTGCCTTTTTATCCTTGTGCAGTGCGGTGATCGCCTCGGAGGTGCCGACCATCACTTCGGCCAGCTCCTCGGTGTTGTCCATCGGCCAGGCCTCGAAGTTGCGGAAGTTGGCGATCACGCCGTGGTCGTTGTAGTCGACGATTTTCTGCAGCAAATCCTCCAGCGAGGTATCCTCCACCAGCAGTTCACGGCACGCCTGCCACTGTGCCTCGGCCCACTCGCCGCCGCCCTCTTTCTTAAGCGCCTTGAGCAAGGGGAACAGCGACAGTTCGACACCGACGAAGATGTCGGAGGAGTTGGTGCGGATCTCCGGGCAGTTGAACACGGTGGCCTTCACCCCCTTCTCCCATGCCTCCTCGGCGTGGCGCTCCAGCCGCATCTTGGCGTAGCCCTGGGTGTAGTTGGTGTAGGTCTGCCACTGGTACTCGCCGTTGAGCAGGATCTCGGTGCCGTGATAGCCGTAGGCGCTGTAGCGCACCTGCCCGCCCGATGCTTCCAGGCGCTGGCGCAGGGCGGCAGTGCCTTCGATCAGGTACTGGAAGGTATTGGCCGTGACCTCATCGAAATTCATCAGGATCAGCTTGCCCAGGTCGCTGTCGAGCAGCGCACGGGAGGACATGAAGCGCTTGCCGCGTCCCTTGTAGATGCGGTTGGCAATGGCGAGAAACACCTTTACCTTGGGGATGCCGCCAGCCATGGTATGGGCGAAGTAGGCGTTGGCGCCGTCGGGAATCAGTCCCTCGAGTTCAGCCACCACCTGGTTCAGCGAGTCCTTGAAACGCTTGACGCCGACCTCGCGGCAGCGTTCGATCTGTGCCCAGTCGAGTTTCTCTTCCTGCCAGTTCTTGATGGTCAGGGGGGCGAGAAGGTCGGTGGGATTGGGTTCGCCCTCCGGTGCATCAAGGTCAAAACCGGCCATCATCGGCACGTTGATGATGCGTCCACCCAGATTGGCCTCAGCCTCGGCCAGTTCCTCGGCGGTGAGCGGGCGCAGTTTGTTGTCTTCGTCACGTCGTCCCACGGTGATGCCGATAATGGTCATACCGGCCGCACGGGCCTCGTCGATGAGGCCGTTGACATAGCCACGGCCAAACAACTCGCCGAAAAGAACGAAGACGTCACCCTCGCTGAAAATGTTCTGTTGCGGTATTTGACGAAGCGGAGTCAGTTTTGACATAGCAAACTCTTGTTCTTGTCTCTGTATGTATGCCGCTGCCAAGGCAAGCGGTGTTCCCTTTTGTTCAACATGGACGTCTCATTGCCGCAGTCACGGGTGCGCGCTTCACCTGAGCCAGCGATGTCGGTATACCCGGTTGAACGCCTGTTGTTCTCGATTCTGTTTCTGCGTAGTATGCGGCCGAGCAGCGCCCGATAAAAATGTGGTTATCTGGCATGCCCTTGCGCGTCCCCTCTGAATCTCATAATGATACAACTCCAGAGGTTATTTCACTAGCGCTACGGTTCACAATAAGCGACTAAATGAAACGGAAATCTGCCATCAACGCCCTGATTCTACTGTGCTGCCTGCTGTTGTTCGGCAGGGTGGGGCTGGCTGCGCCGGCACAGGCCATGGGCTATGAGCCGAAATACAAGGTCGGTTTCCACCACTTCGACTACGTAAATCCCGATGCCCCCAGGGGAGGCAGCCTGGTGCTGGCTGCCTTCGGCAGTTTCGACAAGTTCAACCCCTATACTCTGAAAGGACGCGATGCCA
>JBFEUI010000084.1:0-12735 GCA_041547565.1 Thiohalomonadaceae bacterium
GCTCATGGGGCGCATTGTAACGCAGAGGGACAACAACAGGTGAATGGGTGAGTAGGGGAATAGGCGAATCGAATATAGGGCGCCCCATGGGCGCCGCAGCGACATCTGAATGGCGGGCACGGCCCGCCCTATGCGTCTCACCCACCCACCCATTTACCCCTCCACAACAAACGGTGCTAATCTAGCCCGACAAAAATGAAACAACTGGAGGGGTGCTATGGAAGGGTTTGCTTCGTTTGTGCTGTTTCTGCTGGTGCTGGCCGTGGTGCTGGTGGTCCTTGGCGTCAAGTCTGTGCCCCAGGGCAAGGAGTATACTGTGGAGCGCTTCGGGCGCTATACCCAGACGCTGCGTCCGGGGCTTAACCTGATCATTCCGATCATCGACCGCGTCGGTTACCGCATGAATATGAAGGAGCGCGTGCTGGATGTCCCCTCACAGGAGGTGATCACCAGTGATAACGCCATGGTGACGGTCGATGGCGTGGTCTTCTTTCAGGTGATGGATGCGGCCAAGGCCTCCTACGAGGTCGATCAACTCGAATACGCCATCCTCAACCTCACCATGACCAATATCCGTACCGTGATGGGCTCGATGGACCTGGACCAGCTGCTGTCGCGCCGGGATGACATTAACGCCAAACTGCTCACGGTGGTGGATGATGCCACCACGCCCTGGGGGGTGAAGGTGACGCGCATCGAGATCAAGGACATCTCCCCGCCGCGGGACCTGGTCGATGCCATGGCCCGCCAGATGAAGGCGGAGCGTGAAAAGCGCGCCACGATACTCGAGGCGGAGGGCGATCGGCAGTCGGAGATCCTGCGTGCCGAGGGTGAGAAGCAGGCCGCTATCCTTGAGGCGGAGGGGCGTCGCGAGGCGGCCTTCCGTGATGCCGAGGCGCGTGAGCGTGAGGCGGAGGCCGAGGCGAAGGCGACACACATGGTCTCCCAGGCCATCGAGAAGGGCGATGTCAACGCCATCAACTACTTCGTCGCCACCCGCTATGTGGAGGCGCTGCAGCAGATCGGCTCGGCGCAGAACCAGAAGGTCATCTTTATGCCGCTGGAGGCCTCCAGCGTGATCGGCTCGGTGGGCGGTATTGCCGAGCTGGCCAAAGAGGCCTTTGTGGCTCGGCAGGAGCAGGCGTGATGGCGGTGCTGTTTGAGCAGGTAACGCACTGGACCTGGTGGATACTGGCTGTTGTGCTGCTGGTGCTGGAGGCCTTTGCACCCGGTACCTTCTTTATGTGGATGGGGTTCTCCGCGATTGTCGTCGGACTGATTTTGCTGATTTCACCAATGATGGGCTGGGAGTACCAGGTACTTGTATTTGCTGTGCTGTCGGTCGCCAGCATCGTGGTCTGGCGCAGTTATTTCCGCAAGCATCCGGTGACCACCGATCAGCCGGCACTCAATCGCCGCGGTGAACAGTACATCGGCCGCACCTTCACCCTGGAAGAGCCTATTATTAACGGAAACGGCAAGATTCGTGTCGACGATACCACCTGGAAGATTATCGGTGAGGAGTGCGGGGCGGGGAGCCGGGTGAAAGTCACCGGTGTCGACGGCGTGATTCTGAAAGTGGATCTGATTGGTGACTGATATGTCCAAAACAGAGTTGAGGCATCTGAGCCCGCAACAGGCCTACCAGCTACTGGAGGAAAATCCGCGCGGTGTGCTGATCGACATCCGTTCCAACATGGAATACCTGTTCGTCGGCCACCCGAAGGGGGCGATCCATATCCCCTGGATCGACGAGCCCGACTGGGTGGTCAATCCCAATTTCGTGCGCCAGATTCGCGAACTGATGCTAGGCGGGATTATCTGTGACGACGATTCGGGCTGTGCCCCGCTTGTGCTTATCTGCCGCAGCGGCAAACGTTCGATCGAGGCGGGCAACGCCCTGATCGAGGCCGGTTTCAAGGATGTCTATAACGTGCTTGAGGGTTTTGAGGGGGAGCTGGACGAGAACCACCACCGCAGCACACTGGGCGGCTGGCGTTTCGAGGGGCTGCCCTGGGAGCAGTGCTAGCCTGTGACAATGTCAGCGGCGGACGCTTCCCGTGTCCGCCGCCTATCGCTTGGTGCACGGCACGTTCCCTGAGCCGTATATCCAGAGTCAAACGATCGCCTTCGCCTACCAGCTCACCAGTTGTGCCGACACGCCGGCCTCGTGTGTCATGGCCAGCAATTCCTGGGGAGCAGTGAGCTCCTCGTTGTAGCAGACAAAGACCAGGTGCGGTTTCTCGGACCGGTAGCAGCTGGTCACATTGCCGGCGAATGGTCTGATTTGTGTCAGCAGGTTCTCGCGTTGCGCCTCCGTTAACGTTTCGTCGATGTGAAGCAGGGTCTCTCTGGCCATCTCACTGGTCTCCTTAACGTGGGAAGTTGCAGGTTCACAGCAGCGGTTGTGCCGGGTGGTCAGAAATACGCGACTACAGATCGACGACCTGGGCGTGGATGCCGGTCTCCTCGGCAATGTCCACCAGGTCGTGCGGGCACAGCTCCTCCGGGTCGTAGGCCACGAACATCATGTGCGACCTGGCGGAGTGCAGGTGGGGTTCAAGGACACCGGGGCGGTTGCCGAATGAGCGCATCAGATTGCTTTGCTCGGCTTCGGTCAGGTCTTCATCGATATGGAGCAGGATCTCGCGTGCCATTACACACCTCCTTTCCATGTTTGCTTAATCTGTACTCTAGCCCGTGAATGGTCCATTGCAAGGTGGATTTCAGATAATAATTTCCGCTATAAGATGATGCTTATCTGCAGGTGATGTCATATAAAATCCAGTGATGCCCGCTTTTTCGTGTTTGCATGTGCTCACTTACGTTAAGGCATTTATGTGCCAGGGGATGCCTGCACCAAAGCTGCCGTTGAGGCCTGTCGGAGAGGGTTGGGTACCTGAAAAGAGCCGTATAATTTGAATCTGTTCTCATTTCCGGACCATGACACCGGAGCCACGCCAATAGTGGATACCTGGTCACAGTATTTACCACCTCGCTATACAATGATTACCCTACAGAGCAAGGCTAAATGCTCCCCAGTTTCCGCGAGGCCAGAGCCATGTCAGACAAGCGCTATCACATTATTTTCTCCGGCAAAATCAAGCCGCACATGGATATTGATACGGTCAAGGCCAATCTTGCGCTGTCGCTGAATCTGAACGAAAGCAAGCTGAAGCGGCTGTTCTCTGGTGAGGAGATCCTGCTCAAGCACTGCTCCTCCATTAAAGAGGCCGAGCGTATCTCGGAGCGGTTTGAGCAATCAGGCGCTCTGTGTCTGGTACGTGACACGCTCTCCCCCAAGAGCAATCCGGTCGTGGAAGCGGGCAGCGAGAGCTCGCTAATTCGCCTGTTGAAAAGCGGTGGTGAAGAGGCGGGCAGCACCTCCATGTTTACACGACTGGTCTCCGGTTTTCGCAAACGCAAACACGGCTAACCGATCTCCCCTACCCAGGATCTTTCATCAACCTCTGCCCTGCTCTGCAGGGCTTTTTTTATGTCCAGGGATGGACGGTATGCCGCGGGTGCATGGATGCACAGAAGCGGCGTTCCAGGGATGGACGGTATGTCGCGGGTGCATGGATCTCGATACCCCCTTGAGCGGGGGCACAGGTGCGTTCTTCACCCTGCGCATTGCATGAAAAAGCCCCTGCTCCCGAGCATGCCCCATCATCCAGAATATATCGACTATACTGTTGCTAATAACTTAGTGATTTACTGCGAATATAGTGTTTGCCGTCACCGAAACGGCAAGGAGGTGTGATATGCATGGCGCAGATATCAACAAATACATCAACAGCGAGCGCACCACCACTATCGACTCCCGCGGCAATTTTGCCGAGCTGGAGCCCTGGGATGAGGAGAAGGTCGATATTCGCGCCCGTGAGCTGGGTATCGAGATGAATGACTTCCATTGGGAGGTGCTGGTCTACCTGCGCGAGCACTTCCTCATCCACGGCCAAGTCAAAAGCGCGCGGCTGCTGGTCGAGGAACTGGGTCGTGCCTTCGCCGATGAGGGCGGACGGCGCTTTCTCTATCAGTTGTTCCCCGGCGGCCCGGTAACGCAGGGCTGCTATCTGGCCGGGGTGCCGCTGCCGCCGCACGCCAGTGATCCCTCGTTCGGCAGCGTGGAGTAGCGCCCGGAATATGATCGGGGCCAAGCCCCGCATTCACCGTTCGTTCCGGCCTGTACCGGCGGTTGACGCCGGTGCAGGCCGGGGCGTATATTGAAAAGCAATTGATTACTCACAAATTGGGCGAATGGGAAAACCACACGAAGAGCGCAAGCGCGAGATTATCGAGGCGACGATGGATCTGGCGGTGGACAAGGGGTTGAAGAAACTCACCACCCAGGCCATTGCCGATCGCATCGGTATCGCACAGCCGACGATATTTCGCCACTTCAAGACCCGCGACGCCATCTTCGCGGCCGTGATCAACTGGGTCGGTGACAGCCTGTTCAAGGTGATAGGCGGCCTGTTCAGCGGAAAGGGGCCTGCGGACGAGCGTCTGCACCAGCTCATCCTGCGCCAGCTGGGTTTTATCAGCCAGCACCGGGCGATTCCGCGCGTGCTGTTCTCCGACAGGCTGCACCTGGAGTCGCCGCAGCTCAAGGGTGTGGTGCAGAAGATGATGGAGCGCTATGTCCAGCATCTGGAGAAGCTGCTGCGGCAGGGTATTGAGGAGGGGGCATTTCGTGCGGACATGGACGCCCCCCGGGTGGCCCGCTACATCGCCGCGATGATCCAGGGTCTGGTGATGCGCTGGTCGATCTACGATTTCAATTTTTCCCTGGAAGATGAGGCCGAGTCACTGTGGCAGTTTCTCTGGCCTTCGTTGCGCCCCTAGCGTTCCGGGGTTTTTTATTTGCATTAAAAGTGAGTAATTAATTGCTTTTATTCGGGAGAGGGAGCATGGAGCAAAACAGAGTTGGTGGTAGCTGGGCGACGAGGATAGGCCGGGGCCGGGCCATACTGGGACTGGTTGCGGCAGGCATCGTGGTCATGGCGCTTGCGCTCCTGCGTCTGAGTGACCGCCTCGCCACCCCTGAAGTGAAAGCGCCGCCCCCCCCGCTGGTAAAGACCGAGCCGGCAACGCCGCGCACGCTGGTACTGACCTCCAGCTACAGCGGCAGTATCGAGTCGCGGCGCCGCGTGACGCTTTCTGCCCGGTTGGCCACCACGGTGCTTGAGCGCCACGTCAGGGAGGGGGATGTGGTGACCCAGGGGCAGCTGCTGGTGCGGCTCGATGATACCGAGCAGCGGCAGGAACTGCAGCGGCTGCAGGCCGCGGCGAAACGCATCAGCGCCGACCTGGACTACTGGCGCAATCAGCTGAAGATCGACCAGCGCCTGTTCAGTGAACACACCATCAGCGAACAGAAACTGCAGGATACCCGGCGCCAGGCAAGCACCTTGACGGCTGCACTGGCGGAGAGCCGCCAGGCGGTCTCCACTGCGCGCACCCGCCTGGGTTATGCCGAGGTGCTCGCCCCCTTTAGCGGTGTCGTGCAGTCGCTGTTGGCGGACACGGGGGAGACGGTGGGCCCGGGTACCCCGCTGCTGGAAATGGTCGATAGCGAGAGTCTGAAGGCGGTGATCAGGGCGCCGCAGGTGGACGGCGGCACGCTTGAAACGGGCCTGCCTGTCTATCTGCGCCAACACTATCTGGCCAGCGGCTGGCACGGGCAGATCATGCGCATCCACCCGGCAGTGGATCCCCGCAGCCGCAATCTTACGCTGGAGGTGGATGTGCCCGCGCACAACCGTGACCGGCTGCGCCCCGGTATGAGTGTGGAGGCCGAGGTGGAACTGGCACGGTTTGAGTCGGTGATCACGGTGCCGCTGCAGGCGCTGCAGCAGCGTGACGGACGTGAGGGTGTGTTCATTGTGCGCGATGGCCGTGCCCACTGGCTGGCGGTGACACGTGGCGCGATACAGGGTGATCGCGTGCAGCTGACCGATGGCATTGCCGCGGGTGACAGGGTCATTGTGACGCCGCATCCGGCGCTGCAGCCGGGCAGTGCGGTGCAGGTCCATACGGGGAGCGAGACGCTGTCGTGAGCTGGCCGCGCTTCTCACTGCGCTACCGTTACACCATCTTTGCCGCGCTGATTGCGGTGGTGGTGTTTGGTGTCGTGGCACGCTTTGAGCTGCCGATCAAGCTGTTTCCCGATTCCGACCCGCCGGTGGTGACGGTGATCACCGGCTATCCCGGTGTGGCGGCGGTGGATGTGGCGAAGAACGTCAGCAAGGTGATGGAGGAGGAGTTCAGCGGGGTGGACGGTACGCGCCGCGTCACCTCCACCAGCCAGATCGGGCTGTCGGTAGTGAAGGTGGAATTTGAATTCAGTCGCTCGGTGGATGCCGCTGCTCTGGATGTGCAAAACGCCATCAGCCGCATCCGCAACCAGCTGCCGTCCGCCATCAGCGAGCCGCAGGTGTTGCAGTTCTCCTCATCCGACAAACCGATCATGACCCTGGCGCTGCGCAGTGAGCGGCATGCGCTCGAAGCGCTGCGCGAGCTGGCCGACAACGCGTTACGCGATCGGCTGCAACGCATCGCCGGCGTGGCGGCGGTGGACGTGTTCGGCGGCCACAAGCGCCAGCTTGAGATCAGTGTACGGCGTGAACGGTTGCGCGCCCACGGCCTGGAGATGGCGAACGTACGCCGGGCCCTGAGCGGCTGGAACCTGAGTGAGCCGGGCGGGCGCATCGATCGCGGCGAACAGGAGGCGGTGGTAAGGTTCGACAGTCCGCTGCTCGGTGCCGAGGATGCCGCCGCGCTGATCGTCTACCGGGAGGGCGATCGTACTGTCACGCTGGGTGAGATTGCCACGGTACGCGTGCGGGCGGCGGAGGCGCGTTCGGCATATCACTACAATGGCGAGGCGGCCATTGCCGTGCAGCTGCTCAAGCGCGACGAGGCCAACACGGTGGAAGTGGCGCAGCGCATCCGCACCGCACTGGGGTTGTTGCGTGGCGAATATCCGCAGCTTGATATCGTGATCGCCGACGATGATTCAGTGTTCACCGAGCTGGTTATCGACAACATGACCGGCACGGTGTTGACTGCCATCGTGCTGACCATCCTGGTCGTGATGCTGTTTCTCACCCACCTGCGCCAGGCGCTGATTATCGCCATCTCGATCCCTGTCGCCTTTTTGATGACCTTCTGCATGATGTACCTGGCTGGCATCGAGCTGCACATGGTGACCATGTCCGCCATTATCCTCTCCATCGGCCTGCTGGTGGATGACGGTATCGTGGTGCTGGAGAATGTCCATCGTCACATGCTCGAGGGTGCTGCACCGGTGCAGGCAGCGGTGCGCGGCACCGAGGAGATCTTCCTGGCGGACCTCGCCGGTACCCTGACCACTATCTCGGTGCTGGTGCCGCTGATGTTTCTCGGCGGTTTCGTCGGCAAACTGTTCGGGCCGCTGGCCTGGACGCTGGCCTTCGCGCTCAGTGCCTCGTTTATCATATCCGTCACCCTGATCCCGCTACTCACCGCCCTGTGGCTACACCCGGAAGATGGCGGCGAGGGTCGCTTCGCCCGCTGGGTGCGGCCGTTTACGCGCTTCATCGATGGCCTGCGCGAGGGTTACATTGCACTGCTGGGCTGGGCGCTGGCACACCCCGGCAGGACGCTGCTGGCGGCGCTGCTGTTGCTGGCGGTGAGCGTGCGCCTGATGACCTTGCTCGGCAGCGAGATGCTGCCCAAGTTCGACTCAGGAAATTTTCAGGTGCTGCTCGACACCGTGCCGGGCATGCCGCTGGAGCAAACGCTGGAGGCAGTGCGTGAGACCGAGCAGCTGCTGCTGGGCCAGCCGGGTGTGGTGGCGGTGAGCAGCCAGGTCGGGTTTGAGCCGGGGGGGCACTACCTTGGCAGCCGCGGGGCGATGGACGTCAATCAGGCGGAGATCGTGGTCAACCTGACGCCGCGCACCGAGCGTGCGCAGAGTATCTGGACGATCATGGATCGGGTGCGTGTGGGGATGCAGGCGATCCCCGGCGTGGTGCTGGCCGTGGTCAAGGAGAAAGGGGGGACGGCGCGGGCGACCACGGCGGCGCCGCTGGATGTGCGCTTCAGCGGTCCGGACACGCGGGTACTGGACCGGCTCGGCACGCAGTTGCTAGGGCGGTTGCAGGGCGTGCCCGGCGTGACCAACCTGTACAAGAACTGGGGACTGGATATGCCCGAGATCCAGGTGAGCGTGGAGCGTGCGCGGGCCGAGGAACTGGGACTGGACGGCTTACAGGTGGCGCAGGCCGTGTACGAGGCGCTGGAGGGGGAGCGGGTCGCGCCGTTTCGCCAGACGGGCCGGCGCGATCTCGATATCTTTCTGCGCTACCGCCAGGCGGATCGTGAAAACCTGGATGACCTGAACGATATCCACCTGCAGTCAGCCGATGGCCGCCAGGTGCCGCTGCGTGAAGTGGCCCGGATGGAGACGCGATTCGGCCCGCGCATCGTGACCCGGGAGGACCTGCAGCAGACCCTCGATGTGCTGGGTTACCACTATGGTCGCCCCCTCTCCGAGACCATCGCCGATATCCAGCAGGTGGTTGACGAGATGGAACTGCCCGCCGGTTACCAGGTCAACATCGGTGGTGAGCAGACCGATTTCGAGGAGGCGCGTTTTCGCATCCTGCGCGCACTGGCGATGGGTATCCTGGCTGTCTACCTGGTGCTGGTCGCCCAGTTCCGCTCCTTCAAGCACCCCTTCACCATTCTGATGGCGGTGCCGTTGCAGTTTATCGGTGTCGCACTGGCGCTGCTGCTGGCGGGCAAGTACCTGTCGATGCCGGCGCTGCTTGGCATCATCCTGTTGGTCGGCACCGTGGTCAACAACAGTATCGTGCTGATCGATTACATCCTGGTGCGGCGGCGTGACGGGCAGGCGCTGGAGCAGGCGATCATTGAAGCGGTGTCGGTGCGCTACCGCCCTATTATGATGACGGCCCTGTCCGATGTGGCCGGCATGCTGCCGCTGTCGCTGGAACTGGCCGTCGGTGCCGAGCGGTTCTCGCCCATTGCCACGGTGGTGATAGGCGGTATTCTGGCGGCCACGCTGCTCACCCTGGTGGTGATTCCGGTGCTGTTTATGCTGTTCGAGCGTATCGCACCGACAAGGGCCGATCGGCAGGACGCCATCCTTGCGCAGCTGGATGCGTGAGCTTTTTTGTTAACCGTAAAAAAGGAGAGAAGAGAATGAAAAAAACAAGTGTGTGGTTGGGATTGCTGGGCGGTATGGGTGTTGCGATGGCCGTAGCAGCGGCAGAGGACTTTTCCGCCTACAGCACCGAGAGGTTGCAGCAGATGCGCGGTGAGGCGCGCAACATGAGCGATGCGGACCGGGCGGCGTACCGTGCCGAGATGCAAAAGCGCATGCGCCAGCAAAATAGCGGTGACTCGACGCAGTTACGTAATCGCAGCAACGAGGAGATGGGGCGGGGGACTACTACCCGTCAACGCAGCATGGACGGCTCCGGTTCCGGCAAGCATTCCGGTGGCGGCAGGCGCATGGGGCGTTGATATAAACGGCTTTTTTGGAAAAGTTGCGCGACTTTTGTCGCGCAACGTGGGCCTTGTTATATCGATTAAGGTGAAGGAGGAAACATGGGGCGCGATAACGATAAAAAAACAATTTTGGCAATGGCGGCGGTTGCCATTGCCTTCGGCGCACTGACCATTAAAAGCGGGGGTGCGGTGCTGTTCTTCAATGGCGAGGCGCGGGTGGCCGCAGGCCACTACGTGGAGTTTGTCGTGTGGTTCAACTTTTTCGCCGGCTTTGCCTACATCGTTGCCGGTGTGGGCATGTTGCGGCGGGCGACCTGGGCCGTGGGGCTCGCCGCGTTTATCGCGCTGTCCACCATGGCGGTGTTCATGGCCTTCGGGGTGCATGTGGTCAGCGGCGGTGAGTACGAAATGCGTACCGTGATGGCGATGAGCGTGCGCTCGCTGGTGTGGCTGACGATTGCGCTACTGGCCGACAGCCGGTTGTCGCAGCGGCGCAAGGTCTATCCCTGATGGTGTGAGTTACGAGTGGTGAGTAACGAGGAGCGGGATGCTGGCACTATCCCCTCGTCCCTCGCTCCTCGCCACTTTCCACTAATCAGATGGTTTAAGGAGGCCATCGGTGGACAAAAGGGGCGATAAGCTGTCGTTTAGAAATATTTTTTCAGATCCATGCCCCGGTACAGGTGCGCCACCTCATCGGCGTAACCGTTGAACATGAGCGTGTCGCGCTTGAAAAACTCGCCGATACGCCGCTCGCGCCGCTGGCTCCAGCGGCGGTGGTCCACGTTCGGATTGACGTTGGAGTAGAAACCGTACTCGCTCGGACTGGCCTTGTTCCAGGCGGTCGGTGGCATGTCCTCGCGCAGGCGGATTTTGACGATCGACTTGATGCTCTTGAAGCCGTATTTCCACGGCACCACCAGGCGTATCGGGGCACCGTTCTGGTTGGGCATCGCCTTGCCGTAGAGCCCCACCGCGAGGAGGGTCAGCGGGTGCATCGCCTCGTCGATGCGCAGCCCTTCCGAGTAGGGCCAGTCGAGCACGTAGCGCTGCTGTCCCGGCATCTGCTTCGGGTCGTACAGCGTTTCGAATTCCACGAACTTCGCCCGCGAGGTGGGCTTGAAGCGCTTGAGCAGATCGCCCAACGGGAAGCCGACCCAGGGGATCACCATCGACCAGGCCTCGACACAGCGCAGGCGGTAGATGCGCTCCTCCAGGGGGTGTGGCTTGAGCAGGTCTTCCAGTGCATAGCTGCCGGGTTTTTCCACCTCGCCCTCGATGGCCACGCTCCACGGCTCGGTCTGCATCATGTGGGCGTAACGTGCCGGGTCCGTCTTGCCGGTTCCGAATTCATAGAAATTGTTGTAACCGGTAATGTCCTCGAAGCTGTTCAGTTGCTCGTCGGTATTGTACGGGCCGCCCCGGCGGATCTTGTCCAGCGACCTCAGCTTTGCGGCGGCTGCCGCCTCGGGGGTGATGGCCAGTCCGGCTCCACCGAGCAGCAGTGCGGCGCCGGCCGCCGCCGCACCGAGAAAGCGGCGGCGCTGACGGTAGACGGTCTCGTCGGTGATTTCCGAAGCGCGGATGTCAGAGGTTTTTTTGAACAGCATGGTGCACTCCTGTGGTTGCCTTCAGTGTAGCGCGTTGAGTGTTCATGAAGCGCCGGTGCAGCCAGTAGTCGACGCTGAGGTAGCGCCCGCCGCCGATGAAAAACAGTGCCAGCAGCATGATGAAATAGGTGGCGGCAAACTCGATACCGTTATTGAGTACGACAAAACTGCCGTTCTCGGTCAGCCACTCGTAATGGCCGTGTTCGCGCAAGATATCCCTGGCCCGATCCAGCCGTTCGATGGCACCGATGGTGCGCTCGTTGGCAAACAGGCTGCCGCCGCCTTCGGCGATGGCGAGCCAGCCGTTTTGCCAGTGTACCGTGAGCGCCGCTACGGCCATGGTGATCATCAGCGGGACGGAGATGTAGCGTACGGCCAGCCCAATTAACAACAGAACGGCACCGAGGGTTTCGGTCAGCGACGCCAGGTAGGCCATGAGTGCAGGGAAGGGCAGCCCCAGTCCCCACTCGGCGTTGCCGAACCATTCGATGGTGCTGTCGATATTGTTCAGTTTATTGGTACCGGCCATCCAGAAGATCGGCACCAGGTAGAGGCGTAGCGCCAGTGGTCCGAGAAAGTCGACGGCGCGGGTGGCATCGAGCAATTCATGGAGTCGTTTGGCAATTCCCAACATGGTTTTTCTCCCAGGTTTAGTTTCGTATGCCGAGCAACACGCCGCGTTGTTGCAGTTCGGCAAAGATCGCTCTGCCGCCTTCGACCACGGCCTGTGGTCCGGGGTGGTCAAGTTCTGCGGCAATCTGCAGCAGCAGGTCGATGCCTGCCTTTGTCCGGTTGTCGGCCATCCGTTGCAGCAGGCGGGCGGTGACCGGATTGAGTTCGAGAAAACCGATCGCGTCATTCAAATCGCGGTAGACCACAATGTGTGTCGGCTGCTCCGGCGCCTTATCGGGAAGATAGTCGGGGCCGATGCGCTGCACCGGATAGCGATAGGAAAGCAGCCAGGCCAGTGGTGATAGCACGGGTACGCCCTCCATTAGGTCGCCATCACTGTCGATGGCGCTGAAGTCGGGTTCTTCCTCGGCGATACTCAGCACCATCTCCACCCACTCGTAGTGGGCCAGCTCCAGCAGGAAGGCGGGATCGCTTGGTTGCGTTACGCGTTCGTGCTGCAGGTAGTGGATGAATTCACGCGGCAGCTCGCCGAAGTAGGGTGTCTGTGCATGGTGGCGGCTGAAAAATCCGCGCACCAGCGCGTGCCACTCATCATCGCCGTAGAGGCTGCGCAGTACCGGGAAGCTACTGCTCAGCACCCCCTCGATGTTGTTGTAAAACAGCTCACAGTAGACCGCCATGCGCCGTGCCTCCACATCGGCGGGAGCTGCCGCGTTTTCGGGATCGCGAATGTGCGCGGCAAAGGCGTGTTGCTGTTGCTGAAAGCGGGGCATCTCAGGCGTAGCGGACATGGCCTTGTTCCTCCTTGCGCTGCAGAGCGGCGATCTGAGCCACCTCGGCCAGCAGTTCCGGCAGCGGCGGCAGGTTGAAGTCGCGCTCCAGCAGGGTGGGAATGACGCCGAAGTGGGCATAGGTCTGCTCCAGCAGTCGCCATACCGGATCGATCACCGGTGCACCGTGGGTGTCGACC
>JBFEUI010000085.1:0-12708 GCA_041547565.1 Thiohalomonadaceae bacterium
TTATGTTGATTTAAATCATGTTTTTATTCTTTTCTTTTTCAAATAGTTTTTTTCCTTAGTCGAGTGTCCTACTGACGTAATCTCTCTTGCCTATACAACACGGCCAATTCGATTTTTTATTTGGCATGAAAACCCGATGCGTTTTGGTGTTGTGTGGCCCCACAACACCCGAGTCTAATCGACTGCCGGATCACCCAGCCCCATGTTCAACTCCTGGATCTCCCTGATCTGATCGCGCACCTTCGCCGCCTCCTCAAACTCCAAATTCTGCGCATGCTGGTACATCTGTTTCTCCAGTGCCGCGACCTTCTTCCTGATATCGCCCGGCGACATCGAGGCGTACTCGATGACCTCCTCGGCCACCCTGGCATAGCGCTTCGCCGAGGCCGGCACGCCCGGATAGCCGGTTTCCATAATATCCTGCACCGCCTTCTCCACCCCTTTCGGCGTGATACCGTGCGCTTCATTATGGGCAAGTTGCTTGTCACGGCGACGCTCGGTCTCGTCCAGGGCGCGCTGCATCGAACCGGTGATGCGGTCGGCGTAGAGTATGGCCCTGCCGTGCAGGTTGCGCGCCGCCCGGCCGATGGTCTGAATCAGCGAGGTCTCGGAGCGCAGGAAGCCCTCCTTGTCGGCATCGAGGATCGCCACCAGCGACACCTCCGGCATATCCAGCCCCTCGCGCAGCAGGTTGATGCCCACCAGCACGTCAAACTCGCCAAGGCGCAGGTCGCGGATGATCTCCATGCGCTCGACCGTATCGATATCCGAGTGCATGTAGCGCACGCGTATGCCGTGCTCGGAGAGGTAGTCGGTCAGGTCCTCCGCCATGCGCTTGGTCAGCGTGGTAACCAGCACCCGCTCCCCGTTCGGGGTACGCCGGTTGATCTCCGACAGCAGGTCATCGACCTGCGTGGTGGCGGGACGCACCTCGACCTCCGGGTCAACCAGCCCGGTGGGCCGCACCACCTGCTCGGCCACCAGGCCGGAGTGCTCGCCCTCATACTTGGCCGGGGTGGCACTGACGTAGATGGTCTGGGGCGACAGGCGCTCGAACTCCTCGAACTTGAGCGGGCGGTTGTCCAGTGCCGAGGGCAGCCGGAAACCGTAGGTCACCAGGTTCTCCTTGCGCGAGCGGTCGCCCTTGTACATCGCCCCGATCTGCGGCACCGTCACGTGGCTCTCGTCGATCACCAGCAGGGCGTCATCCGGCAGGTAGTCGAACAGGGTCGGCGGCGGCTCGCCCGGCTGGCGACCGGACAGGTAGCGGGAGTAGTTCTCTATGCCCGAGCAGTAGCCCAGTTCCATGATCATTTCGATATCGAAGCGGGTGCGCTGCTCCAGCCGCTGCGCCTCCACCAGTTTGTTTGCCTCGTAGAGCTGTTCCAGCCGCTCCTTGAGCTCCGCCTTGATCAGCTCAATGGCATTGAGCAGCGTCTCGCGCGGTGTTACGTAGTGGGTCTTGGGATAGATGGTCAGGCGCGGCACGCGGCGCAGCACCTCGCCGGTGAGCGGGTCGAAATAGGACAGCGCCTCGATCTCATCGTCGAACAGTTCCACCCGGATCGCCTCGTAGTCCGACTCGGCCGGGAAGATGTCGATCACCTCGCCCCGCACCCGGTAGGTGGCACGGTGAAAATCGGCATCGTTGCGGGTGTACTGCAGTTCGGCCAGGCGGCGCAGCATCACCCGCTGGTCGATGGTATCGCCGCGCACCAGGTGCAGCACCATGCCAAGGTAGGACTTCGGATCGCCCAGACCGTAGATCGCCGAGACCGTGGCGATGATGATGGTGTCCTCCCGCTCCATCAGCGCCTTGGTGGCCGACAGGCGCATCTGCTCGATATGCTCGTTGATCGAGGCGTCCTTCTCGATAAAGGTGTCGGTCGAGGGCACGTAGGCCTCGGGCTGGTAGTAGTCATAGTAGGAGACGAAATACTCCACCGCGTTATGGGGAAAGAACTCCTTCATCTCGCCGTAAAGCTGGGCGGCCAGGGTCTTGTTGTGGGCCATGATCAGGGTCGGGCGCTGCACCTGCTGGATCACATTGGCTATGGTGTAGGTCTTGCCCGAACCGGTCACCCCCAGCAGGGTCATGCCCGCCTCGCCGTTCTCCAGTCCTTCGACCAGTGCGGCGATGGCCGTCGGCTGGTCACCGGCGGGCGCATAGCTTGACTGCAGCTCAAATCGTTTGCTCATGGGGATTCAGTAACACTCGCAATTCAAGTATATTAGTAGTGATTTATTTTTTGCCTGCAGGCAACATTCAAAAGAGTAACAACCCGCTGTCGAGGAACCCGGCTTGGACATTCAACTCTCCCATCGTGTACAACAGGTTAAACCGTCACCGACTCTGGCCGTCACCGCTCGCGCCAACGAGCTCAAGGCCCAGGGCAAGGATATTATCGGCCTGGGGGCCGGTGAACCCGATTTCGATACCCCCGATCATATCAAGGCAGCCGCCATCGAGGCGATTAATAACGGTTTTACCAAGTACACCGCCGTGGACGGCACCGCGGGACTGAAGCAGGCCATCATCGACAAGCTCAAGCGCGACAACGGGCTGGAGTACCAGCCGAAACAGGTGCTGGTCTCCTGCGGCGGCAAACAGAGTTTCTTCAACCTGGCGCAGGCGATGCTGGACCCCGGCGACGAGGTGATCATCCCCGCCCCCTACTGGGTCTCCTACCCCGACATGGTACTGCTGGCCGAGGGCGTACCGGTGATCATCCATGCCGGCCTGGAGCAGGGCTTCAAGATCACCCCGGAGCAGCTGGAAGCGGCCATCACGCCGAAGACCCGCCTAGTGGTGCTGAACAGCCCGTCCAACCCGACCGGTGTGGCCTATACCCGGGCCGAACTGGCGGCACTGGGCGAGGTGCTGCTGCGCCATCCCGAGATCCTGATCGCCAGCGACGACATGTACGAGCACATCCTCTGGGGCGAGGAACCGTTCGTCAACATCGTCATGGCCTGCCCCGAACTCTACAACCGTACCGTCGTGATGAACGGGGTCTCCAAGGCCTACTCCATGACCGGCTGGCGCATCGGCTATGCCGCCGGGCCCGAAAAACTGCTGCAGGCGATGAAAAAGGTCCAGTCACAGAGCACCTCCAACCCCACCTCGATCTCCCAGGTGGCGGCCGAGGCGGCGCTCAACGGCGACCAGAGCTGCATCCAGACCATGCTCACCGCCTTTAAGGAACGCCACGACTTCGTGGTGGAGAAACTCAATACCATCAAGGGCGTCAAGTGCCTACCCTCCCAGGGCGCGTTCTACTCCTTCCCCGATATGCGCGAGGTGATCGCCGCCATGCCGGATATCGAGAATGACGTGCAGTTGGCCGAATACCTGCTCAACGAGGCAGGCGTGGCGCTGGTACCGGGCTCGGCCTTCGGTCAGGAGGGTTACATGCGCCTCTCCTTCGCCACCAGCATGGAGAACCTGGAAAAGGCCCTGGAGCGCGTCGCCAACGCCCTCAACAGCTAGTCACCAGGCAGCTACTGCAGGTCACGTTGCGAAGCTACGTGACAACCTGGTTGTCGGATAACCGCTGACCGCCGGGAGCGGATGTGGTCAGCCACAGGCTGACCCGAAGGGCATACTCCAGGGATGGAACCCGCAACTAGAACTATGCCTGCTTCTTTATTGCCAGTAATTTCAAGCATCTACATTTCACCACACAGTTCGCCCTGCTGGTTTGTAGGATTTGTCCTACAAAACATACCGAGATACCCCTACAAAAACTGACAACATTGCCCGACAAGCCCGCCCTTCCCTCTGCAGGCCACCCAAAGGTAGAGTAATAACCGTCACATGGAGGTGGAGATGACAAGGACGCCATCTCTCACATATCGACACAAGGAAGTGGGGATGACATGGATGTCGCCTATCATGGTCCGGGTTGGAAGCGGATTCCAACCCGGCCTTTTTTATCCGCCGGTTATACCCTCGCCGAGCTACTCACCACGGTGGCCATTGTCGGCACGCTGGCCAGTATTGCGGCCCCGTCCTTCGCGGAGCTGATCGCCGATACCCGCCTTTCCACCCAGTTCAACAGCCTGGTCGCCAGTCTCAACCTGGCCCGCAGTGAGGCCATCAAGCGCACCACCGATGTTGTCGTGTGCAAAAGTTCAGATCAAAACCTGTGCATCAGGGAAGGAGGTTGGGAACAAGGCTGGCTGGTGTTTGTAGACAAAGACCGTAGCCGTACAAGGGATGAATCGGAAACCCTGATACATGTACAGGATTCACTCGATGGGCAAATCACCGTGCAATACAGCGCCTTCGGCTCCCAACACTATATTATCTACTACCCGGAAGGCTTCTCCCGCACCAACGGGACGTTTACCTTCTGTGACCCGCGAGGCGCCGACAAGGCCAAGGCGCTGATCCTCTACAAAACCGGTCGTCTGCGCAATGATACGGCCCGGCCCGATGGCGAACCGTTGAGCTGCCCGACGGGCTGAGCAGCGAATAAAACCGTTAATTCTCCAACATCTATTGACCCACCGCTACGCGGCTTGTAATATACGCCGCGTTCCAACATTCCCCCGTAGTTCAGTTGGTAGAACACCGGACTGTTAATCCGTATGTCGCTGGTTCGAGTCCAGCCGGGGGAGCCAGTTTAAAGAAAAGCCGACCACAACAGGTCGGCTTTTTTTATGTGCAGGATGTACGGAACGCCGCGGATCCATGGATCTTGATACCCCTTTGTGGGGTGCGGACAGGAGCGGCGTATTCAGACTAACCACTTATGTGCTAGTGCCCCCACGAACTCTCACCCGCGACGCTGGTGGCTCAGCCCGCTAAACTGGACTGCCCCTGCGGGCGCACTGAAGTGCGGTCCCTTTCGCTGGCCGTAAAGGGGTCGAGCCCAGCCGACACCAACAAAAAAACCGGCCATGTTAGGTCGGTTTTCCCGTTTTCAGCGTTGAGCAAGAGTCACTGTCTATTCCGACAGGGAAAATGACTTCAAATAGGCCTTGAACGGCCCGGACAGCTCCTCGTGTTTCAGGCCGAACTCCACCGTCGCCTGCAGATACCCCAGCTTGCTGCCGCAATCGTAGCGTTTGCCGTCAAAGCGGTATGCCAGCACCTTCTCCTCTTCCAGTAACATGGCAATGGCATCGGTAAGCTGGATCTCCCCCCCTGAACCACGTTCGGTTGTCTCAAGCAGTTCAAATATTCTTGGCGTCAGGATATAGCGCCCAACCACCGCAAGGTTTGAAGGGGCCTGCTCGGGCTGCGGCTTTTCAATGATGCTGGATACGTCAGAGACTTTGCTATCAATGGCATGGCTGCTGACGATACCGTACTTGTCGGTATCCTCACCGGGAACTTCCTCGACCCCCAGAACACTGCACTGGTGGTCATTGAAAACTGACACCATCTGCGCCATCACCCCGTCCCCTCCGTCATCCACCAGGTCATCGGCCAGCAACACCGCAAACGGGTCATTTCCAATAACAGGCTTGGCACACAACACCGCATGCCCCAGTCCCAGTGCCTCGGGCTGACGGATATAGACACAGGAGACATCGGCCGGGACGATAGAACGTACGATATCCAGCAGCTCGTTTTTCCCCTTCTTCTCAAGCTCCGCCTCAAGCTCATAGTTTTTGTCAAAGTGGTCCTCGATCGCCCGCTTCGCGCTGCTGGTGACGAAGACCATTTCCGTAATACCGGCTCTGACCGCCTCCTCCACCGCATATTGAATCAGCGGCTTATCGACGACCGGCATCATCTCCTTTGGGTTGGCCTTGGTGGCCGGCAGGAAACGGGTGCCCATACCCGCAACAGGAAAAACCGCCTTGGTGACTCTACGTGTCATAATGCATCCATACAGTAATAAAAATATCTGTTGAAATCATAACATCCTAATTTCCCGCAGCTCTTTACGTGCATTCGCGAAAAACTCGGCAACAAACAAAGCAATGGTTTGATACATTCATCGCATAATTATCAACCACAAATCACTTAATAACCCAGCCCCATAACCACAGGTGCTGCCTTGTGAATCAATATTCACTATTCCCTAATTTGTAATTGATTTGTCTATAAAGACGTCTAACAGGCTTATGTATTGATTGACTCTAACCAATGCTAGCGAAAATAGGCTGATATGAAAACAAGATCACGAAAAGTTAGCGGATTGAGCGAAGTACTTATGATACAGGTTGAGCGGGGTGCGTCGGGACAACACAAGAACTCGCTTATGCCAGTACTTTCAAGGGTATATGGAGGAAGGTAATGTCCCTCCCGTTTGGGAGGGACACGGTGGCAACTTACAGTTATTGGTTGGTCACGGTGATGTTATCACGGTTGTTGTCGAGAATTTTGCTGCCGATGCCCTTGACCATGCTCAGTTCATCGACAGACTTGAAGGGACCATGTTGCTCACGGTAGAGCACAATGGCCTGTGCCCGTTTCTCACCAACCCCCTTGATTGCCTCGGCAATCGCCTGTGCATCTGCGGTATTGATGTTGACGGGAAGGGCAAATGCCACGGAAGTGGCCAGTGACATAACGATTGAAAGCAAAAGTGCTTTTAATGTCTTCATAACACATCTCCTTGTGTTGTTTGTAGGTAATTTCCGTATCCGGAATCTGAAAAATACAAGTTCCCAAAATGTAGATCAAGTATTTTTTATCAAAAGATCGACAGCCATGGGGATTGTGAACAGCAGTGAGACTACAAACATAGGGCAGGCCATACCCGCCATCAGCGGCGCCCACAGGGCGCCCCATATGCATTTCACGTTCAACGCTTCACCGTTCACGCCGCAGAAAATGCTGTATCTATGCTTTAAGTCCCTGCTCAATTGATTCAAGTTCACCAGTGGCGATCATGAATAGTCCTGAAACCAACATATAGGGCGGGCCATGCCCGCCATCAGCGGCGCCCACAGGGCGCCCTATATGCATTTCACGTTCAACGCTTCACCGTTCACGCCGCAGAAAATGCTGTATCTATGATTTAAGCTTCTGCTCAATTGATTGCAGTTCACCAGTGGCGATCGTGAATAGTTCTGAAACCAACACATAGGGCGGGCCATGCCCGCCATCAGCGGCGCCCACAGGGCGTCCTATATGCTGGCGGAGAATGACAAAGCTGTAGGCCCGATTGAGCGCAAGCGGTATCGGGCAGCGCTGTAGTGCCGGACACCGCTACGCTTTGTCCGGCCTACTTCTAAATGCTGTCAGTTATTTAATTCCTGCTCGATCGCTTCCAGTGCGGCCATGGGTTCAGGGGCCGCCGTGATGGGTCGTCCGATAACCAGATAGCTGGAGCCGGCCTTCACCGCATCAGCCGGAGTCATCACCCGGGTCTGATCGCCCTTTTGGCTGCCGGCGGGTCGGATGCCCGGTGTAACCAGCTGAAATTCGTCACCCTGGGACTTGCGCAGCATCTCGACTTCGAGCGGTGAACAAACCACCCCGTCAAGGCCTGACTCATTGGCCAGGCTTGCCAGGCGCAGCACGTTGTCTGCCGGGGTGCCGCTCAGGCCGATACCAGCAATATCCTCCTGCCCCATACTGGTCAGGATCGTAACGGCAATTAAAAGTGGTGGCTGCTCAAAGGCACTCACCGCCTCCTTGGCAGCACGCATCATCTTTCCGCCGCCGAGTGCGTGCACATTAACCATCCAGACACCCAGTTCAGCCGCAGCGGTGCAGGCACGAGCAACCGTATTGGGAATATCGTGAAACTTAAGGTCAAGGAACACATCATAGCCCTGCCCCACGAGTTGTTCGACAAACTGTGGACCACCGCGGGTAAACAGCTCTTTGCCCACCTTGAGCCTGCAGCGTCCCGGCTCCAGGCGTTCAACCAAAGTCTGCGCCTCCTTGGTACCGGGAAAATCCAGCGCCACAATAATCTTCGAGTCTGTATTCATTGAATTGTATTAACCGTAGTCTGTATTTCGTCTGATTGAATGGGTTTCACGCTATCCCATTTTTTACAGCTGGGACACTGCCAGTGGATTCTCTTGGCGGTAAAGCCGCAGTTGCCACAGCGATAGCCGGGGCTCTTTTCCAGATAGTTGCTAATCATATCCAGAATATCCTGAAACTCACCACTTTTTTCACTTGAATAAATTCTCATTGTAAGCAGATGCAACATCCCCTTGAGCGAAGAATGCTTTCCCAGGTAATTGGACAAATATGCTTCGGCCTCTTTGATGCCTGCCTGTTTATGAATCAGGCTCGCCTTTAACAGGTACAACATATCATTGGAAATTTCACCTTCAGCCTTATCCAGCTCGCCAATAATCTCCTGCGGCCGCCCCAACTTCTCGTATGTATCAACCAGCAGTGGAATCGCCTCAGAGAAGAAGACCGGTTCTGTCTTATCGATACGCTTTAGCGACTTGAGCGCCAACTTGTAATCATTCCGGCGCATGGCGTAACCGGCTTCGAGAAGATGTGCCCTGGTACACTGCTTGTCTTCACCAAGCGCATTTTTAATCATCCTGCTGACAATGCCGTATTCCCCTCTTTGCTCAGCCTCTTCTGCCAGTTCGCAATAGTAATGCGCAATAACCCGGTTAATCCCCGCATGACCGCGCCGCTTGAGGCGTTGCGCGGATTCGATCGCCTGAGACCAATCCTTCTCCTGCTCGTAAATGTTGAGCAGATTTTCCAGTGCCGCTACCCCGTAGTTCTCTTCATCCACCAGTTCCTGAAACAGCGCCTCTGCACGGTCATAAAGGCCGGCTCTCAGGTAATCATTCGCCAGTTCAAACAGCGCCTGACTCCTCTGCAGCTTGTTCAAGGTGGGGCGTGCTATCAGATTCTGGTGAATCCTAATCGCCCTTTCCACCTCGCCACGGCGCCTGAACAGGTTGGCAAGGGCAAAGTGCGTCTCCACCGTCTCGCTATTGACTTCGAGCATGTGAATAAAAATTTCAATCGCCTTGTCAGGTTGCTCATTGAGCAGATAGTTCAGGCCCTTGAAATAGTCTTCAGAAAAATCGTTACATTCGGCGACACTCCCCTTTCGCCCACCGGATGGCACACGGCGCGCCAACAGCCAACCACTGTAGGCTGCCACAGGAAGAAGCAAAAAGAGTAACTCGATACCCATTGTCAGTGCTTGTTCTTGATGGGGATTTCGCGCAGATTTTTGATCTCTTTTTCGGTCATCTGCACCTTGCGATGCAACCTGGCCACATCCGCCTTGCCTGCAAGAACAAGTGAAATGCTGGCAAACAAGCCAAGCAAAGCGCCAAGAGTCAGCGCACCCAGGATCACGAGCGCAAGCGGTAGCTCAACTGTCGCAAAATAGTAGTTAAGCACCACATCATTTGCATTAAGAACAGTGAAGCTCAGACCAAAGACAAGAAGAACCAGAATAAAAAGAAAAGTCAGTAACCGTTTCATCGACATCGCAACTCCAGCATGCACGTCCGATTACTATACACTACTCGTTTTGATTCGAGTATGAAAACGCCCTTTGTGACGCGTGTGTTTTATGATTTTGAGAGGGTAACCGCTTTCCGCACAGCAACACCTTTCTGCCCCGCGGATATTGTGACAATGATTGCGCCGTCCCTGCTCAATCTGCATCGACTAAAAATCAAAAAATGCCGATGGCTTACTCGCCCGCCTCTTGTTGAATAGGCGTGCCGCTCTGCAGGCTGTCGTTAACACGCTCGCGCAGTTCCTTGCCGGGCTTGAAATGCGGTACGTGTTTCGAACCCAGTGACACCGCCTCACCCGTCTTCGGGTTGCGTCCCATTCTTGGCGGACGGTAGTGAAGTGAAAAACTGCCAAAGCCCCGTATTTCAATACGCTCACCGTTAGCGAGGGTTTGCGCCATATGCTCGAGGATAGTCTTTACTGCCAGTTCAACATCTTTGTATGCCAGTTGTGACTGTTTGCGTGCAAGGATTTCGATCAGTTCCGATTTTGTCATTGTATTATCCGGAAAGTGGCGGGAGGTCCTTCACGGGCCTCCCTGTTCGACATTAGTCGTTCTTGTCCATTTGCTCTTTGAGCAGATCTCCCAGTGTAGTAGCCACAGGAGCAGAACGCTTGTAGTCTTCGATTGCTGCCGACTCTTCATCACTGTCCTTGGCTTTAATGGACAGGTTGATGTTGCGGTTCTTGCGATCCAGGCCAAGGAACTTGGCTTCGATCTCATCACCCTCGTTCAGCATGCTGCGCGCATCTTCCACACGGTCGCGTGAAAGTTCAGAGGCACGCAGATAGCCTTCAACAGAATCAGCCAGTTCGATAACCGCACCTTTGGCATCCACTTCTTTAACAACACCAGTGACGATGCTGCCCTTCTTGTGCTCTGCCACATAGTTGGAAACCGGATCCTGTTCCATCTGCTTGATGCCGAGTGAGATACGCTCACGCTCGGGATCGATGGCAAGAATAACCGCCTCAACTTCCTCACCCTTCTTGTAGTTGCGCACGGCCTCTTCGCCCGCCTCATTCCAGGAGATATCGGAGAGGTGAACCAGACCGTCGATACCACCGTCCAGACCGATGAAGATACCGAAGTCGGTGATGGACTTGATGTTGCCGGAGACCTTGTCGCCCTTGTTATGGGTGGCGGCAAACACTTCCCACGGATTGGCAACACACTGTTTCATGCCCAGTGAGATGCGGCGGCGCTCGGCGTCAATATCCAGCACCATGACCTCGACTTCCTGGCCGAGGGTGACGACCTTGGAGGGATGGATGTTCTTGTTGGTCCAGTCCATCTCGGAGACGTGCACCAGACCCTCGACACCCTCTTCGATTTCGACGAAGCAGCCATAGTCGGTGAGGTTGGTAACCTTGCCGAACAGGCGGGTATTCTCCGGGTAGCGGCGTGAAATCTCTTCCCACGGATCCTCGCCCATCTGCTTGAGGCCGAGAGAGACGCGGTTGCGCTCGCGGTCGAATTTCAGCACCTTCACATCGATCTCATCGCCCACGTTGACGATCTCGCTCGGATGCTTGACGCGCTTCCACGCCATGTCGGTGATGTGCAGCAGGCCGTCGATACCACCAAGGTCAACAAACGCACCGTAGTCGGTGAGATTCTTGACAATACCCTTGACGGTTTGACCTTCCTGCAGATTTTCCAGCAGCGCTTCACGCTCTTCGCTACCTTCGGCCTCAACAACGGCACGGCGGGAAACAACAACGTTGTTACGGCGCTGGTCAAGTTTGATAACTTTGAATTCGAGTTCCTTACCTTCCAGGTAGGAGGTGTCGCGCACGGGACGCACATCGACAAGTGAACCGGGCAGGAAGGCACGGACATTCTGCATTTCAACAGTGAAGCCACCTTTAACCTTGTCGACGATACGACCGGTTACGGTTTCATCAGCTTCGTGAGCAGCTTCAAGGCGACGCCATGTTTCGGCACGCTTTGCCTTATCACGGGACAGACGCGTAGCACCAAAGCCATCTTCAACGGCCTCCAGGGCTACTTCAACTTCATCTCCAATGTTAATGTCAATGTTACCTTCATCATTGCGGAACTGTTCCGCAGGGATCATGCCTTCGGATTTCAGGCCGGCATTGACAATAACGACATCGGAGTTAACTGCTACGACGGTACCGGTAACGATAGAACCGGGACGCATTTGGGTTGTATTGAGGCTTTCCTCAAAAAGTTCGGCAAAGCTTTCGCTCATTAGTTTGTGACCTGTAAAAAACCGCGTCGCAAGGTGCGAGGCAGTCGGGTTAGTTGAATTTTAAGTTCGGAAACGCTCCGAACCACCTTATTCAACCGACACGGGAGTGGCAGATATCGATAACCTGTTGGAACACTTCAGCAATGTCCAGCGACGAGGTATCGATTTGTACCGCATCATCCGCCGCCTTCAGAGGCGAGCTGCTGCGGGTACTGTCGCGCCGATCCCGTTCGGCAATCTCATTAACGAGATCCGTAAGGCTAGCACTGAATCCCTTTTCTTTCAACTGCTTATAGCGCCTTTCGGCACGAACCTGCGCACTGGCTGTGAGGAATATTTTCACCGCTGCATCGGGAAAGACCGTGGTGCCCATGTCCCGGCCATCGGCGATAAGGCCCGGCGGCTGGGCAAAATCACGCTGCCGTTGCAACAACGCCTCTCGCACTTCGGGGATCACGGCCACTCTGGAGGCATTATTACCGGCCTGCTCGGTACGAATATCAGATGTAACATCCTGTTTGTTAAGAAGTATTCTCTCATTCCCTGCCGTATCGGCAAGAAATTCCACATCCAGGTGACGCGCCAGCTCTGTCACCCGCTGCGTATCATCCAGAGCGATACCACCACGCACCGCTGCCAGAGCAAGCAGTCGGTAGAGCGCGCCACTGTCCAGGAAATGCCAGCCGTAGTGCTGGGCGAGCAGATGGCTGATGGTGCCCTTGCCGACACCACTGGGGCCGTCGACGGTGATAACCGGGATAATGCTCGTGCTCAAATTCATGCTCCAAATCGGTTGTCAGGTAACCGCTGCACGCTGATCTGACCTACAACTATGCACTGTCTTCTTGATAGGGCGTCCCGTGGGCGCCAATGTTGGCGGACAAGGTCCGCCCTCTGCACCGCCGTCGTGATAGGGCGTCCCGTGGGCGCCAATGTTGGCGGACAAGGCCCGCCCTATGCACCGCCTTCTTGATAGGGCGCCCCGTGGGCGCCAATGTTGGCGGACAAGGCCCGCCCTATGCACCGCCTTCTTGAAAGGGCATCCCGTCGGCGCCATAACAA
>JBFEUI010000086.1:0-12683 GCA_041547565.1 Thiohalomonadaceae bacterium
GAGCAAATCTGTGGCGAAGAAAAAGAAGGCCAGACGGGGAATACGGCTAAAGCCCGAGCTGGATGACAACCCTAATGATTAGGACTGTGCGAATGGTGATGAACTTGGCGTGTGATTGCCGGAGATGTGCCCGCAGCGTCGGCATCAAAAGGCAAAGAGGTCGTACTGAATGAGGGCAGCCGCACTGCTGTTGTTGTTTCTTGTCAATGGCGCAACTTTGGCGCAGGAGAGGCCCTGGGGCGCCTATGCGACACAGGGGGGACACGAACAGGGTCATTATCAGGTGCCGGGGTATCGCGGGCGCTATAACCCGTGGAGTGGAAACACAGCGCCAAAGTTGCAACAGGACAAAAGGGCCAGGCATGGCGGGCGTGAGCGGTTTTATGAACGCAGACGCGCACAAACAGCACCGGCAGATGGTGGTTACGGTAGCTATCCGCCATATGGAGGTAACCCCTACGGCGGGTATTGGGGTGGCTTGCCTGGGGGGGCCTTTTCACCTTATCCGTTGGGGACGGGATACCCCTATCCGGGTGGCCTTTACGAACCCTTTGGCGCAAGCGGCTGGGCTAACCCCTTCGGTATGTTCTGGCCAGGTTTGAGTAATTGGTAAGCAAATTGGTCACCCCCTGAGATCAGGGGGTATCTATGGTGCAGCGTAAGAGGCGGGGGAAGCTGTTGCGTTGTGTGGGTTGTGACTTCCCCATTAAAAAGGAGATTGATTTATGAATAAAATGGCAAAAGTAGCAGCAGCCGTTGCCATCGCCGGTGCAGCAGCACTTCCTTTCCAGTCCGCCGAAGCATGGTGGGGTGGTCCGGGTTGGGGCGATTCCTCCTGGGGGCCCTTTAACTCGGATGGTACCGGGGACTTTGATATGAGTTTCAGCGGTCGTGGTCGTGGCTCAGGTTACGGTTATGGTCGCGGCCAAGGTTACGGTAATCCCTACTACGGTGGTTACGGTCCGTACGGTTACGGAGCCCCTTATGGTGCGCCTTATGGTTACGGAGCCCCTTATGGTGCGCCTTACGGTTACGGAGCCCCCCATGGAGCGCCTTACGGTTACGGAGCCCCCCATGGAGCGCCTTACGGTGCGCCCTATGGCGCCCCCTACGGTGCTCCGCCGGCACCTGGTGCCCAGCAGGCACCTTCTGCACCGGCACAGGGTGGCAACAAGTAACGGAGTCAGAGTCCGGGAAAGAGCGGGGACATTGTCCCTGCTCTGACCCCTCTCTTTAATTATTCTGCTGCGTAAAGAAACTGCATGAAACAATTGAAAAGAATTTCACTACTGCTCTTTATATTGCTTCCTCTCAGTGTGAATGCCGGATGGTTTGGTAGCGACTTTTCCGCTGACGCGATACAAAAAGGGCCCGATGAAAAGGGCAGCAGAGGGAAAATGTATGTTGGCAAAGGGCGGGTTCGCACTGAGCTGGAAGGCGATAACGGCGAGCGGATTGTCGAAATTATTGATCCGTCATTGAAAAAAGGACTGTTGCTGTTCCCCGTACGAAAAACCTACATGGAAAGGCCGATGCCGGAACTTCAGCAGGCGGTGGAGGGTAGTGACGACGGAAATCCCTGTCGCAACATCGCCAATGCACAGTGCACACTGCAGGGGCAGGAACTGGTTAACAGTCGCAATAGTGACAAGTGGGAGATTAGATCAGGTAACAGTGTTGCCACCCAGTGGAATGATGCACAGTACAAATTCGCGGTAAAACGGGTGATCAACGGCAAGACGGTCATGGAGATGAAATACATCTCCAACGATGCGATATCCGGGCGGTATACCGAAAAGTGGCAAGCCGAATCAGTTTCGCCAAGTGGCACACTGATGCGTGCTGTCCAGTGGTACGATCCAGAGCTAAATATCGCCATCCGCCAGGAGATTGCGGGGGGGCATGTTCGTGAACTGGTCAATATAGAGGTTGCACCACAACCTGACGCAATGTTCACTGTGCCGCGTGGCTATACGAAAGAGGTGTTGCCTCAACACTAGTGAGAATCCGAGTATTCAAGGTAAATTGAATGATAACGGTCGTAGGAAATCTGAAGGGTGGCTCCGGCAAAAGCACCGTGGCCTTTAATCTGGCAATCTGGCTGGCGGTGCACGGTGAACGGGTGAGCGCCTTTGATCTTGACCCGCAGCGAACCCTGACCGATGTGGCAGAGGTCAGAAGCGAAGAGGGCTACACCCCGCTGTTCAGTCTCCACCATGGCGAGAGCGACGTGATTGATGAACTGCAGGATAAGAGCGGAGAGATCATTGTGGATGTGGGCACATCAGATCTTGATGCCATGGAAGCGGCTTTGTCGGTTGCCGATCGGATCATTATACCGGTCCCTCCCAGTCAGGCGGATATATGGTCGACCCAACGCTTTCTCGGCATTGTGCGCCAATCACTCGATGAGAAAGAACCGGAAATCTGTGTATTTGTAAACCGTGCCGACACGCACCGTGCGATACGAGAATCAGATGAGGCGGAAGAGGCGCTTGCCAGCCTTGGCGGGGTTGGTTTGATCAGGCAAAGGTTGCATCAGCGTACCGCATACCGTCGCTCCTTCAGTGAAGGGTTGGGGGTGTTCGAACTCTCCCCCTCAAGCAAGGCGGCGAATGAGTTTATGAACTTTGCCCGCATTATCTATCCAAAACTGGGATAACAAACGGAGTAGATTGCTGTGAATATTTTTAGATGGATTTTGCACCCCATTAGCTTTTTGTTGCTGATAGTCGCGGTGGCTTTTTATCTGAACCGGGCTGAGCTTTTCTCCGAGCCAAAAGTCGCGCCGGTGACTGCCGAGAGTGAATCAAACATTCCTGCCGCGGATGCCTCTCCTGTTACCAACAGCGACGCACCGCATGAGCAAGCGGCCATGGTCGCGTCTATCGAGACAACCAGGGAGATTGATGCGGTCATCCAGGAGGCCGGCGCCATTTCCCCAGAGCGTGAAACGGTGGTCGCGGCAACGGCCACTGAAGAGCCGGAAGCGGATGTGCCCGTATCAGCCAGTGAGCCGGCTGCGGCCATGGTTGTCGAGGAGGCAGGCGCAAGACAGCCCCATGTTCAACCGAATATGATGGGACAAATGCCTATGATGCCGCCAGGTCAGGCCACCCGGCCCGAACCACCCAGGCATATACAGCTGCTGTATGCCGCGCGCCGTGCTGCCTGGAGTGGGGAGTTCGACAGTGCAGTTGAAAGCTACCGTGCATTGATTGAGTTGCAGCCGGAAAACTATAATGTCCACGGTGAACTTGGCGACCTCTATCTGCGCACTGGTGAGGTTGACAAGGCACTCGATGCCTATGAACAGGCGGCCCTGCTTCTGAAAAAGGCCAACCGTACCTCGATGGCCTGGAGCGTGCTCAATTATGTCGGCCGTATCTCAGCCGAACGCGGCGATGCACTGCGTGACAAGCTGATAAACGAATAAGGCAGAGTTCTAGATTCTCAATTCAACATTCCAGGAATAATCATGGCACATACCCCCTCCGATAATGATAAATCCCATGCTGGCGGGAAAGCGAAAGTAACCCCCATTGCCGGCAGCGAAAACTCTCTCGCAGAAGATGGTGCGCAGGGTATCGACCGTCTCGCCAGCACCTTTGAAACCAGTGCCAGACGCTGGGAGTTGGTCGTCTACCCGTCACTGTTTGCTTTTATCGTACTGGCCAGTTACGGTTTTTACCTTATCTACAGCCTCAGTCATGATGTGGCCTCCCTGGCCCGCAACGTCGCGGTGCTGACCGAGAGCATAGATACCAACATGGATATCGTGGCAGGCCGGATGACGACAATTTCGAGCAATGTAAACACCATGTCCAACAATGTGGAAAACATGTCGAGCAAAATGAACAACCTTGACCATATGCGCCACTCGATGGAGTCGATGACACAGGCCAGCCATGCCATGGCGCGCAGTGCCGACAATATGCAATACACGATGGGCGCTCTGAACCACAATGTCGGTCGACCGATGAGTCAGATGGGCTCATTCTTCCCCTGGTAGTTTATTCCTGAAATAGAGGGTACGTATGTTGGGGCCTGATCCTGTTATAGAGAAACGTCTGCAAAACCTGGAAGCGCACCTCAAGAGTGAAAATCCGGTTCTGCTGTCAGCTGTCGCCGGATTTCGTGAACTGGACAAGGTGGCTTACCGCATGGGCCTGCTGGAGAAAAACCGCTCATACGCCACGCTTATTCCATGGTGGCCGCTGATATCGATACTGGGTATTTTCTCATCGGGCAAGTCGACGTTCATCAACCATTACCTTGATTACCCCCTGCAGAACACCGGCAATCAGGCGGTGGACGATAAGTTTACCGTGATCTGCCACAGCCGCGAAGGGGATGTGCACGTGCTTCCCGGACTGTCGCTGGATGCCGACCCGCGTTTCCCCTTCTATCAGATCAGCGAGGAGATCGAGAAGGTGGCTGAAGGCGAGGGCCGGCGCATCGATGCCTACCTGCAACTGAAGACATGTCCCAGCGAACTGTTGCGCGGTAAAATAGTGATTGATTCCCCGGGCTTTGATGCCGATGAACAGCGTACCTCGACGCTGCGCATTACCGAGCACATTATCAACCTTTCTGATCTGGTGCTGGTGTTTTTTGATGCGCGTCATCCGGAACCCGGTGCCATGCAGGATACACTCGAACACCTGGTGGCCAACAGCATCGGACGGGCCGACTCAAACAAATTCCTCTATGTGCTGAACCAGATCGATACCACGGCGCGTGAGGACAATCCGGAAGAGGTGTTCGGTGCCTGGCAACGGGCACTGGCATCGAAGGGGCTGACGGCCGGCCGTTTCTACACTATCTATAATCCGTCCGCCTCGGTTCCGATTGAGGACGAAAACCTGCGTCAACGCTTTGAGTCAAAGCGTGATGCCGACCTTTCTGAAATCCACCAGCGTATCCAGCAGGTTGAGGTGGAGCGAGCCTATCGTATCATCGGTGCGCTGGAGAAGACGGCGCGAGAGATTGAGGAGACACAGGTGCCGCTTCTGAGCGGTGCGCTGGCCCGCTGGCGGCGATTGACGCTCCTGCTGGATGGGATAGTATTCGGCGCTGCAGCTGCCGCGCTACTGGGTTTGACGATTTACCTGGATTACTGGGAAGGGCTGACATTCCAGCCGCCATGGCTCCAGTGGCTGGGTGCACACCCCAATGCGGCACTTGCTCTTCTGGCTGTACTGGTTGTTGCTGTCAGCTACCTGCACCACCAACTGCGGCGCCTTTCCGGTGCACGCGTTTCCCGCTGGCTCATGCGGCAGGTTGAAGACTCCGTGCAGCGAGATTGCGTGCTGGGGGCCTTTCGCAAAAGCACACGCTTCTGGCGCAGCCTGTTCAACTCCATGCCTGCCGGCTGGGGACGTCGCGCCAAGAGGCGCATCGCCGGTGTAATTGCCGAAACGGACCGTCTGGTGCAGACACTCAACGACCGTTTTGCCAATCCGGCAGGCACTGAGGGCAGCGCGGAGATACCGCTGCCGGCAGAGAACACGGCAATAGCCACGGATACTGCCGAACATAAGTTAGAGCAAGTCTAAAAACTTGCATCACTCAATAAAAAGTCCGAGTATTGAGCCCGAGTAATGTAATCGTTGCGACAGTACAATAACAATACGCGACTGTCATAACCGGAAGTGGGGAGAGTTGAATTGATTAACGTTCTGTTGGTCGATGATCACGAACTTGTACGAACCGGAATCCACCGACTGCTGGATGATGCAAAGGGTATCAGGGTTGCTGCCGAGGCCAGCAGTGGCGAGCAGGCGATCGAGTATATACGACAGACCCCGCCAGATGTGGTGATGATGGACCTGAACATGCCCGGCATGGGCGGGCTGGAAGCCACGCGTAAGCTGAAAAAGACGGTACCTACGCTCCCGGTTATTGTGCTGACCGTACATACCGATGATCCCTATCCAAGCCAACTGCTCAAGGCAGGGGCTGCAGGCTATCTGCACAAGGGGTGTTCCGTGGATGAGATGGTCGAGGCCATCAACGAGGTCAACAAGGGGGGGCGCTATATCAGCCGTGAGGTCGCCCAGAGCCTGGCCATGAGCTGGGTGCCCGGGACAGACGACTCACCGATCGACACCCTGTCACAACGTGAGTTGCAGGTGATGCTGATGCTGGCAGAGGGGCAGAAGGTCAGCCAGATCTCCGCGCAACTACACCTAAGCCCCAAGACAGTCAGTACCTATCGCTCGCGGATCATCAGTAAGTTGCATGTCAACAGCGACGCAGAGTTGACACGCCTTGCGATGCGTTATGGTATCATTAAAGAAGATATGTAAATCAGTAAGATACATCTTGAACTTAATGTAATATATTTGGTTTGTCATAGCCCTGTGAGCACCCCGGGGTGTACGGGTCTGCCCCTGTGATGGATGACTCCGGTTAACATTCGCCAGGGCCTACCGCCGTATCAGCCGATTTTTCTGTATCATGACGCAGCGTTCAAACGACCGTTTTAATCCCCAGGTGTTTCTAAAAAACCTGACCGGCAGTCCGGGGGTCTACCGGATGTATGACGCCGGGGGTACGATCATCTATATCGGCAAGGCCCGTAACCTGAAAAAACGGGTCTCCAGCTATTTTCAGGGCAAGGACAAAAGCCCGAAGACCCGGGCGCTGGTGGACAATATCCACCACATCGAGGTGACGGTCACCCACACCGAGAACGAGGCGCTGCTGCTTGAAAACAATCTGATCAAGGCGCACCGGCCGCGTTACAACGTCCTGCTGCGGGATGACAAAAGCTACCCCTATATCTTCCTGTCGGACGACGAATTCCCCCGTCTGGGCCTGCACCGGGGCAAGCGCACTGCACCGGGGCGCTACTATGGACCCTATCCGAGTGCCTCGGCTGTGCGCGAGAGCCTCAACCTGCTGCAAAAGCTGTTTCCTGTCAGACAGTGTGAGGAGAGTTTTTATCGTAACCGCAGCCGGCCCTGTCTGCAGTACCAGATAAAACGCTGTACCGCTCCCTGCGTCGGCCTTGTCGACCGGGAGGACTACCTTGAGGATGTGCGCCATGCCCGGCTGTTTCTGGAGGGCAAGGACAACCAGGTCATCGATGAACTGGTCAAACGCATGGAGGGGGCATCGGCAAAGCTGGAGTTCGAACAGGCTGCGCGCTATCGCGACCAGATTGCCAATCTACGCCGGGTGCAGGAGCGCCAGTATGTCATGGGTGCCGAGGGCGACCTGGATATCATCGCCACCGCCTATCAGGCGGGTGTCGGCTGTGTGCAGCTGTTTTTTATCCGTGGCGGACGCAACCTGGGGAACAAAACCTTCTTTCCGCATCATACGGGCCAATCTGATGGCGCTGAGATACTCAATGCCTTCATCTCTCAGTACTACCTGGGGGGGGACAGCCCGGGTGAAAGGGTGATACCGGGTGAAATACTGGTCAGCCACCTGCCCGAAGAGGCGGCACTGCTTGAGGAGGTGCTCAGTGGTCAATGCAGACACAAGGTCAGTCTGACGGCCAGGGTCAGGGGCGAGCGGGCGCGTTGGCTGGAACTGGCCATTACCAATGCCGAGCAGGCATTGGCCAGCCGTTTGGCCAACAAGGCAAATCTGCTCACGCGATTTGAGGCGCTGCAGGAGGCCTTGGCCCTGGATGCCCTGCCGATGCGCATTGAGTGCTTTGATATCAGTCACACGATGGGTGAGGCGACGGTGGCCTCATGTGTCGTATTTGACACCAACGGGGCCGTCAAATCTGACTATCGGCGCTTCAACATCGAGGGTATCACCGCCGGTGACGATTATGCGGCCATGCACCAGGCCCTGAGCCGGCGTTTCAGACGCCTGATGGAAGGTGAGGGGAAAATGCCCGATATCCTGCTCATTGACGGCGGCAGGGGACAGCTGCACCAGGCCGTAGAGGTATTGGCCGAGCTGCAGATCGCCGGCATCACGCTGGTGGGGGTGGCCAAGGGACCGTCGCGCAAACCCGGCCTCGAGCAGCTGTTTGTGCCTGGAGAGGATTCACCGGTTGTGCTGCCGGCCGATTCACCGGCACTGCACCTGATCCAGCAGGTCAGGGATGAAGCCCACCGGTTTGCCATTACAGGACATCGGCAGCGCCGCGCCAAGGCGCGGCGCAGTTCGCCGCTTGAGGGCATACCCGGTCTAGGTCCCAAACGCCGCCAGCTTCTGCTCAGACAGTTTGGCGGTTTGCAGGAGGTCTCACGCGCCGGTGTGGAGGACCTGTGCCGGGTAAACGGGATCAGTAAAGAGCTGGCACAGCGTATTTATGATACCTTCCACTCAGACTAGGTTAAAATGAAGCTATGAGAAATTCGGTGCCCTCCAGACAATGCGTTTGACTATTCCCAATATCCTGACCTTGCTGCGAATCGTACTTATCCCGGTATTTGTGATCTGCTACTACCTGCCGGTGAGCTGGTCAAATGCGGGGGCAACGGTGATTTTTGCCCTGGCCGCAGCAACCGACTGGTTGGATGGCTACCTGGCACGCCGTCTGAAGGCAACCTCTGCCTTCGGCGCCTTTCTCGACCCGGTGGCAGATAAACTGATGGTCGCAACTGCGCTGGTGCTGATTGTGGCAGCCAACCCCACGCCGTTTGACGGGATCTGGCTGGCGATACCGGCCGCCGTTATCGTGGGGCGCGAGATCACCATCTCCGCCCTGCGCGAGTGGATGGCGGAGATCGGCTCCAGGGCGAAGGTGGCGGTCAGCATGGTGGGCAAGGTCAAGACCACCGCCCAGATGGCCTCGTTGATACTACTGCTGTACCAGGCTCCCGTGGCAGGCCTGCCCACCGTACACATCGGCTTTTTCATGCTCTACATTGCGGCGGCGTTGACCCTGTGGTCGATGGTGCTCTATTTGCGTGCAGCCTGGCCGGTTATCCAATCGGAGGAGACGAAATAGGCGAATTTTTGCCTGTAAGGGTTGACATATCAGCCTGCGTGAATAGAATAGGCGCGGTCTTGATGATGCGGGAATAGCTCAGCTGGTAGAGCACAACCTTGCCAAGGTTGGGGTCGCGAGTTCGAATCTCGTTTCCCGCTCCAAATTCTGAAAACCCCGGTCTGTTGACCGGGGTTTTTTCATATAAGACAATAGGATTTCTGGCTGGATGGCAGAGTGGCTATGCAGCGGATTGCAAATCCGTGTACCTCGGTTCGACTCCGGGTCCAGCCTCCATTTCCTTCCCCCTCATCCCCACCTGAACACCGCTTGAACATGACGAGGATTGCTCGTCACGTCGTGTAACTGTATCTGTCACACAACGCGATAGGTACAACAGAATAGAGCGGTCAGCGGTGCTGAAACTTACCTGTTGTTTCGCTACAATAACGCGCACTTGACCTGCCCAGCCCGGATGGCGAAATTGGTAGACGCAAGGGACTTAAAATCCCTCGGTGGAAACACCGTGCCGGTTCGACCCCGGCTCCGGGCACCATTCTACTATTTCCTGTATATCAAGCCTTCCTGACCCATGTAGCATCCAACGTGCATACTCTGTGTGATACTCCCTATCGATATAAGACAAGTCCTTATGGATTGATATGGTGAATATACCGATGATGGTATAACGTAATAACATATTTTTCCGGCACAAATTAAATCTGCATAATAATCCTGATAATAATTATGGAGTGAGCAAGATGGCAGAGTTACGTTCAGAATTAATCTATGAAACAGGTAACGCTGATATTGATTTACAACACCGCTACCTGGTTGATTTGATAAAGCGTATTCAGGGTGACCTGAAGCATGACACCCCGACTGAAGAAGCCATGCCGCTGTTTGATGAGTTAATGAAGTACTCGCACTTTCACTTTGCCAGTGAAGAGAACATTATGCGAAAAAACGGTTACGATGAGCTGGCTACACATATCAACCAGCACCAAGCCTTTATTGAGCATTTTGAGGATAAATTGAAGGCGTTTCAAAAAGGGGATGAGGATGTCGACACCATATTTGAGTTTTTGATTGACTGGTTTGCCCTTCATACCTCGCATGATGACAAGAAATTTGCTGGTTTCTTGAACAACCAGTAGAGTTTCTGTGGAAGTGATAGTGTCGATTCATGACTGATATGAGGTGTGTGACGGTCTGGGAACCAATCGCCGGTGATATTACTTTGCGATAGAAGCCAAGAAACCCACCATCTTGACGAATACGTCGATATGCTATGTGCCGCCTGTAGGTCTTTGAGTATTGCTGGCCGAGTATTCGAACTGGAGCGTTCTGTCAGTCCTTCCAGAGATAAACCGCTTCAACACAGTTTCCCCGGTGCGTATAGTTGAGCTCCTCACATAACTCCTGCACCAGTTTGATGCCACGCCCACTGTGCAGATCGTGTTTGTTCTGCTCCTTTTTGAATGCAATGTAGTCAAACCCATCTCCGCTGTCCTCGACCTTAACCGCCAATTTGCCACCGTGATGGTGCGGCTGAATTTTGATGCTAATTTCGACAAAACCAGAACACACATCGGCCAGTCTTTTAGAGCGAAGTTCAAAATATTTTGCGAAACCTTCCGGTCCTGTTTTGAGGGAAGAGTCGAGTTTCAGAAGGCCGTGGTCAACAGCGTTGACATATAATTCCGTTATTACTGTGAATAAGGCTGCGCGATGCAGTTCCAGCCCCTGTAGTTCCTGAATTTGATTGATTAGAATCGGAACAGGGTCTGAGTTGGCAATGGTTTCACCGCGAAGGGCCAGTGAGAACTCACAGCTTCCTCCCGATACACTGTTGCTATACTCGGCACTCGCATTTGTTTGCGGTTTAAATGACCCGACATCGCTATCGTCGACCAGAGACAACTCCGGTACCAGTGGCACCTCCACCAGGCTGATGTCATCAGCCTGCGTGACATCACCGCAAAATTCAATCAATGCCTTGTCGATGCGGTTGAATGCCGATACCTCTGTCGAGTCAGAGTGGATGCATTCATCAAGGCGAAGGCTGCCGAACAGTTCATTGCCCCTGTTGCGCGCCTCAATCAGGCCATCGCTGACAAGGATGATTGAGCAGCCCCGAACGTCAACCAGTCGCTCATGCATATGGTTGTATTTTTGTTCCTTGACGATACCCAACGGGACGCTTCTTGCGCCAATGCGCTGATTGATGTTTCTTGTTTCCGGATCAATAAGCAATGCGTCGGGCATTCCACAATTAAACACCTTTACATAGCCAAGATCGTGGCTCACACAAAGATAGTGTGCGGCAAGGAACATACCTGTTGGTAAAAGCGTACAGAGCTTGTTGTTGACCGCCTCAATGATTTGTTCGCACACAAAGCCCTTGGCCGCCATGGTGCGGAATACCTCAGCCGTTGGCATGGCCCCCAATGCGGCTGAAAGCCCATGGCCTGTGAAATCACCAAGCAGAATGTGAAGGTCTCCCGCCGGCGAATAGGCGGTGAGAAGCACGTCGCCGCTAAAGTGTGTCGCAGACAATATCTTGGCCCGCAGGATGTCTAGCGCCACATTGTTTGCCACAACGGCCTGGCTGAACACCTTCCGCGCTATCTCCTGTTCGGTCACAAGGTGGTTATTGACCTCGCGAAGCTGGGAATGAAGTTCAAGAATGCGTTCCATGGCGTGAACTTTTGAACGCAGCACGGTGTGGCTGTAGGGCTTGGAGATAAAATCGTCACCGCCGGCCTCAATACATTGTGAAAGGGTCGTCTCGTCAGAGGCTGCGGTGATGAATAATACTGGTACAAACACATCTCCAGCGAGGGACTTGATGTGTTTGGTAGCCTCGATGCCATCCATGACCGGCATCTTCTGATCCATGATAACGATATCCGGATGGTCAACCTGATAAAGCTGCACTGCCTGGCTGCCATTCTCCGCTTCAATGACCCGGTAGCCTAACTTGTTGAGCAGCGACAGCAGAATTTGCCGGCTTGCTGCATCATCGTCGGCGATAAGCGCTGTGTGTTTGGCGTGTGGGTGCTTTGGTGTTTGTTCCATATGCCACTGGCACTTATGAGGGAGAATTGTCAGCTATTGATGCGGAAGAGGGCATCAAAGTTTGCGACGTTCAGTATTTTCATAATGTTGTCACTAGGGTGTTGCAACACGACATTACCGTTATGTTCATCAGCAAATTCCTTGAGAACCAGCAACATCCCCAGTGCTGCGCTGTCCATATATTCGGTCTGGCTCAGGTCGACGACATAGGTAATACCTGCGGCCTTTTCTGCTGAATAGGCATCGCGAAACTCCTTGTGCTTTGAGAAGTCAAAGCGGTCATGTACGTTTATAACCAGGTTTTTTCCATCATCGGATTTTTGTGAAGTTATCGCCATTAGTGCTTCCTCTGAGGCTCAAGGCATTTTATTATCAGAATAGTTCAACATCGCCTTCGTCCATAGACTCCTGGGCGACGGCTTTAGTTTCTCGCGTGTGCCAGGTGGCACGAATTTCCTGTATTCGGCCTACCAGTTCGGCGTAGGAGGCATTGAGGTTCCTGCTGCCAACCGGTTGTGCCAGCGCACTGCGATGATACTGCTCCACTTCCCTGTCAACTTCCTTTATATGGTTGACATGATCCTCCGCCGCCTCCAGTGCCTGGCGGGTAATATCCTCAAACTGGAGTGAGCGGATCGCGTTCCCCACCTCCACTTTGACCTTTTCGCCGATGGAGGCCACCCTGGCCAGTCTTTCA
>JBFEUI010000087.1:0-12539 GCA_041547565.1 Thiohalomonadaceae bacterium
TGCCATCTATCTGTGGGTGATTGTCGGTAACGGTTTCCGCTATGGTGAGAAATACGTTGATGCGGCAACGGCGCTGAGTTTTGTCGGCTTCACGACAGTTTTGCTGGTCAATGACTACTGGCAGCAGCACAGTGAGATCGGCATCAGCCTGTTGATTTTGTTGATTATGCTGCCGCTCTACATTCGGGTGCTGCTGAAAAAACTGTATGAGGCGATCCAGAGGGCCAATCAGGCCAATGCAGCAAAATCACGTTTTCTGGCGAGCATGAGCCATGAGTTGAGAACGCCGCTAAACGGTGTGATAGGCATGAGTGATCTGCTGCAGGAGACACATCTTGATGATGAGCAGCGTGATCTGGTGCACACCGTCCACATGTCCGCCAACACCCTGCTGGGCCTGATCAACAATGTTCTCGATATCTCAAAGATTGAGGCGGGTAAGATCGCCATCGAACACGCTGCTTTTGACCTCCATGCCCTGGTCAATGGCACGGTCAAAATGCTCGACATCCAGGGCCAGCGCAAGGGGGTCGTGGTGGCAAGTCATATCGACCCCAGGGTGCCTTTTCAACTGGTTGGCGATGCACTGCATATCAGGCAGGTGCTGGTCAATCTTGCCGGCAATGCCATCAAGTTTACCGAGCGGGGTTCGGTGACGGTGCGGGTAACGGTAGCAGGGGGAACCTCATATCGTCCGCTGGTCCACTTTGAGGTGGAAGATACGGGCATCGGTATCGATTCAGATAAACTCGAACATATCTTTGAAGATTTTACCCAGGCCGATCACTCGACCACACGGCGCTACGGCGGGAGTGGACTGGGCACCACCATAGCCAAACAACTGGTGGCGTTGATGGGGGGGCGCATCGGGGTCGAGAGCCGCGCCGGTGAGGGTTCAACATTCTGGTTTGCGATACCGCTTTCATTGCAGCGGCAGGCTGATGCAGGCAATACCGGTGCACCACCGCTGCCCGATACACGTGTGTTGCTGCTCGCCGGTGAGAGACAGGCGGCGGCGATCCGCAGCGGTTTCAGGGACTGGGGTGTGGAGTTTGACTGGGTTACCACACCGGCGCGTGCCTTCTCTCTGATGATCGATGCCGCTGAGCATGCAATGCCATACAGTATTGTGCTCATCGAACAGGATGTACTGGATGTCAGCCCGCGACAGTTTGCTGCCGTGGTCAGGCAGGATGAGACACTGAACAGCCTCTCGCTGGTACTGCTCGCCGCCGAGGATACGAGCCCGGAAGGGGAGCGGCGTTTGGAGAGGGATTTCTCTTCGGTACTGCAACAACCGCTGGACAAAACCCTGCTGTTCAACGCCTTGCATGCCGCGCGCAGTGAGCACGAACTCGATGAGAACGTTGTAACTCTGGCCGAGTACTATCGGCGCACGAACAGTGCCCGTGAGCTCAACATCCTTGTCGCGGAAGACAATGAGATCAATCAAAAGGTCATTGCGGGCATACTCGTGCGTGCCGGGCACAATGTTCAAGTGGTGGGTGACGGTGAGCAGGCACTCGATGCCCTGACCGCGGATGTTGCCGACTACGATATGGCAATACTGGATATGAACATGCCGGAGCGCAATGGCATTGAGGTGCTCAAGGCCCTGCACTTTTTCGATACCTCCGCTGCACTGCCGGTGATGATGGTCACCGCCGATGCCACGCCCGAGACCATGGAGGCGTGTCTGGCTGCGGGTGCCGATGCCTACATCACCAAACCCATCGAGGCACGTGACCTGCTGGAGAAGGTTGCCGCTCTGGTGAAGGGGAAGGGCGGTGATGCCTCCCGGGCTCACGGGCACAGGCCGGCAGGGTGTGTCGAAAAGATTGAAAGTGCGGGTGTGTTCGACCACCAGGTGCTGGATAACCTCGCCTCCCTCGGTTCCGGTAATGATTTTGTCGCGGATCTGGTGGAGGGGTTTGCAGAGGACGGGCAGGTCTTGCTGTCACGTGCGGGGCAGGCGGTTACAGAACAGGACTATCTGGGATTCAGGGAGTGGTTGCATGCCTTGAAGGGGGGCGCGACGGAATTGGGCGGGCTTGAGCTGGTGCGCCTTTGCAGCAAGGCGGAACAGCTTAAACCGTACGATATGTCAGGTCCTGCCCCTGCCGATCATCTGGCGCGCATCAACACGGCCTACAGTCGTCTGCTTGAGGCCATGCGTGATCACCTCGCCCGGGCGAGTGAGGTCAGGTAGGCCCGTAGCGCGATACTGTTTGGCGCTACGGGCCCCCTGCCGTTGCTATACGTTACTGCGCCGGCCGTTCTGGCGCTTGACCAGACGTTCCATCATTTTCAGATCGCGCGGTTCAAGGCGCAGCGCTGCCTCGACCCAGAGTGTGGTGATGTCGAGCAACTCCCGATAGGTGACGGGGTTGCAGCGGTCCCTTACCTGACGCATGGCACGGTAGCCGTTGGCGGCACGCTCGGCACGCTTGATATACTCCAGCACAGCCAGTTCGCCCTCGCCCTTCTCGGCCAGAATATCCACGACCCCGAGCTGGTGCAGCTCTTCGGCATCGAAGAGTTGGCCGCTGAGGATCATCTGTTCTGCCCTGGTGGCACCGATTTTTCGTGACAGCAGGCTGTATGCCCCCATGCCAGGAAACAGGTTGAACAGGATCTCCGGCAGACCCATGCGGCAGCCGCGCTCGGCGATCAGTACATTGCCGGACAGTGCCGCCTCAAAGCCTCCGCCCAGGGCATCGCCCTGCACCAGCGAGATAGTGGTGAGATCGCGTTCCAGGTGCACGATATTCTGGTAGAGCACATCGATGCAGGCGGTGGCATAGTTGAGCAGTGCATCATAATTACCCGCACCAATCAGGCCGCGGAAAAGGTCAAGGTCACCGCCAAGATTGAACGTGCCCTCCACGTCGGAGGCCAGTACCAGATAACGGTACTCGCGCCCCTGCGGGGTATCCAGCTCCTGCCGGACCTGCCCAAACCAGAGGGCGATCTCCTCTAGTAGTGTCGGGGTGAAGCATGGCCGCGGGGCGGCATGCATGTAATACCAGCCCACTTTGTGCTTTTTCTCGTAGTGGGTGGTCAGGTGACGATAGCTACCGTGTGTGGATAGCGCGGTGATGGCTTTGGCTGGGTCGTTCATTGGCGGCCTCCTGTGGAATGGCGGGTGTTCCCGAATAAGCAAATTGCTTATATCACACATCTTCGTATTCAAGCGTAGTTGAATACGCTGAAATCTGTACGTGATGTGCGGCGGAAAAACGTTGCAGCTTTCCTCGGAGGGGGATTAGCTTTTATTTGCGCTGAAACTGTAGAACAACTGGTACATGGTGGGGATCAGCAACAGCGTGACCAGCAGCGACATACCCAGTCCGTAAATCAGGGCGACAGCGAGCGGCTGCAGCATTTCACCGCCCTCGCCTACGCCCATGGCAAGGGGCGACATACCGGCAATGGTGGTCAAGGTGGTCATCAGTATCGGTCGCAGGCGCAGGCGTGCCGCATCGATAATCGCCTCGCGCACGGCGGCCCCTTGCTGACGGGCGATTTCGATATACTCCACCAGTACGATCGCGTTATTGACCACGATGCCGGCAAGCATGATCATGCCCAGCCAGACCGGCATGGAGATGGGCAGGGCGGTAATATAGAGGCCTCCCGCCACACCGATGACGGCGAACGGAATCGACAGCAGGATCACGATCGGGTTGCGCAGTGACTCGTACTGCACGGCCATCACCACAAACACCAGGAAGATGGCCAGTGCGAGCAGCATCTGGCTCATTCTCTGACCCTCCTGAAGTGTCTGCAACTCTCCTGCGTCATAGATGATATAACCCTCGGGGAGTGTCATCGCTTGCAGCCGTTGCTGGATCTCGGCGTGAATCCTGCCGACCGGTATGTCATCGGCGAATGAGGCGCTGATCTCGACGATACGGCGCTGGTTTTCGCGCTGAATGATGGCCGGCGACGAGGTCAGTTTCAGCCGGGCGACCTCGCTCAAATGCAGTGGCGTACCCGCTTTGTCGGTCATGATTACCACCTGTTCCAGGGCATGCGGTGAGTCAACTTCACGCCGGGGCAACCGTAGCCGTATGTCGACGGAGCGGTCGCCGTCGAGGAACTCCGATACCACCTCACCCTGCAGTGCCCGTTGCAGGGCAAGCCCGATGTCCTCGGCATCCAGATCAAGCGAGGCGGCCCGTTCACGGTCGATAACAAGCGCCAGTTCCTGCCTTACATCCTCCGCGGTATGCTGCAGATTGTTCAGACCGGCAACCGGCTGCAATACGCGAATGACCTCGTCAGCAATGGTTGCCAGCCTGTTCAGCTCCGGGCCCTGTACACGCAGGCTGAGTGCCTCCTCGCCGCGGCTGACGCGTACCCCACGGATGCCGACCGTGCGCATAAATACCCGCACGCCCACCATCTGCAGCTTGTTGATCTGCCCCTGCAGCCTTCTGATCCAGGCCTGGCTGGAGAGTTGACGCTGGGTGCTCGGAACCAGCTGTACCCGCATGTAGCTGCGGTTGCTGCGTTCGCGCTCACTGCGTCCGAAGATAAAGCCGCCGATGACGCTGTAGACCGTTTCAACCTCCGGCTGTGACTGGATCAGCGACTCGATGGCATCGACCGTGCGGTTCATCTCACTCAGACTGGTGCCCGGATCGGTGCGGACATCAATGCTGATCAGACCGTCGTCCATCCTCGGCAGAAACTCCTGGCGTTCGGGAAAGAAGGTGGGCAGTGAAAAGACCAGGGCGCCTATCAGGGCGACAACCAGCAGCAGTTGGAGTAGCGGGCGCTTGAGCAGTCCGGCGACCAGGCCAGCGTACCTGTGCTGCAACCACTGGATGACGGCGTCGATATATTTGCGCACGGGGCTGCGTTTCAGGGTGTGTACCCGTACACCCAGTGCCGGCACCAGGGTGAGGGCGACGATCATGGAGGCGAAAATGGCGGCCGAGATGGTGAAGATCAGTTCCCGGAACAGCAGGCCCACCAGTCCGCTGACAAACAGGAACGGCAGTACGGCAGCAAGGTTGGTCGAGGTCGCAGCGACGATGGCGCTGTTGATCTCCCTGGCGGCCCCTTCGCCGGCCTCCATATCGCTCTCCCCGGCACTCTGGTGGCGCTGTATGTTCTCCAGCATGACGATGGTGTTGTCCACCAGCATGCCGACGCCGAGTGCCAGTCCCCCCAGCGTCATGATATTGAAGGTCAGCCCGCCGACGCCCATGAGCACGAAGGTCACCATAATGGCGATGGGTATCGCGCTGCCGATGATCAGGGTGCGGCGCAGGTTGCCGAGGAACAGGTAGACCACCGCCATGGCCAGCAGGGTACCGCTGATGGCGGCGAGACTGGCATTGTTCAGGGAGTGGCTGATGTAGCGCGCCTGGTCGGCGACACTTTTAACCTCGATGCCCTCGGGAAGCAGCTTCTGCTGCTTGAGCCACTGCAGCCGCTGCTTTACCGCCTCCACGACAAGTATCGTGTTGGCAGTCGGCTGTTTCTGTATCGATACCTTCACCCCGGGCACACCGTTAAGGTGGACCTTGATCCGCTCATCCTCATGGGTGTCGTTGACCCGCGCCAGTTCGTTGAGCGGTACGGTGTTGCCGTCAGACAGGCGAATCGGCAGCCTGGCGATCTCCTCAACAGAGCCAAACCGTGCGGCGGTTCTGCCGGTCAGTTCACGCTGTTTCATGGTCAGGCGCCCGGCCGGCAGGTCGATATTGCCGCGCTGCAGGGCATTGGTAATATCTTCAACGCTCAGCCCCATGGCCGCCAGCCGTTGCTGGTCGGGCAGCACCTGTATTTCGCGGATGGTACCGCCGCCGACCTCAACCGCAGCAACCCCGGGCAGATTGAGAAAATGCTTGGAGAAGTCGTAGTCCACCCAGTCGCGCAGGCGCTGGGTGTCGCCTTCACTGGTGGCGATAACAAATTCGATGGCCGGCAACTGCGAGGGGTCGAGTTTGTAGATAACCGGTGGGTTGATGGTATCGGGAAGAAAGCGTTTGGCACGATCAAGGCGGGTACTCGTATCACGCAGTGCGATGTCGATGTCCTTGCCGTACTCGAATGACAGGTCAACGCTGCTGCTGCCTTCGACCGTCTGTGATTGTATGCTGATGGCATCCTCGGTGATCGCCAGTTGCTCTTCCAACTGGCGTGTGATGCGATCTTCCATAATCGAAGCGGGAATGCCCGGATCGACAATGCGTACGCGTATCTCCGGATAGATGATATGGGGCAGCAGGTCGACCGATAGGCGCCCAAGTGAGAACAGGCCCAGCACGATTACCGCCAGGGCGATCATCGAAATCCCGATGGGGTGTCGTATTGACCAGGCGGCCAGCCCGCCGCGGTGCAGAGGTGTACCTGACGGACTCATGGCTTCGCCGTGTCCCTGTCAACCGTTGCTGCAATCGCCTTGATTTTCATGCCGTCGGATACGCCGTAGATGCCCTTTGTCACCACCTGCGCCCCCTCGTCCAGTCCCGTGACAATCTCGACCTGGTCACCGAAGTGGGCACCGCTTTCCACAGCGATGCGTACCGCCTTGCCGTCGCGATAGGCAAAGAGATATTCACCCTGCAGATCGCGCTGCAGGGCGGCAAACGGGATCAGCAGGCGCGGTTGCGGACGCGCCGTCAGGGTGACGCGGCAAAGTTGGCCGGGTAGGGCCCTGGCCGGGGCCGGTTCAAGCACCACCTCGACGGTGCCCTGCCGACTGGCGGGGTCGACCGTGGGGTGGATGCGCTGGATGCGTCCCGGGAAGTTCTCTCTGCCCAGGGCGTCGATGCGTACGCTGACATCATCGCCGACCCGCAACTGAGGCAGAAACAGTTCCGATACCGTCACCTCGGTAACCAGTGAGGCGGGATCGGTCAATGTCAGGATATGGGTGAAACGCGGCAGGGCATCACCCGGTTCGACCAACCGTTCACTGATCACGCCGGAGAAGGGGGCGGCCATTTTGGTGTTACTGAGTCGGATGCGTAGTAGATCCTCCTCCGCCTGTGCCACATCCAGTGCGGTTTTTGCCCGGGCCAGTTCGTCCTCGGCCACGACACGGCTGTTTTGCAGGCGTTGCAGGCGCTTCAGATCCTGTGCGGCCTGCTTGCGCTGTGCGATCGCCTTTTTCAGTTCGGCGCGCAGTTGGGTGTCTTCGATGCTAAAGAGGGTTTGTGATTCTTCGACCTGGTCCCCCTCATAGAACGGCAGGTTGGTCAGGCGTCCCTCCTCCTGCGTGATGATCTTGGTCTCACGGCGGGCACGCAGCGTTCCGCTGCGCACCAGGGTCTGGGCAACCTCTGTCGTAGTAACGGTTGTCGTTTCTACCAGGTGAGCGGGTGCTGGCGGGCTTTTTTTCCCATTGGGTTGTTTGTCGTCACTGCACCCGGCGACCAACACCAGCGAAAGCATCACACAGACAAACCGAACCATGGGCACCTTTTCCTTTTGTTCTGGTAGAACTCTTTGAACGTTCTAACCAACCGACTATAGCGGAATCATACACCGAATGCAGTTACGCCGGGTATGATAACGGCGCCCTTTATTAGGCGTGTTGATTATGGTCAAATGGCAGTGCTTATCCCAAGGAACGGGGTGGCTTAATTACCAATATGACAATATGAATTTGTGGCAAAAAGGAGTTTGCTATGAAAAAAACCTCTTATCTGTGTCTGCTCGCGGCTGTTTGCTTTGCCTTGCAACCTTTGGACGTCTCTGCGGGACGCATCAATCCCAAGAAAAAGTATCGTGTGAAATGGGAAGAGCAGAACAGTCATATTCTTATCGCCAGTGTTTGTGCCGACTACGGTAGAAACACGCTGGATTTCAGGCGATGCAGAAGTTATGCCCTTGACCTGTTCAAATCCCGCTGCAGTAAACATACAAGGAAGTATAAAAATGCCGGCGGTGCAAAGAAAAGGAAGGAGCGGCAGCTAAAACAAAAATACTGCGCGGCAGCACGGAAGCTGCCATGAAGGAAAGATGCGGAATGAAGGCACATCCCCCGGGAGTGTGTTGTGACAATGGGGGGATGTGAATATGTGTGAGGTGGTGGGCCCACCAGGACTCGAACCTGGGACCAAGGGATTATGAGTCCCCTGCTCTAACCAACTGAGCTATAGGCCCGAAAGGCGCTATTCTAGCAGTAATTCGCGTTATCTTGAAAAGTTTTCATATAAAAAAACGGCGCCGTAAAGACGCCGTTTTTTGCTTTGCTCAGCCTGATTATTTATTCGAGGGTTTCCGAATCGAGGAAGCTCTTCAGGTGTTCGGAGCGGCTGGGGTGACGCAGCTTGCGCAGTGCCTTGGCCTCGATTTGCCGGATACGCTCGCGGGTGACGTCGAACTGTTTGCCGACCTCCTCCAGGGTATGGTCGGTGTTCATGTCGATACCGAAACGCATGCGCAGCACCTTCGACTCGCGTGCAGTCAAACCTTCGAGCACCTCGCTGGTCGCTTCGCGCAGCCCGAAGACGGTGGCCGAATCGACCGGTGACAGCACGTTTCCGTCTTCGATGAAATCACCCAGGTGTGAATCTTCATCATCGCCGATGGGGGTCTCCATGGAGATGGGTTCCTTGGCGATCTTCAATACCTTGCGAACCTTGTCTTCGGGCATCTCCATGCGTTCGGCCAGCTCCTCGGGCGTGGCCTCACGGCCCATCTCCTGCAGCATCTGGCGCGAGATGCGATTGAGTTTGTTGATCGTCTCAATCATATGCACCGGGATGCGGATGGTGCGTGCCTGGTCGGCGATGGAGCGGGTGATGGCCTGGCGAATCCACCAGGTGGCATAGGTGGAGAACTTGTAGCCGCGGCGATACTCGAATTTGTCCACCGCCTTCATCAGGCCGATATTGCCCTCCTGAATGAGGTCGAGGAACTGCAGGCCGCGATTGGTGTACTTCTTGGCGATCGAAATCACCAGACGCAGGTTGGCCTCGACCATCTCTTTCTTGGCACGGCGCGCCTTGGCCTCACCGATGGACATCTTGCGGTTGATATCCTTGATCTCGGCGATGGTCATGCCGCAACCGCTCTCCAGCGCAGCCAGTTTGCTCTGGATGCGTACCACCTCGTCCATGTGATTGGACAGGTTCTTGGAGTAGTTTTTGCCGGCCTTGATGTGCTTGCTCAGCCAGTCGAGGTTGGTCTCGTTCTCCGGGAAGGAGGAGATGAAGTCCTTGCGTGGCATTTTGGCCTTGTTGATGCACAGGTCCATGATGTCGCGTTCATGGCTGCGGATGCGATCGACCATGTCGCGCAGGTTGTTGACCATACGATCAATGAGTTTGCTGGTCAGCTTGAACTCCATGAAACAGTCGGTCAGCTCTTGACTGAGTTTCTGCGTGCGCTTGTTCTCCTTGCCGTGCTTGGCAATCGAAGCGACCGTCTTCTGATGCAGTTTGGCAAGGGCCTTGATGCGTGCGCGCACCTCTTCGATGTCAAGCCCTGCCTCTTCTTCGTCAATGTCGTCATCGGAGTCATCCGATGCACCCGCTGCCGCGGCAGGCGGCGGTACTTCATCATCCTCATTCGGATCGACAAAGCCGGTAATAATGTCAGCCAGACGCACCTCTTCGGCCTCGACCATTTCAAATTCGCGCAACAGTTCGGCGATGGTCTCGGGATGGCCTGCCAGCGCGATAAGCATCTGTTTCATGCCGTCTTCAATGCGCTTGGCGATCTTGATCTCACCTTCACGGGTGAGCAGGTCCACCGAGCCCATTTCACGCATGTACATGCGTACCGGATCGGTGGTGCGGCCAAATTCACTGTCGACGGTGGCGAGTGCGGCGGCGGCCTCTTCGGCGGCATCTTCATCGGTATTGACCGCATCGCCTTCCATCAGCAGGCTGTCTGCATCCGGGGCTATTTCGTGGACTTTAATCCCCATGTCATTGATCATGGTGATTACATCCTCGATCTGCTCGGGATCGACGATGCCGCTGGGCAGATGGTCGTTGACCTCGGCGTAGGTGAGGTAACCCTGTTCTTTACCTTTTGCGATGAGCAGTTTCAGTTGCGACTGCTGTTCCTGATCCATCATTACGTTTGATACTCACGGTTGCGGGCGTTGACGCCCAATGCCAAAAATAAAATCAATAAGTACTATAGACGCTATTTGGGGAACCGCTAGCCAAAACGCCACATTTTTATGGTCTTATTGTGAAATTTTGCTAACCAGTTCTTTAAATTCAATTTTTTCATCATCAGTAAGATGTGCCTTCTGCAGCAGTTGCTGCTTGCGCAACTCATCGCGCTGCCTGATCAACTGCCCCAGTGTCGCCTGGAATTCGCCCTCTAAATCGGCCGAGTCCACATCCAGCAGAAATTCCTGACTGGCAAGCTTCTCCAGGTGTCGCCCCGCCTCCTGCCCGCGCCAGTGTTCCAAAATAGCCCCAGTAGTCATATGGGGATTGGCCTGCAATATCTCAAGTATCTCGATCAGCAGCGCGACACCTGCAACGGGCAGCCCGGTCAGCTGTGCCGGGTCGCCGGCATGGGCGGCAAGCCCGGGCTGCTGCAATAACAGGGCGATAGCGTGACGCACCGGCGAGGGTGCCTGCCGTCCCGTCTGTTTTTGCGGCCGTGTCACGTTTGACTCGGCAGTGCCCCTCTCTATTCCCTGACCGAGCATCTTTTCCAACTCCTGGGACGGCAGCCGTGCCCACTGCGCCAGTCGTTCCAGGATAAGCCGCCGGTAGACCCCCTGCGGCAGTGCTCCCAGGTGGGGGCGTGCCAGTTCCAGCAGCCGTGCCACACCGTCGAGGGCGGACAGGTCGGTCTTCCCGGCAAGCTGTTCGAACAGGTAGTCGGACAGGGGCATGGCCTCGCTGATCAGTTGTTCAAATGCCGGTTTGCCGATGCGTCGTATCAGGGTGTCGGGGTCCTCACCTTCGGGCAGAAACATAAAGCGGATCTGCCTTCCGTCACGCATCATCGGCAGGGCATTTTCCAGCCCGCGCCAGGCTGCATCGCGCCCCGCCCGGTCTCCATCGAAGCAGAACACCACCTCGGCGGTGGTCCGGAACAACAACTCCAGGTGTTCACGGGTCACCGCCGTGCCCAGTGTCGCGACCGCGTAGCGCAGGTCAAACTGCGCCAGGGAGACGACGTCCATGTACCCTTCCACCACCAGCAGGCGGGGTATCTCGCGTAGCGCCTGGCGCGCCTCGAATAGCCCGTAGAGCTCGCGTCCCTTGTGGAACACCGGCGTTTCTGGCGAGTTGAGGTACTTGGGCGTGCCGTCTCCGAGTACCCGGCCGCCAAAGCCGATAATGCGTCCGCGCCGGTCGCGGATCGGGAACATGATGCGTTCGCGAAAACGGTCGTAGCGCTTGCCGCCCTCTTTTTCGATCACCAGCCCGGCCTTGATTAGCTGGGCCATTTTATGGCTGCCGATAGCCTGAATCAGGTTGTCCCAGCCGGGTGGTGCGTAACCGATGCCGAAGTCGCGGGCGATCTCGCCCGACAGCCCCCGTTGTTTCAGGTAGTCGATGGCTGTGTGTGCCTGCGCGTGCTGACGCAACTGCTGGCGGTAGTAGCTGTCTGCCTGTTCCAGCAGGGGATAGAGGGATTTGATCTCATCCGCCTGCCGTTCCTCGCCGGGTACTGATTCGCTGCGCGGGACTTCGATACCGGCCTGCCTGGCCAGTTCCTCCACCGCCTCGACGAAGTCCATGTGCTCGTAGTCCATCAGAAAACCGATGGCGGTACCGTGAGCGCCGCAGCCGAAACAGTGATAGAACTGCTTGGTCGGACTGACGGTGAAGGAGGGGGTCTTTTCGTCGTGGAACGGACAACAGGCCTGGTATTCACGCCCCGCCTTTTTCAGCGGTACACGCGAATCGACCACATCGACAATATCGATGCGGCTGATCAGGTCATCAATGAACTGTTGTGGAATCCGCCCTGCCATGGTCAGTCCCGTCGCGGTATGTCCACCGCTGACCGACTCGGCGGTGGGTTAGCCTGTCAGGCGTCCCTTGACCCGTGCACTGAGGGCGCCCATGTCGGCGCGGCCCTGGGCCTTGGGTTTGATAATGCCCATTATCTTGCCCATATCCTTCATGCCCTCGGCACCGCTTTCGGCGATGGCCTCATCTATCAGCTGATCGATCTCGGCATCGCTAAGCTGTGCCGGCATGTACTCCTGGATAATACCCAGCTCGAACTCTTCCTTCTCGGCCAGGTCCTCGCGACCGGCATCGCGGTACTGGGCGATGGAGTCGCGGCGCTGCTTGACCATCTTGTCGATGACGGCCAGCACCTGGGTGTCATCCAGTTCGATTCGCTCATCCACCTCTTTCTGCTTGATCGCAGCGAGCATCAGCCGAATCGTGGCCAGGCGTTCTTTCTCCTTGGCACGCATGGCGGCTTTCATGTCCGCGTTAATGCGCTCTTTGAGGCTTTCGGCCATGGGTCAGGGATACGGGTTAAATCTAAAGCTTAGTAGAGACGACGGGTGCGCATCTGTTCGCGGAAGGTCTTCTTCTGCTGGCGCTTTACTGCCGCAGCTTTCTTGCGCTTGCGAA
>JBFEUI010000088.1:0-12210 GCA_041547565.1 Thiohalomonadaceae bacterium
GCAGCTTCAAGGTCTCAAACTCACCTATTGATTTCCAGCAGACAGTCCTTATCGTAAACTATTTTCAATGGTGGTTTGGGGCAGTGGTTGAAAATATCGGCCTGGCTGTACTACCTCTTGTAATTCTCCTTATTCCACTTGTCATTTTAGTCGAACGGTTGCCGGATATTTTAAAATTAAGTATCCCCGGAACTTACTATTTAGTTCCCGTATGCGCTGTAATACTTACCACTATTGGCTTGCAATATAGCAATGGCTTCTTTGATCGATACCCTTCCTTTTTCCGAATTCCGTCAATGCTTGTGTTTGCCAGCCAAAACCACATTTACGATGGCAAAAGGTCCGAGGTCACTTATTCTGGACCTTTTGCCGAGTCAGCTGAGAAAATCATTCTGATTGTGGATGAAAGTATCCGTGCGGACATTCTGGGGATCAACGCATACCCAAAAGACACGACACCCTATCTTCGCTCTCTGGAAGCAGGTATCGTAAATTTTGGCTTAGCCGCTTCATCGTCAAACTGTAGCCATTACTCCAACCTCATTCTCAGGACGGGTCTGAGAAAAAAGGAGATCCCAGACGTCAATCAAATGACCCTAAAGCAACCCTCGATATGGCAATTTACCAGGAATGCCGGGTTTCACAATATTTACCTGGACGCCCAGAGCGCTGGGGAATGGGCGAACTACCAAAATTTCATGAATGAACATGAGGCCGCTTCCATCGACAAACTATTGAGAGTTCGCCAGAAGAAGGCCTATGAAAGCGACATAGTTGCCCGTGAACGTTTAATAAGCCTCCTCAAACAACCGGGCAAGACCTTTATTATGCTCAACAAATACGGTCTGCATTTTCCCTATTTTAGAAGCCACCCCGAAGATTATGTTTTTTTCACCCCGGTTCTCGAGTATGGTGAACCAATGAATGACAGGAACAAATCCCTAAACTCTTATATGAATGGAATACGCTGGAGTGTGGATGATTGGTTTAAGGGACTGTTGTCAGAAAGCGCTGATTTTAAGCGTTACGTCATTATATATACCGGCGATCATGGGCAAAATATTGTCGATGACGGAACACTGTCCACACACTGCAGGCCGATGGCAAATCGCTTCGAGGGTATCGTTCCCATGATGATTTTTTCAAACCACAAGGGGATTCTTGACGGGTTCGAGGCAGTTCAGAATGGCAGTTACAATCAGACAAGTCACTTCCAGGTATTTCCGACACTGCTTAGACTTGCCGGCTACGATGAAGCCTGGGTAAGAAGCAATTACGGCGCATCTTTAAGCGAGCCCCCCAGTACGCCGCCATTTTTCTTTGTTGGAGACATTCATGGTCGCGGCTCAGTACGAAAGTGGGTTTCAATCATCCCTGAACCTACCCCGAAACATTGACACCTTGTTTGAAAAATATGTCATTAACGAGTGCGACATGAAAATAAAAAAACACACCTTCTATAATCACCAGATCAAGCATACGACAAAAAGTCAAACGATGCACACTGGTATAATGGTGATAGTTCAAACTGTTTCCGAGGCACTTGTTTTGTTCTGTATAGCACAAAACCCAGCATTACTAGTGCACCCCTTATGTGACGCGTCAGGCACACACTAAAATCCATTTAGCCTTGGGGAATGATATGTCAGAAATGACGGTTAATGAATAGGCGGTTCAACCAGTACCCCCTCGCCAGTGGTTCAGATTAATTGTAGCGTATCTCCTGATACCGCTGATTTTATTGGTATGTGGCGGAGGCCTCGGCTGGTGGCAGGCGTGGCTCTATTCACTACTGATCATGGTCGCAGGTATTGGTGGACGCATGTGGGCTGAACAGCGGCACCCAGGATTAACAGCAGAAAGACAAAATATTGAAAGTATCCAGATCGCAAAGGCCTGGGATAAAGTGCTTGCTCCACTTATGGCGGTAAGCCTCTCGTTTCCCATGGTCATAGTGGCTGGTCTGGATCATCGCTTCAACTGGTCCCCAGAATTTCCGCTATGGCTCATCGTAATTGGTTTCATTTTGATCTTGCTCGGGTACGCTTTCGCTGCATGGGCAGTGGCAGAGAACCGCTTTTTTTCCAGCGTGGTGCGCATTCAGACGGATCGAGGCCATGTGGTGTGTGACAGTGGCCCATACCGGATTGTTAGGCATCCGGGTTATGCCGGAAATATTCTTGCCCTGTTCGGTATTGTTCTTGCTCTGGGCTCGGTATGGACACTGATCCCTACTGTGGTGGCATCAATCATCGCGGTGGTTAGAACCGTACTTGAAGACCAGGCTTTACAGGACGAGTTGCCGGGCTATCTCAACTACGCTCAAAATGTGCGCTATCGGTTGATTACTGAGATTTACTGAAGGGACACATCTACGCGACTTGATGGGACGGATAGAACAGGGTTTACTTTCAATTTTTTCCATTGAGACGAAATGCGGCTTGAGGCTTTTAGTGCTTACTATCTCGTTCCGGTTGAGGATATGAACCGCCACTCGGACTGACTGGGTAAAGAGCATCACTTAGCGATGCAGTAAGGAATTTGCACACATGACAATGCCAATATCTGAAGGCAGACATCCACTTTGTTTCTTCACACTTCCTTGACTATATTGGTTGTATAGCACGTATAGGAAGGATCACTTTTGGATAGACACCGGTATTTGGCGAAATACTGCGACGGAACGACATCATCAAACCCGGTGTGTCAGACGCTTGGACGGTATGCGGTGCATTGAACACTGGAATGTGTACAAAATAGTAATCAGCAGGGTTTATGGAAGCCACATGATGAAGCAGATGGTCATCTTCTTGTTGGCCGCTTTGCTCACTCTTCCGACAGTGGTACAGTCCGCGCGCAAACCGCCGGTAGTGAATGTCGCCATTGTGACTGACGGGCCGTCGGAGCGCGTGTCGTCGCTACGCGCACTGTTTCTGGAAGAGATGCGCTCGGTCAATCGCGGCGAGTTTGATATCCGGGCACCAGCCGGTCTCCAGCTCGAAGCTGATCGCACGCTCGATGGCGTGCGCACCGCTCTCAACAAGCTGTACGCTGATACTCGTACTGATCTGGTGGTCACCCTTGGCGTGCTGGGCTCGCACGCCGCCGCACAACGCGCCAATCTGCCAAAGCCCACTGTGGCACCGCTGATCACCAACCACGGGCTTCAGAATCTCCCATACAGCAACGGTGCCAGCGGCAAACATAATCTGAGTTATGTGAGTCTGGACGTAGACATTCGCCGAGATCTCACGGCATTTCGCGAGCTCGTGCCGTTCAAACGGCTAGCACTCATGCTCGATGCAGCTATTGCAGAAGCGATCCCCGGCCTCCGAAACGAAGTCACCCGTGTCGCGCGCGAGCTCGGTATATCGATCACGCCGGTATTGGGAGCGAAAGATGCGCGCGCCATATTAGAAGACCTTCCAGAGGATACACAGGCCGTATACGTTGGTCCGCTGCCGGCCCTGCCTCCGGGAGAGTTTCGGCGGCTTGTCTCGGGCCTCATCATGCGAGGCCTGCCAAGTTTTGCCTTCGAGGGAAAACTCGATGTGGAGCGTGGCCTTTTGGTCGGAATCGCGCCGGCTGTGCAAATGGACAGGCTGTCCCGCCGCGTGGCACTCAATGTGAGGCGCATCCTGCTCGGGGAGGAGGCGGCCACCCTACCCGTGGCGTTCGCACGGGCGGGAGGATTGACCATCAACATGCGTACCGCTCGAGCAATCGGTTTCTCACCCACATGGCAATTGCTGACCCATGCTGAACTCCTGAACGAGGAGCCGGAACCGGATAGCGAGCCGCTAACGCTCGCAAATGCTGTTCGTAATGCGTTGGAACTTAACCTCGAACTACGCATTACTCAGTCGAACGTTGCCGCCGGGAAGGAAGATATCCGACAAGCCCGTTCCGCTCTGCTGCCCCAGATTGAACTTAGCGGGCGTAGTATCATGATCGATAAAGATGATGCCACTGCAACTCCCGGCCGAGCTGAGCGTACTACCAGTGGATCGATCACGCTCGATCAGACTCTTTACTCTGAACCTGCCTGGGCCAATCTTGATGTCCAAAAACAGTTACAGGCCGTGCGTGAATTCAACAGCGAACGGGTACGCTTAGACATCGTACTTGAGACCACCCAGACATACCTTGACCTGCTACGCGCCAAAACCAATGCACGTATTCACAAGGACAACCTACGTCTGTCACGCTCGAATCTTGAGCTGGCGCGGACACGGCGGCGGATCGGCACCGCGGGACCGAGCGAAGTCTATCGCTGGGAAAGCGAGATTGCCAATGCCAAGCGCGCCGTGGTCGAAGCGGAGGCACAGACACGGGTAGCTGAAATTGCACTCAATCAGCTGTTACACCTGCCGCTCGAGAATGTGATCGCTACCGCTGAATTCAACCTTGATGAACCGGTTCTTATCACAAGCCAACAGCGCCTCTTCGAGCTGATCGACAATCCCGCGAGCTTCCGCGTCTTACGCGACTTCATTGTGCAGGACGCATTCGCTGCCGTACCCGAGTTGCGCCAGCTCGATGCCCGTATCAAAGCACAAGAGCGAACCCTCGAATCGGCACGCAATGCCTACTGGCAGCCGACAGTGAGCCTGCGTGCCGGCCGCACCGAGACCTTCTCGCGCGACGGGGCGCTTGGCGCCCCCCTGCCTGGTGTGGATGACACTGAAAATACCGTCTCCCTTCAATTGTCGTGGCCGCTGTTTACCAGTGGTGCACGCAATTCCAGGAAGGTCAAGGCTTACGAGGTGTTGACCGGGCTGCAGATTCAACGGCAGGCCATGGCAGAACAAGTCGAGCAGCGCGTTCGCGCAGCCCTGCACATAACGCGTGGTGCTTATACAGCGATCAGGTTGTCGCGCGAGGCAGCCGACGCTGCCGAGAGCAATTTTGTCGTGGTGCGCGACGAGTACTCGCGTGGCACGGTTTCGATCCTGGACCTGTTGGATGCGCAAAACGCTTCGCTGGTGTCAGACCTTCGCGCAGACACCGCAGTGTATGATTTTGTACTTGCCTTGATGGAGGTCGAACGTGCTGCTGCACGCTTCGATTTCTTCCTAACGCAGAAAGACCAGACCGATTGGTTCGAACGGCTGGACCGCTATTTGGTCTCGCACGACATGCCGGAACAGCAACACTGACCAGGAGGGCCAACGGTGCTCGAGATCAACAAAAAGAAAAAGACAATCATCGGCCTGGCAGTGATAGCGGCGGTACTCGTTGTATTCGCCTTGCAACTCCTGCAGAAACCCGTACTACCGGAAGGCATCGCCTCCGGCAACGGCCGCCTGGAAGGAACCGAGGTCGATATCACTACCAAGTTACCGGGCCGTTTGGCCGAGGTGAATGTCAAGGAGGGCGACAATGTAGTGACAGGCCAAACACTGGCCCGCATGGACGTGCGCGAGCTCGAAGCCGAGTTGCACCAGGCGCAGGCACAGGTCACACAGACGCAGAAGCAGCGCATTGCTGCTGCGGCGGTCATTACCCAGCGCAATAGCGAGGTGAGCTTGGCAGAGAAGAATCTGACACGCTCGCGCGAACTCTATGAAAACCAGAATATTCCCATTGAACAGCTGCAACGCAACGAGACAGCCGTGCAGACGGCACAGGCCGCATTGGCCGCGGCACAGGCAGAACTGGCGCTGGCGGAGGCGGCCATTGACGCGGCACAGGCTCGTGTCGCGTCGGTGAACACCCGCATCGATGACAGCACGCTCAAGACCCCACTGGCCGGGCGGGTTCTGTACCGTCTGGCGGAACCGGGGGAGGTGCTGCCGGCCGGCGGTAAGGTGTTCACGGTGCTTAACCTGACTGACGCTTATATGACCATCTTCCTGCCGACGCAGCAGGCCGGCCGGCTGCGCATCGGTGACGAAGCTCGCATCGTATTCGACGCCATTCCCGAGTACGTCATCCCGGCGTCGGTTACATTCGTCTCACCTGAGGCACAATTCACCCCGAAAGAGGTTGAGACCCGAACCGAACGCGAGAAGCTCATGTTCCGCGTCAAGGTGCGCATCGACCCTGAACTGCTGGCAAAACACAGCACCATTATGAAGACCGGTGTACCGGGTATGGCCTATGTTCGGCTCGGCGCTGATGTCGCCTGGCCCGAAGACCTGCAGGTCAAGCTGCCGCAATGAGTGCTCAAGCGCAGTTGGTTGCGCGTGTGGCTGGCGTCAGCCACCGCTATCGCAAAGTACATGCACTCGAGGACGTCACGCTTGATATTCCTGCTGGCTGCCGTGTCGGCCTGATCGGCCCGGACGGCGTGGGCAAATCGAGCCTTCTCGCACTCATCGCCGGTGCACGCCGTTTACAGAGCGGCAGCATTGAGGTATTCGGCGGCGATATGCGCCGTGCCGACTACCGCAAAAATATATCACCGCGCATCGCCTACATGCCACAAGGCCTGGGCCGCAACCTGTATGCAACACTGTCGGTGTTCGACAATATCGATTACTTCGGCCGGTTGTTCGGTCAGAGACGCTCTGAACGCACAGCACGGATCGACGAGTTGCTGGCAAGCACCGGACTTACACCGTTTCGTGACCGTCCCGCAGCCAAGCTCTCCGGGGGGATGAAGCAAAAGGTGGGTCTGTGCTGCGCCTTGATCCATGACCCTGACCTGCTGATCCTCGACGAACCCACCACCGGCGTCGATCCTTTATCACGCCGCCAGTTCTGGGAACTGATCGATCGTCTGCGCGTGCGTCGCGCCGGCATGAGCGTGATCGTTGCCACCGCCTACATGGAGGAGGCCGAGCGTTTCGACTGGCTGGTGGCGATGAATGGCGGGAAGGTACTGGCCACCGGCAGTCCCGGCGAACTGAAGGGGCATAGCGGGGCAGCCACACTCGATGACGCCTTCATCGCGCTTTTGCCCGAATCCCATCGCACGGGCCACACGGGCTTAATCGTGCCGTCACGTGAGGTCGAAACCAGTGGTGCATCGGCCATTGAGGCCGATAGTCTCACCATGAGCTTTGGCGACTTTACCGCCGTTAACAGCGTGAGCTTTCGTATTCAGCGTGGCGAGATCTTCGGTTTTCTCGGCTCCAACGGTTGCGGCAAGACCACCACCATGAAGATGCTGACAGGCCTCCTGCCACCGAGCGCCGGCAGCGCCAAACTGTTCGGTCATCCAGTCGATCCGCATGACATCGCCACCCGCATGCGGGTCGGTTACATGACCCAGGCGTTCTCGCTCTATTCCGAGCTGACGTTACGCCAGAACCTGGTATTACACGCACGTTTATTCCATCTGCCTGCGAAAGAAGTTTTGCCGCGCGTGCACGAGTTGATATCGCGTTTTAATCTCGACGAGCACGTTGACGCCCTGGCCGCAGAATTGCCACTTGGCATCCGCCAGCGACTATCGCTCGCGGTGGCCATGGTACACAAACCGGAAATGCTGATACTCGACGAGCCGACCTCCGGTGTCGACCCGGTGGCGCGCGACAAATTTTGGGAGTTGCTGCTCGACATCTCCCGCCGTCAGGGGGTGACTATCTTCATCTCCACCCATTTCATGAATGAGGCGGAGCGTTGCGACCGTATTTCGCTGATGCACGCCGGTAACGTATTGGCAAGCGGCACGCCGGAAGAGCTTAAGCAGTCCCGCGGCATGACCACCCTGGCGGATACCTTTATTTCCTATCTGGAGGAGGCCGCAGGCAAGGAAGAAGAGGCTACGCCGGCCACAGCGGCCGAGGCCTCCCCGCCTGCACAGCATGCGCCTGGTGGCTTCCGTCTGATGCGTCTGTTCGGCGTGGCGCGCCGCGAGATGCTGGAGCTGATACGCGATCCGATCCGGCTCACGTTCGCGTTATTCGGCTCGGTGCTGCTCATGATCCTGCTCAGTTATGGTATGACCTTCGACGTTAAGGCGTTGCGCTTCGCCACTCTGGATCGCGACCAGACACCGGAAAGCCGTGACTATATTCAGAACATCGCCGGCTCGCGCTATTTCCTCGAACGTCCACCAATTCATGATCATACCGAACTCGACCGACGCATGCACCATGCCGAGCTGAGTCTTGCCATCGAGATACCGCCGGGATTTGGCCGTGACCTCAAACGTGGACGGAGGCCCGAGGTTGGCATGTGGATCGACGGCGCCATGCCGTTTCGTGCCGAGACCATCGGCGGCTATGTGCAAGGCCTGCACTATCAATACCTGGCCGATCTCGCCCGCCGTAATGGTATGACCTCGCCTGTGGCCGCGGTCGACATTGAGGCGCGCTACCGCTACAACCAGGATTTCGAGAGCTTTAACGCCATGGTGCCAGGCACCATTGCTATCCTGCTGGTGCTTATACCGGCAATGCTCACGGCGCTCGGCGTGGTGCGCGAAAAAGAGCTGGGCTCGATCACCAACCTGTACGTCACACCCATCACCCGTCTGGAATTCCTGCTCGGCAAGCAGTTGCCGTATATCGGGATCAGCGTGTTAGGGTTTTTCGGACTCATGGCTCTGGCTGTGTTGCTGTTTGACGTGCCGTTGAAGGGCAGTCTCGGGACCATCACCCTCGGTGCGCTCCTTTATGTTACCGCCACGAGCGGCATGGGCCTATTGATGTCAACCTTCACCCGCTCTCAAGTGGCGGCTATCTTCGGTACCGCCATTGCCACCTTAACTCCGGCATTCGCATTTTCCGGATTTACCTCATCGGTTTCGGCACTTGAGGGCGGGGCCGCTGTATTCTCCAAAATTTATCCCACTACCCATTTCCTGGTCATCAGCCAAGGCACCTTCGGCAAGGCGCTGGGGCTTGCTGATCTCTCGGAGCAGTTCACAGCACTGGCCTTGTTCATACCGGCAATCACCGCGTTGTGTGTGTTGCTGTTGCGAAAGCAGGAGAAATGAGCATGCAACACATGGTGAATATTTTTCAGTTGGGGATGAAGGAGATACGCAGCCTGTGGCACGACAAGGTGTTGCTGATCTTCTTAATCTGGTCGTTCTCGTTCGGCACGTATGAAGCCGCCAACAGCCAATCTACCGAGCTGCGCAACGCCTCAGTGGCGGTGGTCGACGAAGACCGTTCTCTGTTGTCACAGCGCCTGCTTGCGGCATTGCGTCCCCCCGAGTTCCTGCCGCCGCGGATGATTGATTTCGCCGAGGTCGACCCGGGGCTCGATGCCGGACTTTATACGTTCACCTTGCACATACCGGCCAATTTCCAGCGAGATGTGCTAGCGGGCCACCAACCGGCGCTCCAGCTCAACATTGACGCCACGCGCATGAACGAGGCGTTCATCGGCTCTGGTTATATCCACAATATCGTTACCGATGAAGTCACCCGTTTCGTACAAGGCTATCGCGGTGACCCGCCGCTGCCGATCCGGCTCGCGGTTCGCATGCAGTTCAATCCCAACCTCACCGGCGTCTGGTTCTACGGGGCGATGGATATGGTCAACCACATTACCTTCCTGTCGATCATCCTCGCCGGCGCCGCGTTGATCCGCGAGCGTGAGCACGGCACACTCGAACACCTGCTGGTCATGCCGCTCACGCCGTTTCAGATCATGGCGGCCAAAGTCTGGGCAAACGGACTGGTGGTGCTGGTGGCGGCGGCGCTGTCACTGGTAATCGTGGTACATGGCACGCTGGGTATGCCCATAGCGGGCTCGGTGCCACTGTTCCTGATTGCTACAGCACTGCACCTGTTCTCGGCCACCGCCCTAGGCATCCTGCTCGCCACCGTGGCGCGCTCCATGCCTCAATTCGCGCTGCTGATGATCCTGGTTGTCGTACCTCTGAATATGCTGTCAGGCGGCAGCGCCCCGACCGAGAGCATGCCACCGGCAGTGCAGGCTGTCATGCTGGCGGCGCCGACAACGCACTTTGTCAGCCTCTCCCAGGCGGTACTGTTCCGCGGCGCCGGCATATCCATTGTGTGGCCGCAATTGTTGGCTAATCTTGGAATCGGAGCAGTGTTCTTCAGTGCTGCACTGCTACGGTTTCGTCGGACGGTAGCACTTTCATAACTGGACGGTTGGCATGAACAGTCAGCCTGAAGTGGATGCATAGGCGAGGTTTGGCTAGCTACACCATTTGTTACCGCAATAAGGTTAAAGTCTTTTTATAACCAGTAAATTGCCAATAACGGACATTCTCAAAATCTATACCCGACTTCCGCTTGGTCGAAAAGCTGCCAAACCCCGGCCAAGCCGCCTTCCAGAACAAAGCTGCCTTTCTACCTGTTACCTCCGCCTTTTCAATCTCACCTGGGGATCGCCAGGTCCACACTCCCCACAGGCGAGCATTTAAGCTCCGGATTCTCTTTAGCGATAAGTTCCATCGCCACCGCGGCATTGCGCACCCGGTCGCGGATCATCTCGTCGTGATAGCTGTCGGGGTTCCACGGGGCGTAGATCAGCTCCTCGGAGGGACCGGGCTCGATCTTGAAGTAGCAGGGTGAGGCGATGCGGGCGAGTTCAGCCGCCTCGTAGAAGCGCACGAAGCCCCCCATGGCATTGACCAGGCACAGGTAGATGTCCATCGGGATATCAATGCTGGCGCGAATGGCCGAGAGCATCGCCGGGGAGAGGTCGGCAAGCGGGTTGAAGGTGTTGGCGCCGAGCGACTGCGCCACCTTCGCCCCGGCCGGATTGGCCTGACCGGCGAAGACCGAGAGCTTGAAGATCACATCCTGCGGGATCACTCCCTTCTGGCGCAGCTGGTTAACCAGCCACAGCACCCCCTCGTCGGCGACGAGGAAGCCGCGAATACCCGCCGCCATGGAACGTTCAATATCCTTGAGCCAGTGACGCACACTGTCCATGCCGCGCAGGCGCATACCGGAGACCAGCCCCTCGCTGGTGGCGAGCTGCCGTCCGCTGTCCCAGCCGCGGCGCGGCCCCGGCGTCATCACCACCTCGATCTTCTGCTCCCGCGCCAGGGCGGCAAAGTCACGCAGCTCGGACTGCGTCAGGTAGGTGGCACCACCCACCGTGGCGATGATGCGGTGCACGGGCACCTGGTATTGCTCCGCCTCACGGACCAGCGTCTCCAGTGCCGAGACCCGTTCGACGCCGGAGATCTCAATGCGGTAGTGGCCGCCGTCGGGAAAACTGCGGGTGGATGAGGGGAAGTGGTGGTTGTCCTGCGGCGGAAGGCCCAGCTCTTCGAGGGCGCGCTCCAGATCCTGCATAAAACCTCCTTCTTTGCAGTGGGGGTGGCTTCGGGTCCATCATACATACCATAGCCCACAGCCGAAAGGAGGCTCCTGTGCCGCTCACAAGTGCAGAACTGATCGCCGATCCGGTAGGGCGCTATCCCGGCGCCACCATCGCCTGTTTCGATCCCACCTGCGGCGAGTTGCCGCGGCGGCGGCTCGATGAGGATCGCACCGTCGAACTGCTGGAACGCTTTGCCGCGCTGAATGTGCCGGCGGTGCTGATCGCCTCCTCCACCGGCCAGGGCCACCTGCGCAGCGTGGAGGAGCTGGAGGCGTGGCTGCGCTGTGCCGCCCGCGCCGAGGCGGGAGAGATGATGCGTATCGCCCTGCTGCGCCCGGAGGACGGGCTCGAGACCAACCACCGGCTACTCGACCTACTGGCCGAGAGCGGCTACCCCGTTGTCTTCCTGCGCCCCGGCACCGACCTGCCCCCTGATGCAGGCGATGCGCAGGTGGTGGCGCAGCTGACCCCCCTGGTGGCGCAGGCCGCCGAGAGGGGGCTGGCCATCGGCCTCTACACCATCCCCGATGTGAGCGGTGTATCGCTCACTGCCGATGCGGCGGCGCAGCTGGTGGCTGGGAGGGGGGGAGCGAATATTGTCGCCATCAAGGTGACCGAGGCCGATTACGAGCGCAGCACCGCACGCTTTCTCGCCCACCCGCAATTGAGTCATCTAAAGATCGTACAGGGCTGGGACCCCCACCTGGTGCGCGCCCTGCGCGAGGGGCCTCGTTTCGACAGCGGGGGACGCCAGCGCACCGGGATCACCTCGGGCCTGATGTCACTGGCCGTCTACCAGTACCTGCACCTGCTGGACGCTGCCGGCAGGGGTGAGTGGCAGGAGGTGGAACTGGCGCAGCAGGCCGCCACGCGACTGTTTCAGGCGATGCAGGACGACCCGCAACACTTCGCCGACCTGCAGCGGGCCAAATACATCATGGGGCTCGGTCACCCGCTTGGCGGGACGATCACAGATGAACAGGTGGAGCGGGTGTTCAGCGC
>JBFEUI010000089.1:0-12035 GCA_041547565.1 Thiohalomonadaceae bacterium
ATCGATGCAAAGTACCGTGAGGAGTACAGCGGGCAGATCGATCGACGCAAGCACCCCTGAGATGTCAGCCAGGCGCACTCGGTCAGGTCGTGCCGGGAGCAATGCGGGATATGCCCTTGTGGCGCTCGCCGGTTGCCCTGTCAACGCCGGCAGACCCGATCACAACTGGCCGAACAGGGCACGCGCAATCAACTCAAGACCGCCGAAGACAAACAGCACAAAATAGAGATAAAGGAAGATCAGGAACTTCTCACCACCGCTAAGTGCGGCACCGTCTTTCTTCTGCTCAGCCATCATCTTACCCCCCACACGCCGCATTCAAATTAAGTATAGCAAGCATATTACCGTTTGCTAATATTCCAGAAATCACCCCTGGCAGTTTCCCTGGTGCTGTTGCATCAAAGAGAGTTTGCTCGTCAGGTGTTCGATAATTCTCCGGTAGATGCGGCTGGCTTCCCTTGAACTGCGGTTATCCGGCTGTGCGTTGACCTTTGCCAGTTGTTGCCGTGCAAACGCCAGATGCTCGATTACCCTTTCCCTGTTCACCTGCTGACTCCTGTCTTGGCTGTGCCATCGTAGATTCTGAAAATAAAAAAAGGCCGGCCGAGTTAGCTGCCAGCGCTTGCTGTGAACATTTTGTGAACACAGTATCCGTTATTATCTGTTTTTCGGACATAAAAAAGGGGCTACGTTTCCGTAACCCCTTGTTTTATTGGCGTCCCCTAGGGGAGTCGAACCCCTGTCGCCGCCGTGAAAGGGCGGTGTCCTAGGCCTCTAGACGAAGGGGACAAAACCTTCTTGTTTCAGGCGCCGGCATTATATCAGAACTCGTACCGAACACCAGTCTAATTTGGTGGAGCTAGGCGGGATCGAACCGCCGACCTCTTGCATGCCATGCAAGCGCTCTCCCAGCTGAGCTATAGCCCCGAAAGAAGCTGCGTATTTTAGTGAAGCGGCGGGCATTGTCAACCCTGAAGCCGCGATTTGTTTGAGTTTTTTCACCTTGCAGACAACGCAATGCAAGCGGCCACAGGTGCGGCCTAGCCGCCCTTCTTTTCAATCTTTGCCCAGGAGTCCCTCAGGGTGACCGTACGGTTGAAAACCGCCATTTCATGACTGTTATCCGGGTCGACGGTGAAGTAGCCTTGACGCTCGAACTGGAAGGTTTCACCGGGTGTGGCCTCGGCCAGGCTCGGCTCCAGGAAACAGTGGGTCAGCGTCAGCAGCGAATCGGGGTTAAGGTTGTCGGTATAGCTGCTCCCCTGTTCCACCCTGTCGGGATTAGGCGTGGCGAACAGGCGATCGTAGAGACGCACCTCGGCGGCCAGCGCATGTTCGGCAGAGACCCAGTGGATAACGCCCTTGACCTTGCGCCCCTCGGGATTCTTGCCAAGCGTGGCTGCATCATAGCTGCAGCGCAGCTCGATGATCTCGCCCTGCTCATTCTTGATCACCGCATCACAACGGATGACATAGGCCCCCCGCAGGCGCACCTCGCCACCGCTGACCAGGCGCTTGAACTTCTTGTTGGGGGCCACTTCCATGAAGTCATCCCGCTCGATATAGACGGTACGGCTGAAGGGTATGGTGCGCTTTCCGAACGCCTCATCCTGCGGGTGGTTGGCGACGCTCAGCTGCTCCACCTGCCCTTCCGGGTAGTTCTCGATCACCACCTTGAGCGGGTGGAGCACCGCCATGCGGCGTGGCGCATTGACGTTGAGGTCTTCGCGGATACAGTTCTCCAGCACCCCCATCTCGACGATGTTATCGGACTTGGTGACCCCGATACGCTCACAGAAATCGCGGATGGAAGCCGGGGTGAAGCCGCGGCGGCGCAAGCCGGCGACAGTCGGCATGCGCGGGTCGTCCCATCCCTCCACGTGCCCCTCCTCCACCAGCTGCGTCAGCTTGCGCTTGCTCATCACGGTGTATTCGAGATTCAGGCGCGAGAACTCGATCTGCTGCGGGTGGCAGTCGATACTGATGTTGTCGAGCACCCAGTCGTAGAGCGGTCGGTGGTCCTCAAACTCCAGGGTGCAGAGCGAGTGGGTGATCCCCTCCAGGGCATCCGAGATGGGATGGGTGTAGTCGTACATCGGGTAGAGGCACCACTCGGAACCGGTCTGATGATGAATCACGCCGTGGCGGATACGATACAGCGTCGGGTCGCGCAGGTTTATATTGGGCGAGGCCATGTCGATCTTGGCCCGCAGCACCTTGGCCCCATCGGGGAACTCGCCGGCACGCATGCGCCGGAACAGATCGAGATTCTCCTCCACCGTCCGTTCGCGATACGGGCTGTTGCGGCCCGGCTCGGTCAGGGTGCCACGATACTCGCGCATCTCGTCGGCCGTCTGGTCGCAGACATAGGCCTTGCCCTTTTCGATCAGCTCGACGGCAAAGCCGTAGAGTTGCTCGAAATAGTTCGAGGCGTAGTAGAGCCGGTCATCCCAGTCAAAACCGAGCCAGCGCACATCGGCCTGAATCGACTCGACAAACTCGATATTCTCCTTGTGCGGATTGGTATCATCGAAGCGCAGGTTGCAGGTGCCGCGGTAGTCCCGCGCGATACCGAAATTCAGGCAAATCGACTTGGCATGCCCGATATGAAGATAGCCGTTGGGCTCGGGTGGAAAACGGGTGGCCACCCGGCCGCCGTTCTTGCCCGCCGCCAGATCATCGTCGATGATGTGGCGGATGAAGTTGGTCGGTGTTTTGACTTCGTCGTTCATATTGAATCTGTCTTTTCCCTGCCAGTACGGTCGTTGGTCGGACCGAACCCTCTAATTCGATATTATTGGCTTTTCTGGATGTACTCGAGAGCCATGCCGATACGCCGCAAACACGCCTCCCTGCCCACGAGGAAGAGCGTCAGGTCCAGATCGGGTGATGGTGCACCACCGGTCACGGCCACGCGCAACGGCATTGCCACCTTGCCGAAACCGACCTCCAGTTCATCCACCACCGACTTGACCGCCCCGTGCAGCGCCTCGCGGGACCACTCCTCCTGCTCACTGAGCACCATGCGCATGCGCTCCAGCGGCTCCAGCGCCGCGGGCTTGAGGCTCTTGTTCGCCGCCTTCTCATCAAAGTTGTCAAAGTCTTTGTAATAGAAGGTACAGATGGCGGCCAGTTCGGACAGCGTCTTGGCCCGTTCCTGCTGGGCCTTGACCACCTCCAGCAGTTCCGGGCCGGTGGTGGGATCGATACCCAGATCACCCAGGTGGACGCTGAGCATATGCGCGATGCGCGCCGGATCGTCGTTTTTGATGTAGTGCTGGTTGAGCCACAGCAGCTTGTCGGTATTGAAGCTGGAGGCGGCCTTGTTGACATCCTCGATGTCGAACAGCTTGATCATCTCATCGATGGAGAAGATCTCCTGGTCCTCATACGACCAGCCCAGGCGCACCAGGTAGTTGAGCAACGCCTCCGGCAGCACGCCCTGCTCGTAGTACTGCATCACACTCACTGCGCCGTGGCGCTTGGACAGGCGCGCGCCGTCATCGCCCAGGATCATCGGCAGGTGCGCATAGCGCGGCGGCTCCTTGCCCATCGCCTTCAACAGGTTAATCTGGCGCGGGGTGTTATTGAGGTGGTCATCGCCGCGTATAACGTGGGTAATGCCCATGTCATCGTCATCCACCACCACCGTCAGGTTGTAGGTGGGCGAACCGTCGGTGCGCTTGATGATCAGGTCATCCAACTCGGTATTCTGGAACACCACCTTGCCGCGCACCATGTCATCCACGACGACCACGCCCTCCTGCGGGTTGCGGAAGCGGATCACGTGGGGCTCGTTCGGGTCGACATGCTGGTGGCGACAGTGACCGTCGTAGCGCGGCTTCTCCTTGCGCTTCATCTGCGCCTCGCGCAGCTCATCGAGACGCTCACGTGAGCAGTTGCAGCGGTAGGCCAGTCCCTTGTCCATCAGCTGCTGGATGACCTCTTCGTAACGGTCGAAGCGCTGGGTCTGGTAGAAGGGCCCCTCATCGTACTCCAGCCCCAGCCAGGTCATCCCCTCCAGGATGGCGTTGACCGACTCGGCCGTGGAGCGTTCCAGGTCGGTGTCCTCGATGCGCAGTACGAAGCGACCACCGTGCTTGCGGGCATAGAGCCAGGAAAAGAGTGCGGTGCGGGCCCCCCCCACATGGAGGTAACCGGTCGGGCTGGGGGCGAAACGGGTTTTAATGGTCATGCGTCAACGGGCCTTGAATTCAGGGTATTCACAAAACGTGCAAGTATACCCCATGATTAAGGGATGAGTAACGAGTGACCGGGCGGCAGCGTGCATAACAGGATTTTACGAATATAAACATCCATTACATTTGTATACTGTTACCAGTAACCGCAACCCAGGCAGGCTATCCATGACACGCCTCTCCCGCTTCACGTTGTTTGCACTGATACTCCTGCTGGCCGCCGGCCTCACCGCACTGCTGTCAATGGGCGAAAAAGCCACCGAGAAGCCCCGCTACAGCCTTGGCAAAATCAGTCACGGCGAATTGAAAGCCGAGGTCTCGGCCACCGGCACCCTCAGTCCCGTCATTACGGTGCAGGTCGGTAGCCAGGTCTCCGGTACCATTCAACACCTGTATGCCGACTTCAACAGGCGGGTATCAAAGGGCCAGGTGATCGCCCAGATCGATCCGGCCATCCTCAAGGCCAAGCTGGCCGAGGCGCAGGCCAACGTGCAGAGCAGCGAGGCGGCGCGCGACAAGGCCTGGGTGGAGGTGCAGGAGACAAAAAGCACCCTGACCCGCATCACCGGCCTGTTCAACAAAAAACTGGCCTCCGACAGCCAGCTCGACGAGGCGCGTTTCAGCCACGAGGCGGCTCTGGTCGAACACCGGGTCAAAGAGGCCGCCGTAAGCCAGGCACGTGCTGCCCAGCAGCGCGAGGCGGTGAACCTTGCCAATACCACCATCTATGCACCGATAGACGGTGTCGTGATCTCGCGCGATGTCGATGTCGGCCAGACCGTCGCCGCCAGCCTGCAGGCCCCGACCCTGTTTACCATTGCCCAGGACCTGGCCAGCATGCAGATCGAAACCGACGTGGATGAAGCCTTCATCGGCATGGTCAAGGCGGGGCAGCCGGTCAGCTTTAGCGTCTTCGCCTACCCGGAGCGGCGCTTCTCGGGCACGGTCTCCCAGGTACGGCTGCAACCGAAGGTGGAGGCCGGTGTGGTCAAGTACAACTGCATTATTTACGTCGAGAACCCGGACCTGGCCCTCAAACCCGGGATGACCGCCACCGTGGCGATCGAGGTGGCGCGCCGCCAGGGCATACTCAAGGTTCCCAACGCGGCACTGCGATTTGTACCCGACTGGCCGCAGGAGCGCCTTAACGCGATTCGTACCCGACTGAACAGGGATGAAGCGTTCCTCTGGCTGCTGCGCGACGGTGAGGCCGTGCCGCTAAAAGTCAGGACAGGTATCGCCGGTGAGCGCGAAACCGAGATTATCGCGGAAGAAGTGCAGCAGGGGATGACTATCATGTTGCCACCACGGCGTCAGGAGACAACCAGGCAACGGCGCTTTGGCCTGAGCCTGTTCTGAGCGCCGTGGCCGACTCTCCCATTATCCAGATCGAGGGCGTGCACAAATACTACGCCATGGACGGGGTACAGGTGCATGCCCTGCGCGGCATCGACCTGACCGTCCGACAGGGCGAGTTTCTTGCCATCACGGGCCCCTCCGGCTCGGGCAAATCCACCCTGATGAACATCGTCGGCTGCCTGGATATCCCCGATACGGGGCGCTACCGGTTACACGGCCAGGACATGACGCACATGGATACCGATGCACTGGCCACCCTGCGCAACCGCGAGATTGGCTTCGTGTTTCAGAACTTCAACCTACTACCACGCACCAGTGCCGTTGAGAATGTCGAAACCCCGCTGATCTACGCCGGTATCGGCAAAAAGGAACGACGCCTGCGGGCCAGCGCCATCCTGCAGCGCATGGACCTTGCCGAACGGCTCAACCATCTGCCCAACCAGCTGTCCGGAGGACAACAGCAGCGTGTCGCCATCGCCCGGGCACTGGTCACCCAGCCCTCATTGCTGCTCGCCGACGAACCGACCGGGAACATGGACAGCCGCACCAGCCACGAGATCATGGACATTCTCGTACAGCTCAACCAGGAGGAGGGATTGACCGTTATCGTCATCACCCATGAAGCGGACATCGCCAATCGTGCCAGCCGCAGGCTCACCCTGCGTGACGGCAAGCTGGAGGCCGACCGATGAACTGGACAGACGCCCTGCAACTGGCACTACAGGCCCTGTGGCGCAACCGTGTGCGCGCCATGCTCACCACCCTCGGCGTAATTATCGGCGTAGCCTCGGTGATCACCATGGTCTCAGTCGGCACCGGTGCCCAGGAGCGTATCGCCGACCAGCTGGCCAGTATGGGTACCAACAGCCTGGTGGTGCGTCCCGGCTCGATAACCCGGGGCGGCGTGCGCACCGGCGCCGGGACCACCAGCACCCTGAACCTTGACGATGCCGAGGCCATTGCCGATCTGCCGGGGGTGGTGGCGGTCTCGCCTTCCATTCGCGGCTCCGCCCAGGTGCGCTACCGCGGCACCAACTGGGGTACCGCGGTCGAGGGGGTCACCCCGTCCTATATCCAGGTACGCAGTTGGCCACTGGCCACGGGTGAGTTTTTCAGCACGCAGCATTTAAAGATGGCCGCCCATGTGTGCGTGCTGGGGCAAACCGTGGCACGCGAGCTGTTCGGCATCGCCGATCCGATCGGCGAGACCGTGGTAATGAAGGGGATGGCCTGTCGCATTCTGGGAGTGCTGGAGGAGAAGGGAGCCTCGGCCTGGGGTTCGGACCAGGATGACCGTGTCTTTGTCCCGCTGACCACCGCACAACGCAAGCTGATGGGGGTCACCTATATCGACCACATGGAGGTGGAAACCAGGGGGCGCGAGGCCAGCTTCAGGGTCATGGATGAGGTGAAACATCTGCTGCGCAAGCGTCACCGCATCGCCGCCGGTCAGCCGGAGGACTTTCGCGTGTTCAACCGGGCCGAACTGGCGCAGGCCTCGGAGGAAAGTGCACGGGTGTTTACCTGGCTGCTGGGCAGCATCGCCTCGGTGTCGTTGCTGGTCGGCGGCATCGGCATCATGAACATCATGCTGGTCTCGGTCACCGAACGCACCCGTGAGGTGGGCATCCGCATGGCCCTGGGGGCACGGCGCCGCGACATCCTGTGGCAGTTTCTGATGGAGGCGCTGGTGCTGAGCGGCGCTGGCGGCCTTCTCGGTATTGTCCTCGGCATCGGCAGCGCCCTGGCCCTGGCCCGCTTCTCACAGTTCCCGGTCAGCATCACCCCCTGGTCAATCGCGGTCGCCTTCCTGTTTTCGGCAATGGTCGGCATCTTCTTTGGCCTGCACCCGGCGCGCAAGGCCTCGCACCTGCGGCCCATCGAGGCCCTGCGCTACGAGTGATCGGCGCTCTCACCCCACAAGGGATCCATGTGCTCCGCGGCGTACGCTGTACAGGAAGTACAAGTGCTGCGATCACACGACTGCATGGATGCAGGAGGTAGAGCAAAGCAGGAAGCCAGAGCCGAGGGATGTGAAGGAGCACCCCGTACATTTCAGCGCCGCTCTCGCACGAAAGCTCCAGTGAAGCCACAACGCCGCTCCTGTCCCTCCATGGACCCGCGGCGTACCGTACATCCTGTACATAAAAAAAAAGCCCGCCAAAAAGGCGGGCTCAAATCCATTGCTGAAGTAGTCTTGATGAAAAAATTCACCAAAAACGAGGGCGACTATAGCGTGATTTTTCACTGGCTGAATTGAGGCAGGTCAAGTCAGCGAAGATTAGGAATTGTTCGTAGCCGGCTGAGGCCCGGGGCGCTAGATGCGAAGGCCCGGTGACCGTACGCCCTGCTACCTCGTTGGGGTTTGGCGTTCCAGTCACCGGGCCGGTGGGTACCCGCGCGATTCGATATCAGGGGTTATCTCTCTGTCTTTTTTATCAGGGGCAACATTGCCGTTAGAGCTTATAACCAATCAAATTCGGGGATACATATATAAGACTAGACTAATATTTTAATGTTGCAAGAAAACAGGGTTAGCCCCCCAGGCTCGACATGTCGTGCAACACCGCACCGTTGTCCGCTTCGAGAAAGCTGTGGCGTTCGGGCTTTTTGTCGATGGCCGCCAGGATCAGCCTTTTGAGCTCAGCATCCGTTGCCCCGCTGCGCAGCGCCTCGCGCAGGCCGACGCTGTTCTCCTTGCCCAGGCAGAGCACCAGGTCGCCTTTTGCGGTCAGGCGCACACGGTTGCAGCTCTCACAAAAATGCTGTGACATCGCCGTAATGATGCCGACACGCATCTTTTTATCCCGCGTCTGGTAGTGGCGTGCAGGCCCGGCCCCCTGCCCACCCGTCACGGGGACGAGTTCAGAGCCGCAGTGGCCTTGCACCCGCTCCAGAATCTTCTCCGCCGGATAGTAGTGGGCCACCCCCTCCATGCCGGAACTGCCCACCGGCATGGTCTCGATAAAGCGCAGGTGGGCCCCGTGGGCATGCGCAAAGTCGAGCATCGGCTCGATCTCCCGGTCGTTAAGCCCCTTCATCACCACCATGTTGAGCTTGACCGGATTCAGTCCTGCCGCCACGGCCGCATCAATACCGCGGATCACCGCGGCCAGATCGCCGCCGCGTGTGATCTCGGCGAAGGTCTCGGGCACCAGTGAGTCGATGGAGATATTGACGCGATTCAGGCCACCCTGTTTGAGCGTGCGGGCGTGCTGCTCAAGCAGGTGTGCATTGGTGGAGAGTGAGACATCGTCAATGCCGGGCAGCGCGGCAATCTGTTCCACAAGGTTGACAATATGGCGGCGCACCAGCGGTTCGCCACCGGTCAGCCGCACCTTCCTGACACCGAGCTCGGAGAAGATGCGGATAATACGCGTCAGTTCCTCATAGCTGAGAAACGTGCTCTGCTTGCCGCCCTTGATGCCTTCCGGCGGCATGCAGTAGAAGCAGCGGTAGTTGCACCGGTCGGTCACGGAGACCCGCAGGTAGTCAATGCGGCGACCGAAACTGTCTATCAGTTGTGTATCCACGGCCTCTAGCTTCTCAAAAAAGGGGGCCGCATGCCATACCCTGCTTTGGGTAGCGCACCCCGCCTGACCAACTGCTCAAATGCCCTTAAAGCGACATCGGGCAACGATGCCCTGCGTACACACAGCAGCAATTTTTTTCATTTAAACATTTGCCAAACCAATACTGGACATTCTAATAATTAATCCATTAACACTACTCTTTGTGTAACAATGGCCCGACCGGCTGAACACAGTCTGAGGATGGAGTGGCTATGAAGAAGATCAATAAACTGCTGGTTGCCAACCGTAGCGAGATCGCCATACGCGTTTTTCGCACCGCTCACGAGTTGGGGATCCGCACGGTGGCCATCTACGCCTACGAGGACCGTCATGCCCTGCACCGTTTCAAGGCGGACGAGGCCTATCAGCTGGGCGAGGAAGGCGAGCCGCTGAAGTCCTACCTCGACATTGATCGCATTATCGCCATCGCCAAGGAACACGATGTCGATGCCATCCACCCCGGTTACGGTTTTCTCTCCGAAAATCCCGACTTTGCCCAGGCCTGTGCCGACAACGACATCATCTTTGTCGGCCCACCCCTCGATGCCCTACGCCGGCTCGGTGACAAGACCTCGGCCCGCGCCATCGCCGAAGCGGCCGATGTGCCGATCCTCGGCGGCATGAACAAGGCGATCGAAAGTGTCGACGAGGGCTTGGCTGTCGCCGAAGAACTCGGCTTCCCGGTGATCCTGAAGGCGGCCCATGGCGGTGGCGGCCGCGGCATGCGCGTGGTACACAGCGCCGATGAGTTCGCCGGCGCCTTCGAACAGGCTCGCAGCGAGTCGATGACCGCCTTCGGCAGTCCCGACATCTTTGTTGAAAACTTCATCGAACGGGCCCGGCATATCGAGGTCCAGTTGATGGGCGACCAGCACGGCAACCTGATCCACCTCTACGAGCGTGACTGCTCGGTGCAGCGCCGCCACCAGAAGGTGATCGAGATCGCCCCCTCCCCCAACATTCCAGCTGAATTGCAGCAGCAACTGTGTGATGCGGCCATCGCCATCGGCAGGGAGGTCGGCTACTACAACGCCGGCACGGTGGAATTTCTGGTCGATGCCGATACCAACCGCTTTTTCTTCATCGAGGTCAACCCGCGCATCCAGGTCGAACACACCGTCACCGAAGAGGTGGTCGGCTACGACATCGTCAAGCTGCAACTGCTGGTCGCCCAGGGGCTGGCGCTGAGCACACCGGAGATCGGCATCAGTTCGCAACAGGACATAAGCACCCACGGCTACGCCCTGCAGTGCCGTGTCACCACCGAGGACCCGGCCAACAACTTCATGCCCGACTACGGCCGTATCACCCACTACCGTTCGGCCGGCGGCTTTGGCATCCGCAAGGATGTGGGCAGCATCTTCACCGGCGCCGTGGTCAACCCGTTCTACGACTCGATGCTGGTCAAGGTCACCGCCCGCGGCCGCCGCTTTATCGATGCCATCAACCGGATGCAGCGGGTGCTGAACGAGTTTCGTATTCGTGGGGTGAAGACCAACATCTATTTCCTGGAAAATCTGCTTCAGGACGAAACCTTCCAGCGCGGAGAATGCACCACCCGCTTTATCGACGAAAATCCGCATCTGTTCGATTTTCCCGAACGGCTCGACCGCGCCAGCAAGCTGCTCAGTTTTATCGGCGATGTCATCGTCAACGGCAATCCGCTGGTCACAGACCGGCCCTGCGCCACCCGCCGCGAAGCGGTGCCGCTGCCGACACTCGATGCCGATGAGGCGCTGCCCCGGGGCACACGTGACGTCTTCCTGGAACTCGGTGCCGAGAAGTTCTCCGACTGGATCGGTGAGCAACAGCGGCTGTTTATCACCGACACCACCTTCCGCGATGCCCACCAGTCGCTGCTGGCCACGCGCCTGCGCAGCCTGGACATGCTCAACATCGCCGACAGCTACGCCCGCCTGGCGCCGGAACTGTTCTCGCTGGAGATGTGGGGCGGTGCCACCTTCGACACCTCAATGCGTTTTCTCAAGGAGTGCCCCTGGCAGCGGCTGGCCGAGATGCGCGAGCGCATCCCCAACATCCTGTTCCAGATGCTGCTGCGCGCCTCCAGTGCCGTCGGTTACCACAACTACCCCGACAACGTGGTGCGCAGCTTTATCAAGGAGGCGGCAAACGCCGGCATCGATGTGTTCCGTGTCTTCGATGCCCTGAACTGGACACCGAATATGAAAGTGGCAATGGAAACGGTGCGCGAGAGCGGTGCCATCTGCGAGGCCTCCATCTGCTACACCGGGGATATCACCAACCCGAACCGCACCAAGTACGATCTCAACTACTACGTCACCCTCGCCCGGGAACTGGAGCGGATGGGTGCGAACATCCTCGCCATCAAGGACATGGCCGGCCTGTGCAAACCGCAGGCCGCCGCCCTGCTGGTCAGCACGCTGAAGCAGGAGATCGGCATCCCGATCCACTTCCACACCCACGACACCTCCGGCATTGCCGCCGCCTCCATCCTCAATGCCGCGGGGGCGGGCGTGGACATCGCCGATCTGGCCATGGCGCCGCTCTCCGGCGGCACCTCACAGGTCAACCTGAACACCCTGGTCGAATCATTGCGCTTCACCGATCGCGACACCGGGTTGAACGCCGGCCACCTTGACGAACTGGCCGACTACTGGCGCCTGACCCGCGAGTTCTACACCCCGTTCGAAAGCCCGGTGCTGCCCTCCACCTCCGACCTCTACCAGCACGAGATGCCCGGCGGCCAGTACACCAACCTCTACGAGCAGGCACGGGCCCTGGGGCTGGCGGACAAGTGGACCACGGTGCGCAACATCTACGCCGACGTAAACCGGATGCTGGGTGATATCGTCAAGGTCACCCCCACCTCCAAGGCCGTGGGTGACATGGCGCTCTACATGGTTGCCAACAAGCTGAGCACCGA
>JBFEUI010000090.1:0-12033 GCA_041547565.1 Thiohalomonadaceae bacterium
ACCTCACACTCGCCCATATCGCCGACCGGGATACGTGCCAGGGCAATCGCCCGCCCCAGGGTCGGGGAAAAACTGCCGCTGGTGATCTCGCCCTCGCCGCCGTTGGCAAACACCTTCTGGTGGGCACGCAGCACGCCTTTTGCCTCAAGTACCAGGCCGACCATCTTCTCCGGCAGGCCGTCGGCGCGCTGCGCCTCCAGGATATCGCGGCCGATAAACTCGCGCCCGTTTGCATCCCAGGCAATGGTCCAGCCGAGCCCGGCAATCAGCGGGCTGGTGTCCTCGTCCATGTCCTGGCCGTAGAGGCTCATCCCGGCCTCAAGGCGCAGGGTGTCGCGCGCGCCCAGACCACATGGGTGTACGCCCGACTCGTAGAGGGCATTCCACAACTCCTCGGCATCGTCCTCGGGCAGAATAATCTCGTAGCCGTCCTCGCCGGTATAGCCGGTACGTGCCACGAACCTGTCACCCGCCTCCAGGGCGCTGAAGCGCTCCAGTCCCATCAGCTCGGTTGCGTGGTCTTTCATCAATGCGTGCACATGGGCACGGGCATTCGGCCCCTGCACGGCGATCATCGCCAGATCGCTGCGCTCTTCGTACTCGACCCCGAACGAGTCGGTGTGGCGCGCCAGCCAGGCCAGGTCCTTGTCCCGGGTACCGGCATTGACCACCATGCGATACCAGGTGGTGTCCATGTTATAGACGATGAGGTCGTCGATCACACCGCCACGGTTGTTCAGCATGCAACTGTAGAGCGCCTTGCCCGGCTTGCCGTCGAGGCGCGCCACATCGTTGGCCAGCAGGTAGCGCAGGAACTCGCGGCTGCGTGCCCCCTGAATATCCACCACGCACATGTGGGAGACATCGAACATGCCGGCTGACTGGCGTACGTGGTGGTGTTCCTCGATCTGCGAACCGTAGTGGATGGGCATATCCCAACCGGCAAAATCAACCATCTTGGCACCGAGTGCCACATGGGCGTCGTATAACGGTGTCTTCTTACCCAAGTTGTGTCGCCTCCGTCCTGTATTGTGTCATTAACGCAAAGTTCGCCAAGGCGCAGAGAGCACAAAGAACCACATGCGATGATAATTATCTCTGCGTACTTAGCGTCTTTGCGTACTCAGCATTACCTACTCAGGCCTGCCTATTCCTCGGCGAGGTAGGAGCTTCTTACCATTGCTCCGGCCTTCACCCAACCGAAGCCCAACGCTTTTGCCTCACGCTCATAGGCGGCGAAGGTATCGGGGTGGATGTACTCTTTTACCGGCAGGTGATAGCGGGTCGGTCGCAGGTACTGGCCCAGTGCCAGCCGTCTCACACCCGCATCGCGCAGGTCATGCATCACGGCCACCACCTCCTCAAACCGCTCTCCCAGCCCCAGCATCAAGGCCGACTTGGCCTCCACCTGCGGGTGTGTGGCCGCCAGTGCCAGCATATCGAGGGAACGCTCGTATCGGCTGCCCTTGCGCACCCTTTTATACAGCGAGGGAACGGTCTCGACGTTGTGCCCCCACACCAGCTTGTGCTCACCGAGTACGCCGGTAATGGCCGCCAGCGCCTGCGGCTGCACACCACGGAAGTCGGGGGTGAGCAGCTCCACACCCAGCTGCGGCAGCTTCTCCCACAGCGCCGCCAGCGTCTCAGCATAGATGGCAGCACCGCCGTCCTTCAGTTCATCCCGGTTGACCGAGGTGAGCACCACATACTCCAGTCCCATGCTGCGGACCGCCTCGGCGATGCGCCGCGGCTCATCCTCATCCACCGTCGCCGGCCGGCCGGTCTTTACCGCACAAAAACCGCAGGCACGGGTACAGGTGTCGCCCAGCAACATGAAGGTTGCCGTGCCGCGTCCCCAGCACTCGCCACGGTTGGGGCAACGCGCCTCCTCGCACACCGTGTGCAGGCCGTTGCCGTGCACCTGCCTGGACGTCGCGGCATAGTCACCCCCGGCCAGCGACTGGCGCACCCAGTCCGGCATGCGCCCGGCGTTGGGTTCACGGGAGTAGTCGAAGACCGGAATTGTCACTTCGCGAACAGTCATGTTTTGTTGCCAGAGCTTTTCTCTTTCCTCTTGTATCTTTTCTCTTTACCCTGCGCCCGCGGGTCGCTCACAAACGGACATCCCTATCCGTTCGCGACATTCGAACATCCCTGTTCGTCACATACCGTCCATCCATGGACATAAAAAAAGGGCGACGAAAAATCGCCTGTGTCACGATCTTTCGTCGCCCCTCTGTCCCAGTGTACCCCGTATGGTGCTACACAAACCTGAGAGCTTTGCCCCTTCGGCGGACCTGTTCGGTCTCTCTCCAGAGTCGATGGGTCACTGCAGTCCTTTTGCCTGAGCGTTTCCGGGCGGGTTGCGCCTTCGGCGGTGGGTGCGCCCCACTCTCTCCTGCAAGACCTATATCGAATGGAAACTATACCCCCAGGCGGGCATAAAACCAAGCCCGCCGCTTACCCGTTCAACGGCAGGCCGCGGCACAATCGCGGCAGGTCCCCATCCAGCCCCATGGCACGGCGGATCATCCTGTGCTTGAGCGGGCCGGAGCGCTCGGCCAGGGTCAGCCCCAGGTTGCGTAGCAGGCTCAACGGCATGCTGTCGTTGCTGAACAGGCGCTTGAAGCCGTCCATCGCCGCCATCACCGTCACGTTATCGGCCTTGCGCCAACGCTCGTAGCGGCGCAGCACCCCGTAATCACCCGGCGGCTTTCCTTCGCGGTGGGCACTTAACAGCACCTCGGCCAGGGCCGCCGCATCGGAAACGCCCAGGTTGAGCCCCTGCCCGGCCAACGGATGGATGGCATGGGCGGCATTACCGGCGAGCACCACCCGTTCGGCTACATAGCTGTTGGCATGCTTGAGGATCAACGGATAGGCGCCGCGCGGGCCGGTCGCCCCCATACATCCCAGGGTGTCACCGAAGGCCTGCTGCAGCTCGTCGAGAAACAGCCCCTCTTCCATCGCCACCAGTTCCTCGGCCCGCTCCGGCGTGGTCGACCAGACGATGGAACTCAGGCCCTCGGGCATCGGCAGGAAGGCCAGCGGCCCCTCCGGCATGAAGCGCTGGTAGGCGGTGCCCCCGTGGGACCGCTCCGTGGTGATCGTCGCCACCACGGCGCTCTGGTCGTAGGACCAGCCGGTGGTGGCAATCCCCACCTGATCCCGCACCCAGGAGTTTGCCCCGTCGGCGGCGATTACCAGTTCGGCTGAAAGCGTTTTCCCATCGGCCAGGCTAATCGTGGCATACCGGCCGTCGCACTCCAGCCTGCTCACCTGCGCCGGGCAGATAAGGTCGATGTTCTCAAATTGACCCATACGCTCGAGCAGCGCGTCGAGGATCACGCTGTTTTCAATGATATGGCCCAGGTCCGGCTCACCGATATCGGCGCAGTCGAAGTCGATGGCACCGCTGCCGGTGGCATCCCACACGTGCATGTGGCCGTAGGGGGTAATACGCCGGGCGGCCATGCCCTCCCAGGCACCCACCAGCTCGAACACGTTCTGGGTGGCACGGGTGATGGCGCTGACGCGGATATCGTACTGCTCGCGCGGCCAGAGACCTTTCGCCTCGTGGGCCTCGATCACGCCGATGCGAAACGGGCTGTCGCCCAGGGTACAGGCGATGGTGGCGCCCACCATGCCGCCGCCGATAATGAGGATGTCGTATGTCATAGGTTCTAGGTTCTAGGTTCTAGGTTCTGCTGAATTGTCCATATTTCTTTTCCTAGACACTAGCTCCTAGACACTAGAAGCTTTGTGGCCAAGCGAAATTAATCCCTCGGTGCCAGAGGTTTGCCAAGAGAAAGTTTGGGCTGTTTCCCCGACAGCCCCATGAACTGGCGGGCAAAGCCGTGGCGCAGGCCGGGCAACAAGTCCATGCCGAGCAGCCCCAGGTTGCGCGCGACAACAAGCGGCGTGAAATTATTGGAAAAGGTCCTGACCAGGCCGTCGGTCATGCCCATCACCCTGAGGTAGTCGGGGCGCCGCCACTCGGCATAGGCCTTGAGGTTCTCCAGCGTGCCCGGGTCTTCACCGCGCCGTGCGCTGTCAGCCACCACCTCGGCCAGTTCCGCCGCATCGCGCAGCCCGAGATTGAAGCCCTGCCCGCCGACCGGGTGGATCAGGTGGGCGGCATTGCCGATGAAGGTGACGCGGGGCCGCACATGGTCCTTCACATAGAGCAGGCTCAACGGGTAGGCACTGCGCGGCCCGCTCTCCACCACCCGCCCCGCACGCCGCCCCAGGCGTCGCTGCAGTGCGGCGATGAAGGCGCCATCGCCGAGACCCATCACCTGTTCCACGTTCTCATCGTGCACCGTCCACACCAGCGACCAGCGCCGGTTACCATGCTCCTCACCCGGCCACCCCCGGGGGGCATTGCTCGGCAGCAGTGCCAGCGGACCGCTGTCGGTAAAGCGCTCGTAGGCAAAGCCCTCATGCGCCCGGTCTGTGACGATGTTGGCGATCACCGCCGTCTGGCCGTAACCGAGACCGAAGGTTTTTGCCCCCAGCATCTCGCGCACCGTGGAGCGGCCGCCATCGGCGGCCACCAGCAGGCGGCTGGTCAGGCGCCTGTGCTGACCGTCGTGTTCAAGCTCCACTTCAACCTGTTCATCCTTGACCGTGACGCCGGTAATGCGGGCCGGGCAGATCAGGTCGGTGTTCGGCAGGGATTCGAGCGCAGGGGCAAAGGCACGGCCCATGACGGCGGCCTCGACCACATAACCGAGCGCCTCCACTCTCTCGTCTGCTGCCGACATGCGGGTGGCCCCGAAGTGGCCGCGGTCTGAGACGTGTATCCGGGTAATGGGGGTAACCCCCAGCTCGCCCATCGCCTGCCATACCCCGATGGCATCGAGGATACGCTTTGAGCCCTGGGACAGGGCGATGGCACGGCTGTCATAGCTGGGCTGTTCGGCAGAGGAGAACGGCACCGCCTCGACGATGCCGATGCGCAGCGGCACCGCCTTCAGCGCCACCGCCAGCGAGGCGCCAACCATGCCGCCGCCGATGATGAGTAGGTCGTAGTCCATAGATACGTGAGTCGTGAGTCGTGAGTCGTGAGTCGTGAGTCGTGAGTCGTGAGTCGTGAGTCGTGAGTCGTGAATTGATGGTATACCCTGGCCGGAACCCGTCAACCCTCGCGTTTCACGATTCACGCTTTACGTTTTACGCCATAACCGCCTCTATCTCTTCCACCGTCTTAGGCGCCCCGGCGCTCAACACCTCGTGGCCCTCTTTGGTCACCAGTACATCGTCCTCGATGCGGATACCGATGTTCCACCACTTCTTCGCCACACCCTTGCTGCCGGACGGAATATAGAGACCCGGCTCAATGGTCAGCACCATGCCCGGTTCCAGCACACGCCACTCCTCACCCACCTTGTAGTCGCCGACATCGTGCACGTCCATCCCCAGCCAGTGGCCGGTACGGTGCATATAGAAACGGCGATAGGCCTCTTTTTTGATGAGATTGTTCAGCTGCCCCTTGAGCAGCCCCAGCTTCACCAGCCCCCGGGTCAGCACCTTCACCGCCGCCTCATGGGGCTGGTTCCAGTGGTTGCCCGGCTGGACCTGCTCGATCGCCGCATACTGCGCCTCCAGCACCAGTTCGTAGAGGGCGCGCTGTGATTTGGAGAAGCGGCCGTTGGCCGGAAAGGTGCGGGTGATATCCGAGGCGTAGTACTCGTATTCGCTGCCGGCATCGATCAGCACCAGTTCGCCGTCATTCAGACGCGCGGCATTTTCGGTGTAATGCAGAATACAGCCGTTCTCCCCGCCACCGACGATAGAGGGGTAGGCCGCCTCACGCGCGCCGTGCTGCATAAATTCATGCAGCAGTTCCGCCTCCAGCTGGTACTCCATCATCCCGGGCCGGCACACCTGCATGGCACGCCGATGGGCAGCCGCGGAGATTGTCGCCGCCTTGCGCATGGCGCGCTGCTCGGCGGCACTCTTGTACAGCCGCATATCGTGCAGGATGTGATCCAGTGCCACGTACTCGCCCGGGGTATGCACCCCGGCACGCGACTTTTTGCGCAGGATATTGATCCACTCGGTCACCTGGCGATCAAAATCGGGATCGGCCCCCATGGTGTAGAACACCCGCTCGCGGTTCTCCAGCAGCCCCGGCAATATCTCGTCGATATCAGTGATGGGGAAGGCATCGTCGGCGCCATGCGCCTCCATCGCCCCTTCCAGCCCTGCCATGCGACCGTTCCAGGTCTCCATCTCCGGATCACGCTCACGGCAGAACAGAATGTATTCACCGTGTTCACGGCCGGGAATCATCACGGCTACCGCCCGTGGCTCGGCAAAGCCGGTCAGGTAGTAGAAGTCGCTGTCGGGGCGATAGTTGTACTCCACATCACGGTTACGGGCACGCTGGGGTGCCGCGGGCACAATGGCGATGGCGTTCTTGCCCATCGCCTGCATCAACCGTTTACGGCGTCTTTGGAATTCGCTTTTATTCATGAGCCGATGATAGACACAGAATCAAATTAGAAAAAGTGCAAAAATTGTACGCGTTTACATACCCAAGGCAGCCTTTAACGCCTAGTGAAGCGTAAGCTCCTCCCGTGGCGGTGCCTTGGTCGGATTCAACTCTTCGTTGATCAGCAGCACGGCAGTACGGACGAACTCCTCCAGTTCGGTAATGGCCGCCTCATCCTCCTCGTCATCGGACAGGTCGTAACTGTCGATGCGCGCGATCTCCAGCAGGTCCTCGATCACCTCGCCGCTGTCACCGGGCAATTTGGCCGGCTCGGCAATCCCCCCCTCGCTCAAGCCGAGGATAAAGCCGTCACACCACAGGCCCAGTGCCCTGACCCGCTGGGCCAGCGGCACATCGTCCGCCGGCAGCAACGGCTGGAAGCCGAGGTTGCTGTCGTTGAGCAGGGCAAGGGTCTCGGCGTGGAGCGCCTCGAGTACGGCCAGCGATTCGGTCACAAGCAGGTCATTGCGATCCGCATCGGGGGCGATAAACGCAAGCCACTCCTCCTGCTCCAGTTTACCCCTGGCACAGAACAGCCCGGTCAGGATACCGTGGCACTCCTCCGCCGTGTAATCGGACTGTAGCTGCTCGAGGGCACCTGCAAGCCTGCCAATGGCATCGCTGTTATCGCTCATAATCGCTCTATCTTGTTGATTGCAAAAATGCGATCCTATCCCCTGCGTTGGCTGTTGACCACCGACAATGACGGCTTTTGTGCACGGTTGATTTGCCTGCAATAACGGTCAATGCTTGAATGTCTGGAAAATTTGTGTTTTTTTAGGCACATAACCGACATACTTAAGGTTAGCTAATAGCCAATAAGAGAAAAAAATGAGTGTAGACGATTCGGACCTTCTCAACCTGGAGCGGCGTGTAGACGACCTGATTCAGACCGTTGAACAGCTTAAACGGGAGAACGGTTCGTTGCGCGAGAGCCAGTCGGCACTGCTTAACGAGCGGGCGCGCCTGATCGAAAAAACCGAAATGGCCCGCAACCGGGTTGAGGCGATGATCAGTCGACTCAAATCCATGGAAGAGGGGGCTTAACCTTGGCGCAGGAGAAGATCACCATTCTGGACAAGGAATATCTGGTCGCCTGTGAACCGGACGAACGGCCCGCCCTGCATGAGTCTGCCCGCATGGTCGACAACAAAATGCGCGAAATTCGCGCCAGCGGAAAAACCATCGGTACCGAGAGGGTCGCTGTCATGGCAGCACTGAATATCGCCCATGAACTGCTCGAGGAGATGAGCGGGGAACAGGCGCACGACCAGTCACTCAAAACCCGCATCAAACTGATGCAGGACAAGATCGATTCGATCCTCTCCGACGAGGACAGGCAATTAACCCTGTAGCACCACCCACCGAAGCCCATGGGGTTTTCGCCAGTGCTACGGTACAATAGTTCACAAGGGTCTCCCCTGCGGTGTTCGTGAGGCGCCGGGTATTTTCTTGAGCCTAATCACTACCCCGGGGACATAAAGCGGCTACCGTGTGCATGTCCGGTAAACGGAAAGCCTGACGTAGCCACCGTTGTCCCCACTTGAACCTGCTGGTTCAAGAACGAAAGCGCTAACGGCACAGGCGGAGGAGACCCGCCTAATTTACACACAGCATACCCGCAGAGTAGAGCCACGCCATGACGGCCCCACAATCCCGTTCAGATATTCGCAGGCTGATGCGAGAACGCCGTCGCAAGCTTCCTCCCCGGGAACAACAGCGCCGCTCCATGGCCCTCAACCGGCATCTGGCCCGCCTGTCGCTGTTTCTGCGCAGCCGCCACATCGCCTTCTACCTGCCCAATGACGGCGAGGTCGACCTGCGCCCGCTGATCGCCCAGGCCTGCGCCATGGGCAAAAGGTGCTACCTGCCGGTATTGAGTCCGATCTACCACAACCGCCTGTGGTTCGCGCCCTATGCACCGGGCGAACACCTGCTGCTGAACCGCTTCGCCATCCCCGAGCCGGCGCACAACTGGTCGGCCATGCGTCCGGTCTGGACCCTGGACCTGCTGCTCACCCCGCTGGTCGCCTTTGACGAACAGGGCAATCGCCTGGGCATGGGCGGCGGCTACTACGACCGCACCCTCGCCTATCTCGGACGAAGGAAACACTGGAACAAACCGCGTCTGCTCGGCACAGCTTATGAGTTTCAGAAGGTGGAGTCACTACCCTGTGAGCCGTGGGACATCCCGCTGGAAGGTATCGTGACGGATGAAGGGCGGTACGGGTTGTAGGGCCATAGGGCGGGCCATGCCCGCCATCAGCGGCGCCCATGGGGCGCCCTATCTCATTTAACGCTTCACCTTTTACGGCACGGGCCATGCCCACCGTATTCCGGCGCCCACAGGGCGCCCTATATCATTTTACGTCTAACGGAATCCCCTATTCACCCAATTTACCCATTCACCTCAAAAAGAGTCCATAGATCGGATTTTCCGTCTCCTCCCACCAGCGATAGCCGACCTTCTCCAAAAAGGTGAGAAAGGCCTCGTTGTCTCCGGTCGGCACCTGGATGCCCGCCAACACCCGGCCGTAGGCGGCACCGTGGTTGCGGTAGTGGAACAGGCTTATATTCCAGTGCTGTCCCAGGTGGTCGAGGAAGCGCAGCAGGGCGCCGGGGCGCTCCGGGAACTCGAAGCGGATCAGTCGCTCGTTCTCCACCGTGGCCCTGCCACCGACCATGTAACGCACGTGCAGCTTGGCCATCTCGTTGTCGGTCATATCGACAACCGGGTACTCGTTCTGGCGCAGCCTGTCGATCAGTTCATTCTTCTCCTTATCGCGCCCCTGCGCCATCTGTATCCCGGCAAATACGTGGGCGTCGTTGCGATCCGAGTAGCGGTAGTTGAACTCGGTGATGGAGCGCTGACCCAGGGTCTCGCAAAACTGGCGGAAACTGCCGGGACGCTCGGGTATGGTCACGGCCAGCAGGGCCTCGCGACGCTCACCCAGTTCCGAGCGTTCGGCCACGTGGCGCAGGCGATCGAAGTTGATATTGGCGCCGGAGTCAATAGCGACCAGGTCCTGTCCGCTGCATCCCTCCCGCTCCACGTACTTTTTCATTCCCGCCACAGCCAGGGCACCGGCCGGTTCGGTTATTGAGCGGGTGTCCTCGAAGATATCCTTGATCGCCGCACAGATCTCGTCGGTGGTGACCAGCACCACCTCGTCGACATATTTCCGGGCAATACGAAACGGCTCCTCGCCGACCTGCCGCACCGCCACACCGTCGGCAAAGATACCCACCTGCTCGAGTACCACCCGTTCACCCGCCTCCAGGGCATGGTGCAGACACGGCGCATCCTCCGGCTCCACACCGATCACGCGCGTCTCGGGGTGCAGGTACTTGATGTAGGAGGCCACGCCGGCAATCAGCCCGCCGCCGCCGACCGGCACAAAGATGGCATCGATACGACCACTGTGCTGGCGCAGTATCTCCATCGCGATGGTGCCCTGTCCGGCGATAACATCCGGATCGTCATAGGGGTGCACGAAGGTCAGCCCCCGCTCCTCGGCCAGCTTGCGGGCATGCTGGTAGGCATCGTCGTAGGTGTTACCGTGCAGTTCGGTTTTAGCACCGCGCGCCTCCACCGCCGCGACCTTGATGTCGGGCGTGGTCTTGGGCATCACGATGAGCGCCTCGAGCCCCAGGCGACCGGCCGACAGCGCCACCCCCTGTGCGTGGTTGCCCGCCGAGGCGGCGATCACCCCGCGCGCGCGTTCCTCGGACGACAGCTGCACCATCTTGTTGTAGGCGCCGCGCAGCTTGAAGGAGAAGACCGGCTGCAGGTCCTCCCGTTTCAGCCAGACGCGGTTGTCGAGACGCTGGGAAAGTCCCGGTGCCCGGTCAAGCGGTGTTTCGATCGCCACGTCATAGACGCGGGCATCGAGGATGCGTTTTATGTATTCGTTTAGCATTGGCACAAGATAAAAGATTCAAGATACAAGATACAAGGGAATCGATGGAAAATGTGGTTGATATTGGCATGGGCAACGCACCCTTTGTGCTTTATCACTGGCATCTTTGCTCTTGTAGCCTGATTTTTAAACAATGGCCCGCTCAGGGCGAGCCTGATAAAATGCAAAACAATAACTCGAACCTTTGAGGGAAAACTGACAATGAACCAGGATGAAATGAAGCAGGCCGTCGCCAGGGCGGCACTGGAATATGTCGTGCCCGACACCATTATCGGCATCGGCACCGGCTCAACGGCCAACTTCTTTATCGATTACCTGGCGGAAATCAAACACAAGATCAACGGCACCGTCGCCAGCTCCGAGGCAAGTGCCGAGCGGCTGCGCGGCCACGGTATCGAGGTGCTGGATCTCAATAGCGTGAATGAGATCTCCGTGTATGTCGACGGTGCCGACGAGACCAACAGGCACGGCCACCTGATCAAGGGCGGCGGCGGTGCACTGACGCGCGAGAAGATTGTCGCGGCTGCCAGCAAAAAATTTGTCTGTATCGTGGATGAGACCAAGGTGGTCGATATCATGGGTAAATTCCCGCTGCCGGTCGAGGTCATTCCCATGGCGCGCAGCTATGTAGCACGCGAACTGGTCAAGCTCGGTGGCGAGCCGGTTTACCGCGACGGCTTTGTCACCGACAACGGCAACGTCATTCTCGACGTGCACGGCCTTGAGATCATGGAACCGGCCAAGCTGGAGGCCCAGCTCAACAACATCACCGGTGTCGTCACCAACGGGCTGTTTGCCATGCGTCCGGCCGATGTGGTGCTGGTGGGCAGTCCGAGCGGTGTCACCACGCTGGATCTCTGGTTCATAGGGCGGGCCATGCCCGCCAGAGACAGGCGCCCCACGAGGCGCCCTATGAAAAAACCGGAGGCAACATGGAGCACGGCACGGATACCGACCAGCGCGAATATTTTCGCATCGATGACGAGGTCTACCTCAAGTGCAAGGTGGTCCCGGAAGAGATGCTGGCACAACAGCCGCTGGACGGCATCCAGCACGACACGGTCGACGCGGGAAACCTCGGGTTAAAACTTCAGGCGCTGGCCAGCCAGTCTGGCAACATCCTTGCCGGCATCCGCAAGAGCCAGCCGGAGATCGCCCAGTACCTTGCGCTGCTCGACAAGCGCATCGAGCTTATCGCCCGCACCGTCGTCGGCGAACAGCTTGGTGAAGCGCTCAAACCCAACACCCGTGTCAATCTCAGTGCCGGAGGCTTGGCATTCCCTTCCCCCAAGGCATTGCAGAACGGCACGCTGTTGCTGGTCGACCTGATGCTGTTTCCCAGCCACCTGCACATCCAGGCCTACGCCCGGGTCATTCACAGTGAACAGAAGAGTGAAGAGGGACCGCACCCCTACTGTGTTGGCGTCGACTTTGAGCAGATCTCCGGCATCGCGCGTGAGGCACTGGTCAAACACACGCTCGAGATCCAGTCGGCCCGTCTGCGCCGGGAGCGTAGAAAAGAATAGCAGCGTGAAGCGTGAAGCGTGAAGCGTGAAGCGTGAAGCGTGAAGCGTGAAGCGTGAAGCGTGAAGCGTGAAGCGTGAAGCGTGAAGC